>JAAENK010000126.1 GCA_024224415.1 Gammaproteobacteria bacterium | reverse complement strand
TGAATCTGATTGGGCAATCTGCCGATAAAAAGCTGCCTGACCGTTGTCGCCGCTGTAAGGTTGCAGGTAGATTTCCCTGGCTTTTTCCCTCAGCGGATTATGAGCTGCCCTTTGTATATATGCCTGGAACAATGCCTTGTGTGCGTATTGGGGTAAACCTGCAAACGCCATTTCATATTTTGCTACATGTTGATAAAAAAGTGAACCGGAAGGCAGCACGGCCACGGCATCGATCAGGATGAGACCGCTATATTCGATTTTGTTGATAAAGTGTCCTCGTAAAACCGCCAGCCCTCCAAAATCATGCCCCACTACAGTGGGTTTATCCAGTGCCCAGTGTTTAATCAAGGCAGCCAACAAATCACTTTGGACTGGAGCCTGAATATCCTGGGTGTTGTTCTTTTCTGACTGCCCACAACCCAACATGTCGAAATAAAAGACTTTTCTTCGTTTTGCCAACCAGGGTGCGATATGTCGCCAACATTGACTGGACCAGGGAAAACCATGCACCAGTATTAATGGTTCACCCTGGCCAATGGATCCCCATGCAATGGATTGACCTCTGAACTCAAATCGGTTGTTTAGTTCCAACATTGACTTTTCCATGCAACCTATTTATAACACTTTAAAGGTTATTGCAGTTGACAATCGATTGCAACCATTAATTTGATATTAATAGGTTACTTTGATGACGTATTATTGGGCGACACACGGTTTTTTTGGTGGGCACATTGCACTGGATTTTATCAATACGGTCGATGACGATGGTAAAAGTCGGCATCAGAATGCAATCCCCGACTGGTCAGCGGTGTTCGAATGGTGTCAATCATCCGGCTTGCTGACAGCCGGGGGAATTACCTTACTGAAATCAAAAAATGATCCTGGCAAAGACGAAGATGAACTGGTAAAACTTCTTCAGTTGCGTGAACTAAGCTGGTGTGTAATTAGGGATGTCGTGCAGGGTAGCGATGCTGAACAATCGAAGCTGGATGAGTTTACTAAAGCGATTCAATGGTCGATGACTAATGCCAGATTAATTCAACAACAGAAATCGCTAAACCTGGAGGCAGAGATTTCTGAGCTGGGCAAGACAGTTGTTCGTGCGCGTATCGGGCTGGCACTAAATGATTTAATTTCTAATATCGATTTAGGCCGGATTCGGGAATGCGGTCGATGTACGGGGTTGTTTTTCAACCAGGGTAGAGGTGTCGGCAGGCGCTGGTGCCGAATGGCAACCTGCGGTAATCGAGCCAAATCGCAAACCTTCCGGCGTAAGTCATAAAATTAGATAAGGTGCAGAATATAAACTAATATGCAAGAGCTGGATTTTCATATTATTTTACCAGTGATTATGTGTATGTTATTAGTCACGTTAACTACGTTTATCAGTCCTTTTTGGGCACTAGTAATATTACTGCTATTTCCTCAAGGCATGATTACTGTGAGATCACATGATTATCACCGGTCAAAGAAAAGTTTCCTCTCATATGTAATAGTAAATGAAAGTTTCGTTATCATTGCGGCAATTATTATTTTCGTAATAAAGTAGCGTTAAAAAAATCCATGCGCTAGATACTTAAGTTACCTGTCGCATTCCGTCTGGACTGCTTTCACCATCGACCATTGCCCGCCTGCATATCTCTGTTCACCAACCGGACTGGATACCTGGCCCGAATAGATGCATCGGTTTTTGTGTCAATATAACTGGGGTAATGCGAAGACAGTATCTGTTTTACTCGTTGCTGGGCTCGCATCATCATATCGATACTGCCTTCCTCTTCCCAGGCGCCAGGTGTCGAACGATCGGCAAGTTCGGGATACAGGTAATCGGTTTCCATGCGCTGCAGAGTTTGTGGCTGTCCTAGATAATGACCAGGACCCAGCGCGACTTCACGGATGACATCCAGCGACAGAGTTTCGTCATTTACTTCGATTCCAGCGATCACTCGTTGCGCCATGCCGAGCATATCATTGTCGATCATTAAGGCCTCGAAACTGCAACCCATCAGGCTGCCGAGCATACCAGCTGATTCCATTACTCGATTTGCGCCAGCAAGCCCTGCGGTGACCGCCGTGATGCCTTTCTCGAATCCAGCCTGTACGTCTGGTAGTTTAGAGTCAGTCATACTCGCAGCAACGCTGGTGGGTAAATCGTAGAAACGCCCAATTTGTGCACAGGCTGACATAGCCAGCGCCTCTTCACCGCTACCACCGGTAAATGATCCGGTGCGTAAATCAGAAATAAACGGCCAGATAGCGAAAGTCATCGGGCAACCTGGTTTGATGATATTGATTATCGTCAGGCAAGCCAGACCTTCAGCCGTGACCTGTGCCAGGCTTCCAGCCAAAGCCGCAGGTGAAGTTGCACCGGCCTGGGGGGCAATCGCAATATCGTTGATAATTCCCAGCTTGCTGGTCTCTACCAACAAGTTCAGATTATCTTCAGCGAAGCACAATGGTGATATGATTGGGCAGCCCCCAAAGGAAAGAAATGGTTTCCTCACGAAGCGCCCCTCACCACCAAGCACCTGATCGAACATCTCAATCGCGAGCGGTACATTGCATGCATCGG
>JAAENK010000125.1 GCA_024224415.1 Gammaproteobacteria bacterium | reverse complement strand
TCAAGCCAGCTGTGGAGCGGTCTTAACAACGGCTATCAATCGATTGCTGTATTCATGCATGGTAGAGAGTGAAAATGCCGATCCCGATAAAGCCGACGCCCGCCACGTAGTGCAAATATCTTTCGCTAATGTATTCTGAAACAAAGGCGCCCGCCAGTACACCGAAAGCGGCAGCCACCACCAAGGCTGCTGATGCAGCGAGAAACACCGTGTACTTACTGACTTCCTTATCGGAAGCAAACAGCATGGTGGCTAGTTGTGTTTTATCACCCAGTTCCGCGATAAACACCGACCCAAAAATCGTGAGAAATATTCTCCAGTCCATTTCCTGTTGCCTCAGCTTTGAAACGACAGGCGATTGCCACAGATATCCATCAGGAATTCCATGCATCACCCCAAGTGAATCCATATTCCAAAAATACGCTAAAACTACACCGTACCTAAGTGAATCGCGTCATCCGACCCCGATTTTTTCTTCATGACCACCGGGCAGCACCAGTTTTGACGCCATTCATTTTTTTTCTGCATCGTCGTCTGATTATGACAATGTGTGTTTATGGGGGCACCAAAGCCAAATCGATTATTGAGGCACCTGGCATTCAATGAACCGTAAAGTTCCCCATCGATTTCTGACGTGACAAACACAAGTTCCCCGCAACTCTCACACCTGTGGAAACAAGCGCCCCCCATTCCCAGTTTATGGGTGCTATGCGAGGCCTCGCGGTGAATGGTGACATCAAAGCGGGTACCGGCTTTAGACACATATGCGAAGCGATTGAGCAAGCAATACTCGCACTGGCATTCGCGGGGCACCAGACTATGATCGACTGTATGCCACAGTATTTGTATATTGCTGCATGCACAGCTGCCTCTAATGCTCATGTCAGGCCTCCATCATCCCTGACGCGCAACGCACGC
>JAAENK010000124.1 GCA_024224415.1 Gammaproteobacteria bacterium | reverse complement strand
TCTGCGATATCTTTATCAACAACCAATCTCCACAGTGGCTATTGAAAACCAGTACGATACAAAACCTCCATAACATGATCAACCGGGAAGGCGGACTGGCGTCAAACCTGCTGATTAATAGCGATAACGAATACAGGCATTTTTATCGCGATCTGCGCCGAGTGTTCAGGCAGCAGGCACTGTGCCTGCCGGTTGATGAGCTGGATAATACAATCACTTTTGGTTTTCGATCCGAGATACTACTTCACGACATGACCAGATATATACAAAAAGCTATGCAACTGAGTGAGCAACCAGGTGTTAATTATATGGAAATACTGTCAGAGATTTACGCCAGTAACCCCAGCAGAGGTTAAAGTTTGTTTTGGGTTTCAGTAATGGCTTCACAAACATCATCCATGGTTTGTATCCGGTTTTCGGCTTCGACCGCCATCATTTTTTGCACCAGCATGCTCAGGCGTGGACTTATGGATTTCTTTACCTCGTGGATAGGTGTCGCATTGCCTTCCAGATGCTGAAACAGTATCGACATAGGCTCACCCTTGTAGGGTAATTGTCCGGCAAACATGCAATAGGCGATAATACCCAGGGCATAGATATCGCAGCGATAGTCTGCTTCCAGGCCTTTGGCACGTTCGGGGGACAGGTAGGCCGGGGTACCAATAATTGAGCCGGTTTTTGTTAATGTTGAATCCGAATTCGATGATGCCGATGCAATACCGAAATCTACCACTTTAACCAGATTGGTATCATCCATTAAAATATTGCTCGGCTTGAGGTCTCGATGGATAACTTCCTGTTTGTGTGCCGCAGACATACCGGATGCGACCTGATAGAGAATATCAAGCCCTTCTTTGGCTTCGAAAAAACTCTTTTCTCTAAGCTTTTCATCAACACCCTGACTGACGAAATACTCCATCGATATGGCGCAAAGATTATCCTTGAACAACATATCGTGAATACGAATCACATTGGGGTGGCTGACTTTTCGCGAGTATTTAACTTCGCGTAAAAATCGTTCTCGCGAAGCACCGTCAGCCGTAAGCTCGGGATGCATAAATTTCAATATCAGCGGCTCACCGACCATTTCATCCTCAGCGAGCATGACCCGACCCATTGCACCACGCCCTACTTCCTGTTTGATACGATAGCGATCCATCCAGATATCATTCTCTTTTAACTCTTCAATATTCTGGAAGCTGACAACCGCAGTCGATTCATGTTGGATCTCCTGGCTACCTTTAATGACCTGGCTCAAGTTATGGGTATCATTGACTTTGACTAATTTTGTTTCAAAAAAATCCTCACTATCAATTTTCAACATACTCAGCGCGAAAACTTCAGTAATCTGGGTGACCACCTGCTCTGCAGTATCTTTCACCGTCGCCTGCAAGTTCGGCACTATGCGCATTACCGTCTCGCGGACGTTTTCGGCATGTTGTTTTGTAGTTAATTTCGATATCGTCATCAGCGCTTCGCGCTGGGTTGCGGCTTCCGGCATTTTCAGGCAGGCAAAAGCGATTTCGAGACCTTTGCTAAAACCAAGTTTACTCACCGACTTGAGCACGATAGGTGCTGATTCAGGCCATTTTTTGATGACCTCCTTCAATAACGTCACTGATTCGCGTTTGCCAGAATTGCCGAGCGCTTCGATAGCCTTTTCGCGCACCTGCCAATTTTCATGCAGCGCAGCCTTACTGATCGCATCTAGATCTGCCGGGTTGGCCTGATGTGCAGCGAGTTGCTGGGCTGTACTACGAACAAACTCATGCGAATGATCAATCAGTGCTTTCGCGGACTTTAATAACTTTGCATCGGTTTGGCGTAGCAGGCATTTCAAGGCCTGCTCCCTGCCCCACCACTCTTGCTGATCGAGACGTTGTAAAAATTTTTCAAGCCCTTTTTCAGTGGCGTTTTCAGCCACCAGTTTGATAAAAGTTTCGCGTAAATCATCCGATTTTGATGTTGTCCAGGCCGCCAGCCTGGGCACTAATTCAGCATCGGCCTGCTTAGCAATTATTTCCATCGCAATTTCACGCTCTACCTCGGACATAGTTTCAATAAACGGCAATACCACCGAAGCATCGAAGGACACGGTCAAGGTTTTCAGTGATTTCAAGGCTTCGATAACGACGGTCTTGTTTTTATCACTCAGAAACTTTCCAACTATCCGTGCCACTTCTGGTTGATTTAGCTTAGCAAAATAACGTAACAGCATTATTTTGATAGTTGGACTTTCTATTTTTTCAGGATCAAAATTTAGATTCTCAAAGTCCACCGGCTGTTCGGAATATGTCGCCATATCCAGCAACTTCTCGGCATAAGTTTTCTCCAGCTTGAGCGCATTGTTGATAATTTGCTCTGGTTTCAGAAATTGCTTTTGAAAGCTGAGGATATCGATGATTTCTGTTTTCGAAACATCGGTTTCATGTAAACGCTTGAACAGTTTGCTGGGGCTTAACTGGGTTGATTGCGACAGAATATCGGCAGCGGTAGATCGAATGTTGGTGGTATCGTTTTCCAGGCTATTGAGCAAAAACTCCTGATTGGCGCCATCGGCATGCTCAAGACAAATCTTTTTCAGGACATTGCGGTGCTCACCTTTGGTCTTTGGTATGGTTGCCAGTATCTTATCCAGCGAATCTTTTGCGGCTGCGCTGATTTTTTTCGTCAGCTCAACGCCTTTATCGCTAGCCAAATCCTGACAGTCAAGGAATTGCTTGAGCGTACGATTGAATAGTATCGATCCTAATACCGCCATGCTGAATAATGATTACCTTTCCAAATTTTTGTACCTGTCACTGCTTGCTATACCTCGTAGTGACTGCACTTGTGACTTACTCAAACGATTATAGTCACAATTTACCGAAAAAAGGTACTCAAATGACGATAAATGCGGGGCAGTTAATGTTTGAACTTAAACTGGCCGCTATTATCAACATCAACATGAATCACATCGCTGGCCACAAACTCACCCGAGAGTAGCGATCTGGCTATCGGATTTTCAATAACCTGCTGAATTTCGCGTTTTAACGGCCTGGCGCCGTAGACTGGATCAAAACCGATAGCACCGAGTTCATCGAGCGCTTTTTCACTGATTTCCAGGCGTAAATCCTTTTCTTTCATGCGCTCGATCAAACCCTGTAATTGAATCTGTGCAATTACCCTGATCTGAGCCTGGGTCAGCGGATGAAATACTACTGTTTCATCAATACGGTTGATAAATTCAGGCCTGAAATGTACCGAAACCTGCTGCATCACCGCCTCTTTAATCGCATCGTACTGGCTGTCACCGGCCATGGTTTGAATTTCGATGGAGCCCAGGTTTGAAGTCATCACTATTACTGTATTGCGGAAATCAACGGTACGACCCTGCCCATCGGTGAGCCTGCCATCGTCGAGCACCTGCAATAGAATATTAAATACATCGGGATGAGCTTTTTCGATTTCATCGAGCAATATCACCGAATAAGGCCGCCTGCGTACAGCCTCGGTCAGGTAACCACCCTGTTCGTAGCCGACATAACCCGGTGGTGCACCAACCAGGCGTGCGACACTGTGTTTTTCCATAAACTCTGACATATCGATACGAATCATGGCGTCTTCGGTATCGAACAGAAATTCGGTCAACGCCTTGGTCAATTCAGTTTTACCCACCCCGGTCGGACCCAGAAACAGGAAGGAACCATTGGGCCTTTTGGGATCGGACAGTCCGGCCCTGGAACGACGAATCGCATCAGAAACCGCCGTCACGGCTTCGTTCTGACCCACTACGCGTTCACCGATCGCATCCTCCATAGTGAGTAACTTATCACGCTCGGATTCGAGCATTTTTGACACCGGAATTCCGGTCCAACGCGATACTACCGAGGCAATTTCTTCTTCACCGACCTTGTTGATGAGCAGCTTCATATCCTGCATTTCCACATTACTGGCCAGATCTAACTGTTTTTCCAATTCCGGAATTCGACCGTATTGCAATTCCGACATGCGTGCCAAATCACCGGCACGTTGTGCGGTTTCGAGGTCGAGTCGAGCACGCTCGAGTGCCTCCTTTACATGCGTAGTACCCTGCAGAGCAGCTTTTTCAGATTTCCAGACTTCATCCAGGTCGGAGTACTCACGTTCGAGTTGCGCAATTTCAGATACCAGTATATCGCGGCGTTTATTACTCGCCGCATCGCTTTCCTTCTTCAACGCCTCGAATTCTATCTTCAGTTGAATCAAACGCCGTTCTAGCCGATCCATATCTTCGGGTTTGGAATCGATCTGCATGCGGATACGACTCGCCGACTCGTCGATTAAATCGATGGCTTTATCGGGCAATTGCCGGTCGGTGATATAACGGTAAGACAGGGTCGCTGCGGCCACAATAGCCGGATCTGTGATATCGACACCGTGGTGAACTTCGTAGCGTTCTTTCAATCCTCGCAGGATAGCGATAGTATCTTCAACCGAGGGTTCCTGTACCAGCACCTTTTGGAAACGTCGCTCTAGCGCCGCATCTTTTTCGATATATTGTCGATATTCATCCAACGTGGTCGCGCCGATACAATGTAACTCGCCTCGTGACAGCGCAGGCTTAAGCATGTTACCAGCATCCATTGCACCTTCGGCCTTGCCAGCACCTACCATGGTGTGCAATTCGTCGATGAAAAGAATAATCTGACCTTCCTGTTTGGACAAATCATTAAGCACCGATTTCAGACGCTCTTCGAATTCACCGCGGAACTTGGCGCCCGCAATCAACGAACCCATATCTAGTGACAGCAGGCGCTTATTTTTCAAGCCTTCGGGTACTTCACTATTAACAATGCGTTGCGCCAAACCTTCAGCAATCGCGGTTTTACCAACACCAGGTTCACCGATCAGCACTGGATTATTCTTGGTGCGACGTTGTAACACCTGTATGGCGCGACGAATTTCCTCATCCCGCCCGATGACCGGGTCGAGTTTGCCCTGTTCGGCACGTTCGGTGAGGTCTATAGTATATTTCTCCAGCGCCATACGCTGATCTTCGGCACTGGCGCTATCGACAGGTTGACCACCACGGATGGTCTCGACCGCCTGACTTATCGTCTTATTGTTTGCGCCAGAAGACTTTAGTACGTCGGCGAGAGGACCTTTTTCTTCAATAGCCGCGAGCACAAACAACTCGGAGGAAATAAACTGGTCTTTACGATCCTGCGCAAGTTTATCGGTGACATTGAGCAATTTGCCTAACGCATTGGATATATGCAAATCACCTGCAGCACCCTCGACACGGGCCTGCTTTTCCAGCAACTCGGTGAGTTGTGACCGCAATAAGTTGATATTGACGCCGGCATGAGTAAACAACGGACGAACCGAACCACCCTGTTGATCGAGCAATGCAATCAACAAATGCACTGGCTCGATAAATTGATGATCGCGACCGACCGCAAGTGACTGGGCATCGCCCATGGCTTCCTGAAATTTACTGGTTAATCGATCCATTCTCATGCTGTTAATCCTCTAAAAATGAGACTCAGGTGGGAAAATTATGTTACATAGGTAAGAGTAATTTGAATATTTTCAAGCGTCAGCATTGATCCAGATCAAGCTAGCCATGCGTCCGGTGGTTTTTTCTCTTCGATAGGAATAGAAGTTTTCGCCATCATCGTAACTGCATAAACCTGACAAATAAACGCCGCCAAGACCCTGTCGATCAAGTTCGTCAGCGGCTAAACCGGGTAGATTACATAACCAGTGCCCGGGGCGACTGGCGATAAATCGATACGTTGCCTCAGGTTGCTTGTCTACAAATATCTGGCGAACTTCATCGCCGATTTCAAAATGCTGCTGGCTTACCGCTGGGCCAATCCAGGCCAGCAATTCGTCGACAGACGAAGTCATAGCATCTAAGGTCGTGGTTAAAATTCCTTCCGCTAATCCACGCCACCCTGCGTGTACTGCAGCAACTTCGCTACCTTGCCGATTGCAGATAAGTACGGGCAGACAATCGGCAGTCATCACCACAGCGATCATGTCTGTTTCATGGGTAATCGCCGCATCAGCATCGCTATCAAACTGTTCTGCACCGCTAAGCGTAACTACACGGGTGCTATGCGTTTGATTGAGCCAGCAAGGTTCGGTGGGTAAACCAAAATCTCGACCAAGCAATTCACGATTGGCTTGCACAGCGTATTCATCATCGCCAACATGTTGCGCCAAATTGAAGGTATCGAAGGGTTTAACGCTAACGCCACCACGTCGCGTGGTGCAAAAAGCCGAAACCTTACCCGGCACATCCCACTCGGGCTTGATTATATTATTCATGCTGCATCCAGTGCATTCAGCAATTGCTGAAAATCATCGGGAATTGCCGCCTCGAATTCGCAGAATTGCTGCGATGCCGGATGCTCAAAACTTAAACGCCGGGCATGCAAAGCCTGTCGATTGAAGTTTCTTATTCTTTCAGTCAGCGCATCACCGATACCTCGCGGAATGCGTTCCCTGCCGCCATAGACCGGATCGCCTAATAATGGATACTTAATATGAGCCATATGCACGCGGATCTGATGGGTCCTGCCGGTTTCAAGCTGCACATTGATCAAGCTATGATGTTGAAACTTGCGCGCCACCTGAAAGTGGGTAATGGCTAGCTTGCCATTCTGGTTAACTGCCATTTTTTTACGATTCACCGCATGACGCGCTATGCCGGTTTCGATACTGCGTCCTGCAGTTACCACGCCTTGCGTAATAGCGATATATTCACGTTTCACCAGGCGTTGCTGCAATTGATCCACCAGCCAGTGGTGCGCGCGTAGATTGCGGGCTACCACCATAATCCCGGTAGTATCCTTGTCGAGGCGATGCACGATACCAGCCCGCGGCAATTGCTCAAGCTGGGTATCGATATTAAGAAGCCCGTTCACCAGAGTGCCATCCGGGTGGCCAGCCGCAGGATGTACCACGACACCGGCAGGCTTATCAATCACAAAAATATCATCATCCCGATGCAGTATTTCGAACTCTACTGCCTGGGGCTGGTCAGAGAGTTGGCTAACAATTGGAACATCCAGATCGACCAGGTCATCGGCATAAACTTTTTGACGCGGCTTACAGGTCTTATGATTAAGACTAATGAAACCTTCACGTATCCATTGCTGAATTTTACTACGGGAATATTCAGGCAAGCGTTGGCTAAGAGTTTGGTCCAGACGGTTGCCCGCTTCATCGTGCTCGATCCGATACTGTTGCTGAATTAATTTCATGGACTGGTTATACTGCGAGTTTGCCCGGTCGGCAAGTCAGCAACCGTTAACATTTTCAATAATTTTTACCAATATGCGCCTTATTTCATTACTTACTATCATTTTCCTGCTAAGCGCCTGCGGCCCGGTCGAAGAAATTGATGAAACCGTCGACTGGAGCGTTGAGAAGCTCTATCGTAGCGCCCGGGCCAACCTGGCTGAAGAAAAGTATATTACTGCGATCGAACAATACGAAAATCTGGAATCACGATTTCCGTTTGGTAAATACGCTACCCAGGCCCAACTCGATGTCGCCTATGCCTATTATAAATTCGACGAACCGGAATCAGCAATCGCTGCGGTAGAACGCTTTATCAAGTTAAACCCTCGCCACGAAACTGTCGACTACGCCTATTATTTACGCGGCCTGATCAATTTTGATCGTGGCGGCAGTATCCTCGATATACTGCATGAGCGCGATAAATCAAACTATGATCGAAGCATACTACTCAAGTCTTACGACGATTTTCAGTTACTGATTCGTCGCTTCCCCAACAGCACTTACAACACTGATTCCAGGCAACGCATGGTTTATCTTCGTGAACAGCTCGCCAGGGCCGATCTCAAGGTGGCCAAGTATTACGCATCGCGCAATGCCTGGGTTGCCGCAGCCAACCGAACCAAATTGATATTGACCGATTACCAGGGCAGCTCGGTCATTCAATCGGCACTAGAAGTCCAGTTACAGGCTTACGAACAACTTGGCTTGAGCGATCTCGCTGCCGATACGCAGCGTATTATCGAATTGAACTATTGAAGGTCTGTGAAACCTTCGATCCTGTTCGAGAATAACCGAATATTCTGACCACCGCCTCTTTGCAGTACAAATTACCGATAATTGCTTGAACCAGATTATCGAATAACGAGGACAGAACATCTGGCATGGCGGACAACTTTTGCAGCGGTTGAGCCGAGAAAATAGTCTTGCAGTTCCGGTTTGTGCGATGCGATGATAATCAAATCAACACCTTCTCCTTCTGCCACTTCCAGAATTGTTTTATAGGGATGACCTTTACGAGCCTCTACCTTCATTTTAACGCTACTTGATTTTGCTATTGCTTCTAGACCAGCCAGCGAATTTTGTAACGATTTTTCTCGAATTCCACGTGGAAGTTCGGCGGCTGCCCAATCCGGGATATCTTCCACGACGTTGAGTAGAATAATGTTGGCATTTTCGCCACCGAGGATTGAGGCGACATCGATAGTTGCTTCAGCTTCACCGAGATGAGCAATATCGACCGGTACCAGAATAGTTTTGTACATGTGCATTTCCTTTAAGTAAGTATAAATTGAGAGCTTGTCGTCACGAATAATTAGCAGCCTTCCATATTTCGTTTGAATGAGATGATATATATCTACAGTATTAGAACAAGCTTTGGAGAAGCAGCCTTACCCTCATGAATATCATGAAAGGCTGAGGCTCCATCCGCAAGTAACCGCGTTTCCACCCAGTCAAAAGAACCAAGTGCCCCACAATACAGGAGATCAATAGTGGCCTGGAGATCAGGTACGCTATATGTGTAGTTACCCAGAAAAATGATCTCATCCAGGGTTATTCGACGAGTATCCAGACCAGCTTCGTTATCCTGCAGTCCAACATGTGAAATAACACCCCCAGCCTTTACTAACTGACAGGAAGCGGCACGCGTGCGACCACTACCTACTGCATCGATCACCAGATCAAAACTTCCTGATTCGGGTTGATTGTTGTCAAGCGGATTATAAATTGTTCCAAAATCCAACTTTTCCACAGCGTCCCTTCTCAGTGAATTTGTGTCCCCCAGGTAAATATCTCTACATCCTTTGTGCTTTAATATCAAAGCTGCAAAAACCCCAATAGAACCTCCTCCCAGTACTACTACCCTGCACTCATTTAGTGGCCTGTGTAGCAGCTTTTCAGCCTGATATACCACATGCAGTGAAGTTGCAGCAGGCTCGGTCAGGCTTGCGGTAACCGGATCCATATCTTGTGGTATTTCAAGCAGGTTCTGTTCAGGAATATTGATGTATTGAGCAAACGCACCAGCTCGACGCATACCAATCAACTCTCTTTGTAAGCACAAATTGGATTTACCACTGAGGCAATAGTTACATTTACCACAGCTAATTAATGGATTCAGGACAACCCGCTTACCTTTTCTGGCACCATTTTGTACCAGCCCAACTGCCTCATGCCCAAGGATCAAAGGTGGTACACGGCGTGCGTCATAACCGTGGTATGCATGCATATCGGAGCCGCAAATACCGACCGCCTCGATTTCAACCAACGCCTCATTTTTGGCAACTGCAGGTTCTGGCTCATCCCGATATTGCAACTGATGAGTACCTGTATACACAAGCGCTTTCATATTTTCTATTTACCTGGCTGTAAAGCCACCGTCTATATGCAAAGTTTGTCCGGTAACATAGCCACAGGCAGCCGAGGCAAAAAATAAAGTTATACCGGATAGGTCGTCAAGCTTGCCGTTTCGTCCCATGGTCGTCTGTACGGCTGCCCAGTCACGAGTATCATCGTTAGCAAAAACCGGTGCAGTTAACTCGGTTGGGAAAAATCCCGGTGCGATCGCATTACAGCAAATGCCATCTCTGGACCAGGCCTCTGCCATTGCGCGGGTCAATTGGCAGACACCACCTTTCGATGCGCCATATGCCAGGCCATTCGGAAAAGCACGAGATGACTGCAGTGAAGCAATGTTGATGACTCGACCATAAGACTGCGCCAGCATTTCCGGGACAAACTCTCGCGTAAAAAAGAAAGGCGTAGCCAGATTAAGATTAAGCGTCAAATCCCAGCTATCGAGAGTAATATCGTCGACGGCCTGACGTAAGTTTATTCCAGCAGCATTCACAACACCGTCAACAACATGACGTGGCGATTTAGCCTTGCATTGCCTGGCGATTTCGACCAGGGCTTCGCGTTGCGATAAGTCGCCGACCACAAAATCGGCCTGGCCACCGGCTGATCGGATGGCCTCCACCGCCGCTTCCAGTTCCTGCTCACGCCGGGCTACAAGAACCGACCTGGCGCCTGCACACGCAATAAATTCCGCCATAGCGCGACCAATACCTGAACTGGCACCGGTGACGACGAAACAACGCCCTTCGAGTAAAAATTGATTCAGTAACTCTCTACACATCGATTTATGCTCATGGTAGTAACATTGTAATTCATCAGGTAGCCGAAACGACTTCAAAATAGAGATAACTCTGATAGGCCGCAAACAAAGCGAATAACACCACACCCTTGAAACGACCAATTTTATTCAGTTGCTGATTTCTACCAAATGACATTGCGAACAATAACAGGGTCAACAACACCATCACCGGCAGATCACGATGCAAGGCGGCCATGTCAACCTCAAAACCATGGATTAGCGGCGGAATACCTACCACCGCCAGGCTATTGAAAAGGTTCGAGCCGATAATATTACCAATTGCCATATCGGGAATAGATTTTTTCAGGCTGGCGATCGATGCTGCCAACTCCGGCAAACTGGTCCCAAGTGCAACAATCGTCAACCCAATTACAAGTTCGCTTACACCCAGGCTGTGCGCGATATTCGATGCGCCCCAAACTAGCATGCGGGAGCTGCCAATTAGCAATACCAAACCGAGTAAAATCCAGAACCAGGCGACTTTGTCTGACATCGACTCGTCATCCTCATCTAACTCTTCTTTTGCATTGTGGTGACTGTGAATCATATAGGCCATGATCACCACCAGCATGCCGATTAGCAAAAACCCATCGAGACGATCCAGCTGAAGGTCGTACAGGCACCATGTCAATACAACGGTAGCACCAAACAGCAAAGGATACTCCGATCTAATCAGGCCTCTCGACACCGATACTGGCGCGAGCAAGGCGGTAATGCCGAGGATCAGGCCGATATTGGCGATATTCGAACCGATTGCGTTACCAACCGCCAGGCCAGGCACTTCTTCCAACACGGCAATTACAGATACGGCAATTTCAGGTGCGGAGGTACCGAAACCGACAACGGTAATACCGATAATCAGGTTTGACACGCCCATATGCTGGGCAATGGCGGCAGCACCATCGACAAATCGGTCGGCACTCCACACCAGAATCAGGAGGCCGACCACAATTGCGGCTATAGACAACAACAACTTGATACCCTCGGTTAAACCTGGCTAATATCCCTTTGTTTCATTACCCACCAGACATTACTTTGGGTAGCCACAGCACCAGTTGCGGGAAGAGAAACAACAGGATCAGACCAACGAGTTGAATCAGCATAAACTGCATCATGCCCAGGTAGATGTCCTT
>JAAENK010000123.1 GCA_024224415.1 Gammaproteobacteria bacterium | reverse complement strand
CTGATTATGCCGATGCTTACAGTAATTTGGGTAATGCATTAAACGGCCTTAATGATTTAGATAAGGCAATCGAGTCGTATCGGAAAGCTATCAATATCGACCCTGACAATAAAGAGGCATACAATGGGCTGGCCAATGTACTCGTCCAAAAAGACGAGATTGACAAGGCAATCGAATCGTATAAAAAGGTCATAGAAATCGATGCTGGGCACAAAGAGGCTTATACAGGGCTAGGGAATGCTTTCGCAGAGCAGGATAAGCTGGATCAGGCGATTGCCTGCTACCACAAGTCGATTGAAATCGACCCCGGATATAAAGCATCCCATCTGGGACTAGGCAGGGTGCTGATAAAACAAAGCAAACCAGACGAAGCAATAATTTCGATTCGAAAGGCGCTAGCCATAGACCCCAGAAATGCTGAGATCCATATTGAACTCGGTTATGCGCTTGGCGACCAGGGCAATCTGGATCAGGCTATCGCCGCTTACCGGAAAGCAATAGACATTGATCCTGAAAACGGTCACGCCTACCGAGGGCTTGCTACTACGTTAAGTGATTTCGGTGAGATCGAACAGGCCGAAAACGCATTTCGCCAGGCGTTTCAATTAAATCCTGACCTCTCTGATGTATTTCGCAGCCTGGCAAGGAATAAAAAGTTTTCCGAATATGACGATGACATGCGTACCATGGAAGCTCTTTATGCAAAAGACGAAATCAGCGAAGAGCAGAAAATGCATCTGGCATTTGGACTCGGCAAGGCCTACGAGGATCTTAAGGAATATGATAAATCAATCAAATTTGCTATTGAGGCAAATCGCTTAAAGTGGGGATCGATTGATTATTCGATAGAGCAGGAACAGGAGGTTTTTACT
>JAAENK010000122.1 GCA_024224415.1 Gammaproteobacteria bacterium | reverse complement strand
TCGTGGCAACCATAGACTCAACATGTCTGCGTTCAAAGGGATCGTATTTCTTGAATACGAGTTTGTCCGGAGTATTCTTCTTATTTTTGTCGGTGGTGTAGTAGTGGCCTGTGCCAGCGCTTGAAACCAGTTTAATTAAGTCTCTCATAATGATTCTCCTAGCACTTCTCGCCGCGCTTACGCATGTCGGCGATGACGGCTTCGATGCCGTTTTTGTCAATGATACGCATGCCTTTGGTTGAAACACGGAGTTTCACCCAGCGGTTTTCCGACTCGACCCAGAATTTATGGGTATGCAGATTCGGCAAAAAGCGGCGACGCGTCCTGTTGTTCGCGTGTGAAACATTGTTTCCGGAAACAGGCTTTTTACCTGTAACTTGACATACCCGGGACATGCTTGGACTCCGTTGAAATAGCGGGATTGCTGTAAGGGCGCGAACTCTATCAGAACAGCTGTGAGTATTCAAGCGCCTGACAGGCCATTTTGCCGGGTTTTTACAGGCTTTGCCAATTCCATTCGTGGGGCGCTCAGGCTAAGATGTCGAGCTACTAATTTGCTCGGGCTAAGCTTTCATGGACATTGTTTTTATTCGCGATTTACAGGTCGAAACCGTGATAGGTATTTATGACTGGGAGCGTAAGATCAGGCAGATTATAAGCATCGACCTGGACATGGCGAACGATATCCAGAAAGCTGCCAGCAGCGATAATATCGACGATACGCTGAGCTACAAAACCGTAGCCAAACGCCTGGTTGAATTCATCGAGCAAAGCGAATACGAGCTGGTGGAAGCGCTGGCGGAAAAGATTTGCGCCATTGTGCGCGAGGAGTTTGCGGTTCCCTGGGTCAGGTTAACCTTGAGTAAGCCCGGCGCGGTACGGGGCTCGCGTGCGGTCGGAGTGATTATCGAACGTGGTGAGAAGCCTGCATGAGTCAGGTTTATGTGGGCCTGGGCAGTAATGTAGATCGTGAAGCCAACATCCAGAAGGCGATCAGGGTGATGCGCGTGGAGTTTGGCGAGCTCAGGCTGTCGCCGGTTTACAGTTCAGTCGCGGTTGGCTTTGACGGCGACGATTTCCTCAACCTGGTGGTGGGCATCGAGACCGAGCTAACAGTGCAGGCTGTCATGGCGAAGTTTCGCAGTATTGAGGATGATCTGGGTCGAGATCGTAGTAAGCCTCGATATTCTCCACGGCCCATCGACCTCGATATGCTGATATTTGACGACTTGATTCTCGATGAAGACGGCATTCAGATTCCGCGTCGTGAAATCCTCAGGAATGCATTTGTACTAAAACCATTACAGGATTTGATTCCGGATTTGTGCCACCCGCAATGCTGTAAATGTTTTGCCGAACTCTGGCGAGACATGGCGCCAGATGCGCCCAGGCTTGATGTTGTCGAGTTGTCTCAGCTCTCCAGTATTGATGCTAATGCCTGCACCAGTTGATGACATTGTTCGTCGGTTCCGACGGTGATACGCAGGCAATTGTCGATACGCGTCGACTTGAAGTAACGCACCAGTATGCCGCGCTGTTTCAAAGCCTGGTAGAGTTCAGCGGCTGCGGCGGTTTTATGCTCGACAAAAATAAAATTGCTGCTTGACGGGAAAACCTTGAACCCAATTTGAAGTAAAGATTCACTTAA
This sequence comes from Gammaproteobacteria bacterium, assembly GCA_024224415.1. Classification (GTDB taxonomy): domain Bacteria; phylum Pseudomonadota; class Gammaproteobacteria. The sequence goes on along the minus strand of JAAENK010000122.1, from coordinate 10,920 downwards.
CCGATTTCGACTGTCGATTACTTTTTGATTACAGGCCTCGATATAAGACTGGTCGTTAACCGAAGCAATTGCCGCGATCGAGGCCATGCGGTCAATCGGGTATGAATTGAAGGAATTCTTTACCCGATTCAATGCCTCGATTAAATCGCTGTGACCCAGCGCATAACCTAGCCGCAGACCGGCAAGGCTGCGTGATTTGGAAAAGGTTTGCGTGACCAGCAGGTTATCATACCGATCGATCAGGCTATCGGCCGATTCGGCGCCAAAGTCAACGTAGGCTTCGTCAATGACGACTACCGAGTCAGATGCTTCCAGTAGTCGGCGGATAGAATCCAGCGGCAGGGCGATACCGGTGGGCGCATTTGGATTGGGCAGAATAATGCCACCATGGGCCTGCCTGTAATCGTCGATATTAATTTCAAACGAATCGTCCAGTGCTATTTGCTGATATTCGATTTTGTACAAAGCGCAATAAACCGGATAAAAACTGTAACTGATATCCGGAAACAACAAAGCACTGGATTGCTGGAAAAATGCCTGAAAACAATGCGCCAGTACTTCGTCGGAACCGTTGCCGACGAAAACCTGCTCGGCTACAAGATTGTGCTGTGTCGCCAATGCGCTGCGTAATTCAAGTGACTCGGGGTCGGGGTAGAGACGCAGCGTATTGATGTCAAAGTTATGAATTGCCTGTTCAACCTTAGGCGAGGGCGGGTAGGGACTCTCGTTGGTATTTAGTTTGACATATTGTTGATCCTGCGGCTGCTCACCCGGTACATAGGGGTCGAGGCTTCGCACGATATTGCTCCAGTATTTTCTCATCTAATAAAATCTCAAAAATTCCGTAGTAACCGACCACCGTCGACGTGTATTACTTCGCCGGTGACGTAATCGTTGCTGACTAAAAACAAAACCGTTTGCGCAATTGATTGTGTCGTGCCGGTACGTTGCAGCGGGATTTGCGCGATTAACTTTTGCTGTGTTTCAAGTTCGACTGCATCGCCTTGCTGCGGCCAGAGTATAGCGCCTGGTGCGATGCCATTGACGCGGACTTCGGGTGCGAGTTCCAGCGCCAGCGACTTTACCAGCATCTGGTTTGCGGCTTTGGCACTGCAATAAAGCGTGTGATTTTTTAACGGCGTCGCTGCGTAAATATCCAGCATATTGACGATGACACCGCTGCGTTCGCGTAACCATGGGTAGCAGGCCTGTGAGAGGAACAGCGGTGCTTTAAAATTGCTCGATAATAAGTCATCCCAGTGCTGTTGGGTGATTTCACCTATCGGTGTTGGGTAAAAACTCGATGCATTGTTGATTAATATATCCAGACCATCGAATGCAGTGGTGGCATCCTGCACCAGTGTTTGTAGCGTATCAATATCGTTCAATTCACTCTGTAGCGTGACCGCCGAACCACTTCGCAAGGAGCTTAAATCCTGTCGCAGTTCGGCGGCGGTATCCGCCGAGTCTCGATAATGAATGATGAGATTTGCGCCATTTTCATGTAGAGTTCGTGCAATTTGAGCGCCGATTCGATTCGCGGCCCCGGTTATCAGCGCGGATTTTCCAGCAAGCAACATGTAACGTGGGGGATTATTAAAAGAGTGTCATCATATCATCCTCAGGATCAGACGCTAGCGCAATTACCCAGCCCCAGTGCTGAGGAAATTGCGCATAGCTCGCGAGTGATCGAGTACATTGTTGATAAAATTCAGCAACAAAACGGCGTCATTGCGTTTAGCGAATATATGAATCATTTGCTCTATGCGCCTGGGCTTGGCTATTACAGTGCCGGTTTAAGCAAATTCGGCAAACAGGGTGATTTTGTTACCGCACCGGAAGTTTCCCCGCTATTCGGTCGTAGCCTGGCAAATCAGTGCCAGCAAATTTTCGAGCAGGGTGGTGCGCCGCGCATACTCGAATTCGGCGCGGGTAGTGGCAAGCTGTGTCTACAGATACTCGAAAAACTGAATAGACCGCTGGATTATTACATTCTCGATCTCAGCGCTGACTTACAACAACGTCAGCAGGCGCTTTTAAGAGAAAAACTGAGTTTTGAGGTTTTTGATCGCATCGTCTGGTTAGACAAACTGCCACAAAGTTTCGACGGTATTGTGATAGGTAACGAGGTGCTTGATGCCATGCCCGTTAGTTTGTTGAAGAAAACCGAGCAATGGCGTGAGCTTGGCGTGGGTTTCGATGGTGAATGTTTTTGTTGGCGCGATTACGCTGATGACGGAGAAGCGGTTAAGCAGATCCAGATTATCGATGATGCTTTAGGGCCGCTGCCTGAAGGCTATCTCACCGAAATCAATTTGAATTATCGTCCCTGGTTTCAAGCCATCGCGGATGCAAGCAATCAAGTCGTTATATTGTTGGTGGATTATGGCTACGAGCAGGCTGAATATTATCGAGCTGAACGTAGTCGGGGTACACTATTGTGCCACTATCATCATCGAGCGCACGATGATGCTCTTGTTTTACCGGGGTTGCAGGATGTGACTGCATCGGTCGATTTTGATGCCGTAGCCGATGCGGCTGTTACGAGTGGCTTTAAAATCGCCGGGTTGGTCTCACAGGCGCATTTTTTGCTGCAAAATGATTTACTTAAGGAGGCGGACTTCGGTTATCTCGACGAAGATACTTTCGCCCAGCTCGATCTCGCACAACAAATAAAGACGCTGACCTTACCAGACGAAATGGGTGAGAGATTTAAAGTAATTGGTCTGGTAAAAAATCTCGATCTCGACTTGCCCGCATTGCAGCCGAGAGGCAGTTAAGCATGGATATCATGCAGTTAATGGTGCTGGCTATTGTCCAGGGGTTGACCGAATTTTTACCCATATCGAGCTCGGCTCATCTCATTCTGGTGCCGTTACTACTAAAATGGCCCGATCAGGGGCTTGCCTTCGACATCGCAGTGCACGTGGGGTCGTTGATTGCGGTTCTCGGCTATTTCCGTGTCGAAGTCTGGTCTATGCTGCAAGCCTGGTTGCAGAGTTTGCCTGGTGGTGAGTCTTCGGCAAATAGTCGTCTGGCCTGGTGGGTAATACTGGGTACCTTGCCCGCCGTTCTGGTGGGTTATCTGTCTAAAGATATCATCGAAACACAGTTGCGTTCACCCTGGGTAGTCGCCATCACTACCATAGTATTCGGTTTATTGCTGTGGGTGGCGGACAAAGCCAAAAGCCGACAGAAAAGTGAATATCAACTTAGTCTGGGTAATGTATTGACCATCGGGTTTTTTCAGGCATTGGCCTTGATACCCGGTACCTCGCGCTCGGGTATTACGATAACCGCCGGGTTGTTGCTCGGTATGACCCGTCGTGCTGCGGCACGTTTTTCTTTTTTACTTTCGATACCGCTTATCCTCGCCAGCGGGCTGTTGCAAACACAGGACTTGCTTCAGGCGCCGATTGCGGTTGACTGGAGTGCGCTGTCGTTGGCTGTGCTATTGTCGGCGGTCAGTGCCGGGTTTTGTATTCATTTTTTCCTACGCCTGATCGATAAAGTTGGTATGTTGCCGTTTGTGGTTTATCGCCTCTTGCTCGGCGGTCTGCTGATTATGCTGTTGATTTGATCCAGTGAACAAAAATCCTTTTATGAGATTGAGCGGCGGTGCCGAACTGCGCCTTACTGTAGTGATGCTATTTCGGCTTTAATGAGCTGTAGTCGAAATTGCCTAAGCGCATCTCCAAAGGCTTTACCATCGAGTCCCTTATTTTTGATTTCAGCCAAATCTGCATCCACCAGTTTGTCGGCGAGGATTGCCAGGAATTCGGCCTGCGGATAGTCGATATTTTCGAAACCGCTGCGCCCGCGTATATCGGCCCGGCAGGCGTTTAGCATTTTTTTAAATCGCAGCGGTTTACGGAACAAATCTGAATTTGTAAAAAGCTTCAGTATAGTCTCTGGATTCAGTTCGAAGGCACGATGAATGTGGGTGTGGTATTCGGTGGTTAACAGGGCCAGTTCGATATATGTTTTGGGAGCCTTCCAACGCTGACAAAATTTCTTTACCAGCTTCTTGCCACGTTGCTCATGGCCATAATGGCTCGGTAGTATGTCGGCTGCTGTAGTGGCTTTGCCCAGATCATGCATGAGTACTGCAAAACGGGTTTCGTTATCAAAACCTAACTCGGCACTTTTTTGTAAAGCCATCATGACGTGCTCACCGGTATCGATTTCCGGATGATATTTTGCGGTTTGAGGCACGCCAAACAAAGTGTCGATCTCGGCAAACAGGATATGCAGCACAGAACACTTGCGTAGTGTGTGGAAAAACACTGCTGGATCTGGCTCATCCAGCGCCCTCGACATTTCCGCCCAGACACGTTCAGCCACCAGTGTTTCGAGTTCACCCGATTCACCCATACGGCGAATCAAAACAGCAGTTTCATCTGCCAGCTCGAAGCCGAGCCTGTGATAACGTGCGGCAAAGCGTGCAACCCGTAACACTCTTACCGGGTCTTCGCAGAATGCTTCTGAGACATGACGTAGGAGTCGATTTTCAATATCGTGCTGGCCACCGTAGGGATCAATAATATTGCCATTTTCGTCCTCTGCCATGGCGTTGATAGTGAGGTCGCGGCGCTGTAAGTCTTCTTCGATATTTATACTGGTATCGATATTGAATTCAAAACCGTGATAACCCGGCCCGGTTTTGCGTTCGCTGCGCGCGAGAGCATATTCCTCTTTGCTTTGCGGGTGTAGAAAGACTGGAAAATCTTTACCGATGGCTTTATACCCGGCTTCGAGCATTTGCTCGACGCTGGCGCCGGTAACCACCCAATCGATGTCCTTTACAGGAAGCTTGAGTAAACGATCTCTGACATAGCCACCAACCCGGTAGGTTTTCATGGTTCCTGGCTAAATGAGGTATCTCTATTGTTTGCGCAGTGTTGGCGAAATTCAGCGTAGTGCTTTTTATTGTTAAAAAGTACACCCAGGTTCTGAATATATTGACGCAGACTGGTAGGGCAGGGCTCGGTATCGGTGCAGACATTATCGGTTTGCAGGGATCGATAATTATCCAGGGTGAAAAGTTTGCCCGGCAGGTTTTGCAGTACTGCGGCCTGCAATTTTGACAGCGCATTACCCAATGGCAGGACCCGGCAATGAGCATTGATTGCCTCGATGATGAGTTCAACAATTTGCTGCAATGTGAATACTTCGGGGCCGCATACGGTATATCGCTTTGAGTGCGAGCTACGGTCATCTAGTGTATCTACCATGCATTTGACCAGATCACCGACATAAACCGGTGCGATCTTACTGCCCGGGCAAGCGAGTGGGAAAAAACCGATACAGAGTTTCAATATACCGGCAAAGCGATTAATGAATTGATCGTGTTTGCCAAATACTACCGATGGTTGAAAGCTGGTAACTTCTAGATCTTTCTGACCAAAAGTATGTAGCAGGTTTTCTCCTTCACCCTTACTGCGTAGATAAAGGCTGCTACCGCTGGCCTGATCGGCGCCAAGCGCGCTGAGGTGTAACAAACGTTTGATACTGTTATCGGTACAGGCGCTTACCAGTGACTTGATGAAATTGATATGTACTGTGCGAAAATCACCTTTATTGCGTTCGTGCAATATACCGATCAAATTGATCACCGCATCCTTGCCTCGGCACAATCGTTTGAGTTGCTCGCTGTCGAGCACGTTAGCTTCCACCACCCGAATGCGTGGATGCACCAGCAACGATCGATGCCGGTGTGGGCGGCGACAGGGAACAGTGACCTGACAACCGCGATTCGCGAGCGAAAAGGCGAGCTGCTTGCCAATAAAACCGCTTCCGCCCAGAAGGATGACATTGTGATGAAGCATAGGCATCTGTCTAATTGCTGGTTTGCTGTGGTCTATTTTTCGATGGTTGGCCGCGTCTCGAGCGATGCCGCTGATGAGCATTTCCTTTCTTGCCGGGGCTGCCAGAACTGTACTTCGGTTTCGACTTCTTCATTTTTACCGGTGGTTCAGGCTTTGCCAGCAAGTCATTACTGATCTTCACAGAAGGTATCGAACGTCCTATAAAGGACTCGATATCGAGTAAATTCATGGCGTAATCTTCGCAGGCGAAACTGATGGCGTGGCCGAAATTGCCGACCCTGGCGGTTCGTCCGATGCGATGCACATAATCTTCACCGAGCTCTGGCAAATCGTAGTTGAAAACATGCGTCACGTCGGGAATATGCAAACCACGCGAAGCCACGTCGGTGGCGACCAGGATTGAATACTCGCCGTCATGAAACTTTTGCAGGAGTTTTTCGCGTTTATTCTGGTGGATATCGCCGGAGATGAGAGCGGTCTTGTGACCATTGCCTTCGAGGTAACCCCAAACCTTTGTTGCAGTGTGTTTGGTGTTGATAAATATAATGCTGCGTTCGGGTTTGAGCTTTTCGATCAAGCCCAGCAAAAGCGGAATTTTTTCATGATTGGCGGGATGATAAATACTCTGGTCGATACGTTCTACCGCGGGTGAGTCGGATTCGATTTTAACCAATTGAGCCTGATTCATATGTTCGTAAGCCAGCTCCATAACTTTGTGCGCCATGGTTGCCGAAAATAACATGTTGAGTCGTTTGGTTGGATCCGGTAGGCGCCGCAACAGATATCGCACGTCGGAAATAAAACCCATATCGAACATGCGGTCGGCTTCGTCCAGCACCATAGCCTCGGCCGATTTTAAATTGAATAATCGCTGCTTGAAAAAGTCGATGATTCGGCCGGGAGTACCAATCAAAATATCAACAGGCTCTTCAAACTGTTTTTTCTGTTGTTCGTATGCTTTACCGCCATAGCAGATGGCCAGTTTCAGCGGTATACCTGTCAATAATTTGGTGGCATCCTTGTGGATCTGGATTGCCAGTTCACGCGTTGGTGCCAGTATCAAAACCTTTGGGTTACCTGGGGTAGTCGCTGCTGAACCACTGGTGAGCAGTCGTTGTACGCAGGCGAGCAGAAAGGCGAGCGTCTTACCCGTGCCTGTTTGTGCCTGGCCGGATACATCCTTGCCATTCAATAACAACGGCAGTGACTCAGCTTGAATCGGCGTACAATACTGAAAATGCTGGCTTTCCAGCGATGCAAGCAGTCGGCTATCCAGTGCTAGTGAATTGAAAGTGATGTCTGTTAAGTGTTGCTCGCTCATTAGTTCTGGAGGTATCCGGGATTATCGCAAACGCCTATGGTAGCAAATTGTAAATAAGCCTGCTCAAGCATTTGATTTCTCGGTGATTCGACCCTATATAGCCTGCAAGTAGTCAGGTTGTGGGCCAGTTTTTAGGCGAGACCTAAACCGATCGGCTATATTGACAGTTAAAACTGATCAGACTAAATTGTTGATCTATTTGAAGAGCCGCAGGGCTGGAGAAGCACGTGAGTGATAAAATTGTGTACCTTTCAGACGATAGTTTTGAAATCGATGTATTACAGTCCGAAAGCCCCGTGCTGGTTGATTACTGGGCAGAATGGTGCGGCCCCTGCAAGATGATTGCACCTATTCTCGAAGAAATTGCCGATGAATATGAAGGCCGTATTACGGTTGCCAAACTTAATATCGATGACAATGCAGGTACTCCTCCCAAGTATGGTATTAGAGGCATCCCAACCTTGATGCTTTTTAAAGGTGGCGAAGTTGAGGCCACCAAAGTTGGTGCATTGTCAAAGTCGCAGTTGACTGCGTTTATCGATAGTAATATTTAGAATCATGTCGGACAAATTTGCACAAAGTTTCCATATTATTTGGAAGCTTTGCGCCGATAATGGAAACCTGTTTAAACATCAGGTTGGCAAATGGACTCTGGCAAGAGGCAATTTCTGCGGCAAATCACCACTTTAACTATTGGTATACCTGTTTTAGTATTCTTGTCAGGTTGTATTCCTTTGCATCACAGTCGAGGGCGCGCCAGGGCTTCTGTCGCATTCCATTTTCCACGGCTGCGATGGGGTGTCAGATACCGGCGTTTAATCATACCCGCAACGGTGCTCATTGTAGGTAGTCAGGTTATTTTGCCCGATGGCAGGCATGGAAATATAACGCATATCAGCGATTCCCGCGTCACCATCAATGCCGAAAACACAGTGCTTGAATACGAATATGAAACTGAGTAGTCGATTAATCTCTATCACTTAGGTAGACGACCCCAGATTACTATGCTAGTCTCTAAGCGTTAGTTGCCACATTCTGATCGGCAACTCCTAAAAACCTAAAAACGAAATCCTAATCTAAATCCCAACTATTTAGTTCGAGCGTTCGTACAAATAATTCCTGTAAACCTTCCCCGTGTGCGGTTTAATATATGAATCTTAGTGACCTGAAGCAAAAATCCGTTCCAGAATTGATCGATATCCTCAAATCGATGGGTGGTGACCATTCATCCCGTATGCGCAGGCAGGACATTGTTTTCAGCATCCTCAAAGCCCAGGCCAAAAAAGGTGAAGATATATTCAGCGAAGGTGTACTGGAAATCCTGCAGGATGGATTCGGGTTTTTACGTTCCGCCGATAGCTCTTACCTCGCGGGCCCAGATGATATCTATGTTTCACCCAGCCAGATACGACGTTTTAATTTGCGTACTGGCGATACCATTAGCGGAAAGATCAGGCCGCCCAAGGATAACGAGCGTTATTTCGCGTTGTTAAAAGTAGATGAAATTAATTTCGACCTGCCAGAAAACGTTAAACACAAAGTCCTGTTTGAAAACCTGACACCTTTACATGCCGAGGACCGACTTAAGCTTGAACGCGGCAATGGCAGCACCGAAGACATAACGGCTCGTATCATCGACCTGGTGTCACCCATCGGTAAGGGGCAGCGCGGCCTGGTGGTTTCACCACCAAAGGCGGGTAAAACCCTGATGTTGCAGAATATCGCGCAGAGTATTGCGAGCAACCATCCCGAATGCTATTTGATTGTGTTACTGATCGACGAACGCCCGGAAGAAGTTACCGAGATGGAACGCATGGTAAAGGGTGAAGTAGTCGCATCGACCTTTGATGAGCCTGCCAGTCGTCATGTTCAGGTAGCCGAAATGGTAATCGAGAAGGCCAAGCGACTGGTCGAACACAAACGCGATGTGGTTATCCTGCTCGACTCCATTACCCGTCTGGCGCGTGCTTACAATACAACTATTCCATCATCGGGTAAGGTGCTTACCGGTGGTGTCGATGCCCATGCACTGCATCGCCCGAAGCGTTTTTTTGGTGCAGCGCGAAATATCGAGGAAGGTGGTAGTCTAACCATACTGGCCACATCACTAGTGGAAACCGGTTCGAAAATGGACGAAGTTATTTACGAAGAATTCAAAGGCACCGGTAATATGGAAATCCATCTGGATCGTCGCATCGCCGAAAAGCGCGTATTCCCTGCAATCAACATCAACCGCTCAGGTACCCGCCGTGAAGAGTTGTTAATGGATCAGGAAGAGCTACAGAAGGTCTGGATACTACGTAAATTCCTACATTCTATGGATGAGCTCGAAGCGATGGAATTCGTCCTCGGGCGCATGCAAAATAGTAAGACCAATATAGAATTTTTTGATCAGATGAAAAAATAGGCATGACTCGGGTTCATTCATTTGAACCTGTCATCGGTCGTACACCGCGTGTGCTGATTCTGGGCAGCATACCCAGTGTTATATCTTTGCAGTTTACCCAGTACTACGCCAATCCGCGCAATGCCTTCTGGCCGATTATGGCTGAGCTGTTCGAGATTGATATTGACTGCGATTATGCGGGTCGTATCCAGCAGGTTACTAAACTACCGATTGCTCTGTGGGACACAATTAAAGCCTGCCAGCGCGAAGGTAGTCTCGATTCGAGTATTTTAAAGGATCATCTCGAAGCCAACGATATCCCAGCTTTGCTGGGTGAATACCAACGGATTGACCTGGTAGCTTTCAATGGTGCTGCTGCGGAGAAATATTTTAATCAACTAATTAAACCTGTCCTGTCTGCCGAACACAGGCTTGAGTTTATTCGGCTGCCTTCGACCAGCCCGGCGAATGCGCGTATGCGTTTCGAGCAGAAGCTGGCCAGTTGGCGACAGTTGTTGGATTATTTAGCGGATGCCTGATTATTTTTTTGGAAACGTATCGAAGCGTGGCGCCTGCGGAATGGCTTCGTACCAGTCAGCCCGGTTTACCCAGAAGATATTGTCCTGTGGTCGAATTTCAGGATCTTCGCTTAATCCACCAGCAGGTATGATTAGTTTGCCACTTTTCGCGCTGATGTAGGGTACTAGCGAACCACAATGGGTGCAGAAGGCCTTTGATATTACGCCGGACTCGTCCGGGTCGAAGCGCTTCACTAATTTTTCACCGCTTAACCACCGAATTTTGTCTTTCGTGGTAAAAATGTTTGATGCATGCGCACTACCGGTAGAACGTCGGCACTGGCTACAGTGACATATATGAAATGCCTCGAAAGGGCCGATTACCTGGTATTGGACCTGCCCGCACAGGCAGGCGCCGTTATATTCCTGAGTCATAATGTTTTCTCATGAATGTTACAGTTTCAATGTCGACTGACTTTGTATCAGCCGGTTGACGACTTCGTCGAAATATTGCTCTTCGACATTGGCAAAGGCCAGGCGAATAAACTTTTCCTGCTGCAGGCCAAAATAGCTACCTGGCAGGCTTAGCAGCTCAAAATTTTCAATTAAGTGTCTGACTACATCGCGTGAGCAAGCATCGAACGGGTGTTCGACATAGGCAAAATAAGCACCGGCGCTGATTAATCTATAAGTCAAATCTGGATGTGATAAGGCTTGCTTGATCAAATTGGCACGATGCTGTAATTCAGCGGCTTTCTCAAGCTTCCAGTCGTGCAGGTTTTGTAAACCATAAAGCGCAGCGAGCTGGCCGGCATGAGGTGCACATATCGCGGTACAGTCCTGTACCTTCTTTAACTGCTCGATTAG
>JAAENK010000121.1 GCA_024224415.1 Gammaproteobacteria bacterium | reverse complement strand
CCATATGTTTAAGCATATAGCGATGACTTATATCAAGTTATGGTGCAGGCTAACTTAGCGTAATGCAGGGTATATCGATATACGACTTTAGTTGATTGTCAAAATGTACTGCATTTGCCTGTATGGCGATATACAAAATCAACCCCGCTTATGTATTCTGTTTTCATTAGTAACTTTCGAATAAGCTCCTCGGAAGACGGTTTCGGAAGGAATCTGTTGTCAGCAGGCAGATCACGCCAGATCTCCAGCTGTATATGGCCATCGATATAATGCAGTTTTATGTCAGAAAAATCGCTCAGGTTGGTATCGTCCAATGAATCGCTGACAGTTTTCAGGGCCAGATTGATATCAGCCAGCACTTTATTACGTAAGGGCAGATAATAGCCGGGGCGCTCCAGAGCATCATTTTCATGGTCAATGTGAACGGTGATGTCTGAGAGATCCTTGAACTGCTGGTGCAAAGCGAGTTCAACGGCATCGCCGATGCGGTGGCCTTCGGATACCGTGATAGTGGAGTCAACGGTGATATGGGTATCCATGACAATATTACTCGCCATTTTTCGGGTGCGGGTCTGATGCACGTCGTTGACGCCTTCCACGGCAGCAATCGTGTTGAGCATTTGCTCGAGCATATCGGCGTCGACACTGGTATCGATCAACTCTTCGATACCCTCGCGGCCAAGTGACCAGCCTACCCACGCAATCATGGCTGAGACGCCGATCAGGGCCAGGGCATCGGCGTATTCGAAACCGAGCATCACGCCGACGACACCCAGTAATACAATTAGCGATGAAGCGGCATCGCTGCGCGAATGCCAGGCGTTGGCACGAAGTAAATTTGAGTTTATCTGCTCGGCAGCACGGTTCGTGTAGTGATAAATGGCTTCTTTTGCCAGCATTGAAATACCCGCAGCAATCAATACCAGCCAGCCGGGTTGCTGCAACCTGTCTGCGTCCAGTATACGCAAAACCCCATCGTAGGCGAAGCCCAGGGCGATTGCGATTAGCGCAACGGATAGCACCATGGTGGCCAGGGTTTCGATGCGCTCGTGCCCGTAGGGGTGTTTTTCATCCGGCCCTTCTTTTGCATG
>JAAENK010000120.1 GCA_024224415.1 Gammaproteobacteria bacterium | reverse complement strand
TTCGGCAAAAATATCAGATTTACTCTCGGTTTCCGGTTCATCATTTGCGTTCAACCCAATCTCTCTGTCAGCGAAGTAATACATCTGTCCAATACTGGCACGCATGCTCTCCTGACCGGTTTTTTCGCTAATCATCCGCGAAGTCAAACCAAGTGCAATATGAGTATCATCGCCAATTCGGTCACCACCGAAGAACCGGTTTTCACGAAATAGAACGTTATAACTACTGACACTCCCTTCGCCCGTATCAAATACAGGTGCATTGTCCTGATCGACTTCCGGTATATAAACATACATGGCACGCGGCTCCAGCGTGTGCGTCATGCCCTCACCACCCCATGAGGCATCGCGTTCAAAATACAATCCGCTATCCACACTGAAAATCGGGGCGCCTGCGGTGGGCGCATCGTCTGTAAAACCTGCCAGATTATCGAGTTGATAATTAATTTGGTAATACGAAAGCTTGGGTTTTACAAAACCATAAATAGGCTCATAGGGCATTTCAATCGAAGGTATCAAATTTACCCGAGTTCCTGTTACGTGGTCTACATCGTCATGGTCGAAAGTAATGAATTCGGAATCAAACGCTAGCTCGAACGCGCCATAGGTTTGTGATCTAACGCCAAATTCAAGCTGTGGCAATCGATCATAAGGGTTGCTAACCGCCAGATCCGGTGCCACTTCGTTATACATTGATCCCGTACCCCTGAAATACACGTATGAATTATTGTAATTCAACTGTGCTCTTTGTTGCAGGTGGGTGCTACTGGTCAGGTTAATATCATTACGGAAATCGTTCAGATAAGAGGTATCGGAAACATCCGCCAGATCAACCTGCACACCCCAACCATTCGAGTAGTTTTGTCTTAAATCCAAAGCGTAGCCATAACGATCTTCATTATTAAACAAGTCATCCCCGGGCAGAAATTCCCCGCGTATCGCACCATTTCCGGATTCATTCATATACCGGAATTCGCCAAACAACTGGCCGCCGCGGTTAGAATACCAGGCGGGTCGCAGGGTCGCATCGTAATTTTCTGCGAGATTAAAATAATACGGCGTAGCAACAATAGCACCGCCTTTTTCATCTTCACCGACAACAGGGGACAGGAATCCTGTTTTACG
>JAAENK010000119.1 GCA_024224415.1 Gammaproteobacteria bacterium | reverse complement strand
CAATTTTTGATCTGGATTACGCTTACCAAAATAGCCACCCAGTACAGGGATGAAAATCAGAGCCATGAACAATGATGCACCGAGACATACCATGACAGTTAGCGGCAGAAATTTCATGAATTCACCAATAACACCTGGCCAGAACATTAATGGCATAAACACAGCAAGTGTGGTTGCGGTCGATGCAATAACTGGCCAGCACATGCGTTTTGCGGCAAATCCGTAGGCTTCTTTTTTACTCAAGCCTTCGCTGAGTTTACGGTCGGCCAGCTCGGTGATAACGATGGCGCCATCCACCAACATACCGACCACCAGTATCAAGCTAAATAAAGTAACTATATTGAGCGTGTAACCCATCATATCCAGCGCCAGGATGCCGGTTAAAAATGACCCGGGTATGGCCAGACCAACCAGTAAGGCGGAGCGGACACCGAGTATGGCAATGATGACAATCATCACCAGGATTACCGCGCTGAGTACGTTATTCTGCAAGTCACCTAGTATCTCGCGAATATCCTCGGACTGATCCTGCATATAACCAATCTGGATGCTGGCTGGCCAATGTTCACTTTCGACAGTAATTAAATCCCTGATTTCTTCGATGGTTTCAATAATATTGGTGCCAATGCGTTTTTTGATTTCCAGCGCGATACTGGGTTGACCATCGACCCGGGCAAAACCTTGTGGATCCTTGAAAGTTCGGCTGATATTTGCAACATCACCAAAGGTGACAACGGTATCACCTTCAACCTTAACCGGCAGGCGCAGCACATCCTCGATATCCTCGATAACCCCCGGAACTTTCAATACAAGGCGGCCGTTTCCCGTATCCAGTGCACCTGCAGCAACCAGCAGGTTATTGCGTTGAATAAGATTGAAGAGTTCCCCGTATTTTACCCCGTAGGTTTCCATGATGATGGGATCGACTGTGACTTCCATGACTTCGTCACGATCACCACCAACATCAACTTCTAGTACGCCGGGCAAAGCTTCGATTCGATCTTTCAGGTTGTTGGCGACTTTCAGTAAACTACGTTCAGGTATGGGACCAGAAAGGCTAACTGTCAATACCGGAAAGAGTGCTACATTGACTTCGTTAACCGTGGGTTCATCTGTATCACCCGGTAGTTGTGATTTGGCAACGTCTACTTTTTCCCGTACATCATTGAGCGCCTTCTTAGCATCGAACCCGGCATCGAATTCAAGCAAAACCGAACCCTGGCCTTCGCTGGCAGTACCACGCATTTCCTTGATGCCTTCGATGGATTGCAATTCTTTTTCCATCGGGCGAACCAGTAGTCGCTCGGCGTCATCCGGTGAAATACCCTCATGGGACATAGATACATAAATGATTGGAATAGCAACATCCGGGTCAGACTCCTTGGGAATATTGATATAGGAAACGGTGCCAGCGATGATGACAAAAATCAGAATCAGTATTGCAGTTCTGCCACGATCAAAGGCGGCTTCAATAAATGCATGCATCTTCTTAGCCCTGGTTCAACGTTGTGGCTGTGGGTGCTTTGTCAAATACTGGTTCTACTACCTCGCCTGACTGGACGAATCCCTGCCCCAGAGTGATGATTCGAACCTGCTCCGGCAAACCTGTGACCCAGGCACCTGCCGAACTGGTATGGACGATGGATATCGGGAAAAAACGCACGATGTTGTTGTCGTCAACCGCCTTCACACCCAGAGCACCATGGTCATCAAGTGAGAGCATAGCCGGCGATAGCAAATGACCCGGTAATTCCTCGACGGGTATGTGAATTTCGGCACTGATCCCGGCCAGGGTTTGCAAATCGCTGTTGGGGATTTCTACTTCGATACGAAAGCTGCGGGTTGATGAATCGCCTGTTGCAGAAATATAGGTAATTTTCCCTGTTACTTCGTGGCCATCCATAAACCTGGCAATAGCTTTTTGCCCCGGTTTTATCGATGTGATATTTTGCTGTGGTACCTGACCACTTACCAATAAGCGGTTATCGTCAATCAGCATAAAAACATTGTTACCACGGTCGACGAAACTTCCAACTTCAATAAACTTCTCGTTGATAACACCGTCGAATGGTGCATGAACTCTGGTATATTCCACCTCAAGGCGGGCTTGTTCACGTTGTGCTTTGGCTGATTCCAGTTGTGCTTCGGCAAGGGTTAGATTGGTTTGTGATTGTAAACCGCGTTTTTCCATTTTTTTGGCGGCATCATAGTCAGATCGCCGTTGTTTCAGGATAGCGTCAGCTTCAGTCAGTCGCGCCTTGCGTTCGTTGACTGCAAGCTGTAATAACTTTTGTCCAGTCTTAACTCGATCGCCTATTTTAACATCCATGCTTTCAACCCGGCCGGATGTTTCGACTGCAAGACGAACAGCCCGATAAGGTTCTACCTGTCCGAGCAAAACAACCTTACGCTCAACGGTCTCGGCCTGGCGATCCTCTACCTGTACTTTCATAGCCTCTATAGTGCGTTCGGTTACTAGTTCCGTTTCCGATACAGCATTACCGGTTGCTGATGTGGCAAATCTACCGCTGAGCATCCAGCCACCAATGAGAATCACTAATCCAAATGATATCAATATCGACTTTTTCATTATT
This sequence comes from Gammaproteobacteria bacterium, assembly GCA_024224415.1. GTDB lineage: Bacteria > Pseudomonadota > Gammaproteobacteria. Next base: position 23,925 of record JAAENK010000119.1, on the reverse strand, counting down.
CTTTCTCTGTAAAAATTCCTAATTATCAATGACTGGATGCGTTGGCATATTGACTAGTCCCGCCATCATGAATTCAATAATTTCATGAGTGAAGATTTTGATATCAATTTGCCTGTTGCCAGCACACCAAAGTATGTTCATGGCGCCTTCAAAACAGGCGTGCAGGCCGTAAACAGTATATTCTGCCGGGCGTCTGGGGAAAATACCGCCCGCGATGCCCTGTTCGATGAGTGATACAGTAAGCTCGCCAAATCGAGCGTCGAGCATACGAAATTCCTCATTTACCTCTTCACCCACGCGACAGCGGAAATCGTCACGATGACAGTACTGCGTCACCCGCCGGTATTGAGGTTGATTGAGGTGGAACTCAAAGGCGATCTGCAACATTTCACGCATACGCTTTTCCACACTTTGGCTGGTCGCCGCCGCTTTCATTCGTTCCAGCAGTTCGTCGTAAAAATCCAGTGCCAGTCGTGCGTAAATATGATCTTTACTGGGGAAGTGCTTGTAAACCGTACCTTTACCGATATCGGTTTGCTGGGCAATTTGCTCTATAGTGACCGATTCCCAGGCATCACTATCGAACAGATGCAATGCAGCACACAGGATTTCTTTTTCCCTGCGGGCGAATTCACGTTGTTTTCTAGTTGGCTGTTGCACTGCGAATGGTATGGTGTATGACTGGCGGTTATTTTATGACCGCCGGTCACAAAAGCAAGTTCTTTAACCAAATACTTCGTACTATTGATATAACTAGAAGCTGGTTCACGATTCCATGTTAACCACGATTTTCAAGAACCCCCGTAGGGGCGCGATGACTGCCAGGGATGATGGAAGTGCATAAAGATTGCAGGAGCAACCTATGGCCATTGCGCCCAGCCGTTTACCTCTGTAGCTGAGTATTCAAACCTCGGCTTCATCGAATATTTTCAATATAATGCACTTCAAATATTTATCTTGAGACATATCCTGGGGATGTCCATGAACATTGGAAGAAAATATAGAACACCGCAGGGTGCAGAGGGCGATGTTAACTCTTCACCGCATCGGAGCAACTGGCAGGATCAGCATCTGAATAATCAGGCGCGTGTAATTCTCAGTAAGGACCAACAATACTTTCTACATCAATCGGTTTCCACGCCTTGCCTGAATACTATTAAGAAAGCCGAGGGCATCTGGATAGAAGATCACTCGGGTAAACGCTACATGGATTTTCATGGCAATAATGTGCATCACATCGGCTATGGTCACCCGCGTTTGGTCGAGGCCATTAATCAGCAAATGCGAACACTGTCGTTTGCACCACGACGCTACGCCTGTGATGTTGCTGCCGAACTTGCTGAAAAGCTGGCACAAATTTCTCCAGGAAACCTGTCAAAGCTGTTGTTTACCACTGGTGGTTCAGATGCGATTGAAGTAGCTTTGAAAATGGCGCGTAGTGTAACCGGCCGTTTTAAGACGATTTCATTCTGGGATTCGTTTCATGGTGCCGGATTTGGTGCCAGCAGTATCGGTGGCGAGGAAATGTTCCGTGGTGGTCCAGCTGGACCGTTATTGACCGGCACCGAACACGTACCACCGTTCGGTGATTACCGTAATGCCTGGGGTGTACGCGAGGGTAGTGCTGACTTGTGCGCCAGGCAAATCCGTTATGTGCTGGAAAAAGAAGGCGACGTCAGTGCGGTTATTGCCGAACCAAGCAGGGCAGTGCCTTATATAGCGCCCGCTGGATTCTGGCAGCAGGTGCGGGAAGCCTGCGATGAATTTGGCGCTTTGCTTATTTTTGATGAAATTCCAACTGGTCTCGGCAAAACCGGTAAGTTATTCGCCTGCGATCATGATGGTGTTGTGCCGGATATGCTGGTGATGGGCAAGGGTCTCGGCGGAGGCATTTTGCCTATCGCCACAGTGATTTGTAACCCAGAGCTAAATGTGGCTGGAGACTATGCTTACGGACATTACACACATGAGAAAAACCCAGTTACAGCACGAGCGGCGTTGACCACCATCGAAATTATTGAAGCAGAAGGTTTAGTCGAGAACGCGGCGCAGATCGGTGAGTATGCGCTACAGCGCCTGCATGAATTAATGCAGAAGCACCCGCTGATTGGAGATGTGCGAGGCCGTGGTTTCCTGTTTGGTGCAGAGCTGGTAACAGACCGGGATAGCCGTGAGCCAGCCTGCGATGCAGCCGATCGTGTTCTTTACCGGGCTTTGGACAAGGGTTTAAGTTTCAAAACGACAATGGGCAATGTTCTTACCTTTACCCCAGCATTGATTACCAGCAAGGTAGATATGGACTTTGCCATAAATGTGATCGATGAATCTCTTGGTGAAGTCGAAAAAGAGTTGCGGTATTAATAATTTTTAGTATCTCGAGATAGCCGACAATGAAGGTGCTGTACGGCTTTGTGGTGGAGAGCGGATCGAACGACCTCGACATGGTTTAATATGTCATGTTTATTTGTTACCAGCTGTATACGCTAACTGTGACAACGAAATGAAGCATGTCCGAGAAGAATTTCTTGGCCCTGTTGTTATGGGGGGCGTGAACAAGGTCGTTATGCAGCCAAATTTTATACAAACACCAAGACGTCCTGCACGTTCGCGGAATAACCAGGACACATGTTCAGGAGTTACATTAAAATGAATTTTCCTAACTTATTCTCACCACTCACGCTGGGGTCGTGTAAAGTCAAAAACCGCATCGTCTCCACCGGTCATGATACAGTATTGTCCACCAGCGGATTGGTAAATGATAAGCTCGTAGCTTACCATAAAGCTCGAGCTTCAGGCGGCTGTGGGTTGATCGTCACCCAGGTGTCTGCCGTTCATCACACGGCATATTACACCCCTTATTTATTGATCGCCACGGATGATGACTTTATTCCGGGTTATCGTCGTATCGTTGAAGCCTGCCATGCCCACGGGGCTAAAGTCTTTGGGCAGTTGTTTCATCCGGGGCGGGAAGTTTCCGCAAGCATGGATGGCACCGCAGCACTTGCCTATGCCCCATCCGCATCTCCGAGCGAGCGGTTCCGGACTATACCATGCGAAATGACAATCGACATGATCGAAGAGATTGTTGAAGGTTATGGGCAGGCGGCACGCCGGATGGTTGAAGCTGGGGCAGATGGTGTTGAAATTGTTGGAAGCCATGGCTATCTCCCTTCTCAGTTTTTAAGTCAGTCAGTCAACACCAGAACCGACAGGTATGGTGGAACGGAAGAAAATCGTCACCGTTTTCTCAAAGAAGTTATCGCTGCTTTGCGCGATCAGATTGGCGATGACATTGCTGTCGGGATGCGGATTTCAATTGATGAAAAGAATGAAGCCGGGTTGACGCAAGAGGAAGCGTTGGCGGCGATTGGCGTACTGGATGTAGATCTTGATTATCTCAGCGTTGTCGCAGGAAGCTCGGCGACATCCCAGGGGGCTACGCATATTGTACCATCCATGAATTTCGAGCACGGATATACGAGCCCATTGGGCGTACTTGCGAAACAGCATTTCTCAGGGCCGGTGATCGTCACTGGACGGATCAACCAGCCACAGATTGCGGAAGAGCTCATCAAAACCGGGCAAGCAGACCTTTGTGGCATGACCCGCGCAATGATCTGCGATCCGGAAATGCCGAACAAGTCAAAAAATGGTGCCATTGACGATGTTCGTGCATGCATTGGGTGTAATCAGGCATGCATCGGGCATGTTCTAAATGGTGACGCAATTTCCTGCCTTCAACATCCAGAGACAGGACGAGAGCTGGAGTATGGCAATATGGAAGTTGTTCCTTCACCCAGGAAGATTTTGGTTGTTGGTGGTGGTCCTGCTGGAATGAAGGCCGCAGCAGTGGCGGCAAGCCGAGGTCATAAAGTTACACTTATGGAGCGCGAAGCCCACCTGGGCGGGCAAGCAAACAGGGCACATCTTTTACCAGGGCGCGGAGAGTTTTCTGGCATTATAAGCAACCTGACACGTGAGATGGAGCGAACAGGCGTGCATGTTATGCGCAAACAAAATGTTGATGTTGAAGTGGTTAACGAACAGGCACCTGATGAGATTATTTTGGCCTGTGGCGCTAAACCATATATGCCTGCTATCGAGGGCAGCGAAGAAGCAAATATTGTTGATGCATGGCAAGTACTGGACGGAACCGCCAAAATAGGCAATTCCGTTCTTATCGCTGACTGGACATCGGACTGGATCGCCCCAGGCATCGCTGAAAAGTTGGCTCGTGAAGGCTGTAAGGTCCGTCTTGCTGTGACGGGGGCCTCTGCGGGTGAAGTTCTACAACAGTATGTCAAAAATCGTTGGAATTGCGTGTTGCTTGGATTGGGTGTTGAAATAATTCCATATGTTCGCATCTTTGGTGCGGATGCCAATACAGTCTATCTTGAGCGTACGGCAATCTCGGAACATGTTGTCATCAAGGGTGTAGATACTGTCGTCGTTACGCACGGACATGCTTCTAATAGAGGATTGGTGCAACAACTTCATGACCGCAAGGATAGCGTTCATGTGATTGGCGATTGCCTGACACCCAGAGATGCTGAAGCTGCCGTTTTTGATGGATTGAAGATTGGTGCTCGTATTTAAGCCATTCCAGCAGAACCAAACCGGGACAGATCTATTCCATATGAGGCAAAATCAGCTAATTCTGTCTATTTTTCAAATGATCTTCCCCTCAACTCATCCATTGTTGGCAGCTGGATTGGGAACTTTTTACGCAGGTCAGCGTCCAGTGCCGCGTCGATGTGTGATGGATAATGCGTTTCAAGGATTGGCTGTGATATTTGTCTGGCGCATTCCCGAATATCAGGCCTTCCTTTAGCCTCCCAATCATTGCTGCTGGTTCGATCAAATAAGCCTGGATACAGAAACTCCGTTTCCATTAATGCAAGCGTGTCAGGGTCGCCCAGGAAATGGCCTTCACCGGATACAGCGCGTTGGATAATATCAATTGATCTTTTGGGATCATCGACCTCGATGCCTCGAACAGTACGCAAAATATTGCCAAACATGTCATTATCCAAAACTACTCCTTCGAAAGATGCAGTCATCAGGCTTGAATAGACGCCGGCTGAGGAATTAATCATATTACCACCAGCCAGTGCTGCCAGTTCTACCGTAAGTGCTTTCTCAGCCCCAGCCTGAAAATCCGGTATTTTTGAATCGGTCATGCCTGCAACCTGGCTGCTAGGCAGTCCTAATGCATTGGTGATTTGGGCTGAGGCGCTTGCCAGTAAGGCCTGCTCTCCACCGCCACCGGAAAATGCACCAGTGCGCAAGTCAGAAACAAAAGGCCAGCTTCCCACGAGCACAGGATGGCCCGGCACGAATAGATTAATAAGAACCAATCCGGCAAGTGCCTCTGCCAGGCTCATAATAAGGGTGTTTGACAAAGATGCTGGGGCAGTAGCACCAGCTTGCCCAGCCATAACCATTACCATGGGAATGCCAGCACGTGCGGCTTCAATTGCGATATCTACGTTCTCAGGACCAAACCGAAGGGGTGAAACAACACTACAAACGAGTGTAGACATGAAAGGCGCCCTGGCAAATTCACCCTTACCACCAGCAACCATATCCAGAAACTCAATGCCATGTTTTACATGTGCAACATCAACAAAGCCGGAAAATACATGCTTGGATGTACTTGCCAAACAAGCATGCATAACACTCATGTCAAAGGTATATAGATTCGTTACATCATTAGCCGTAATGGAGCGGCTATAATAGTGAATATGTTCCTGAGCATCGACCATCCTGCCAAAATCATATAGATCCATCAAAGTTGATTCACGATGTATACCCGTTACCGGGTCAACCATCTTTACAATCAGGCCTGTTGTTCCAAGGTGGACACGGCTACCGCCAATTTGAAGGTCATGACTGCGGTCACGACCAAAAAGAGTGAAACTCTTTGCTGCAATGGAAATGACGTGTTCGACTAGTTTATGTGGCAGTAACAAACGACCATTATCATCGACAGTCGCGCCTTGTTTTATAGCTTCGGCGGCAACTTCTGGTGTGGGAGAGCCAACACCGATTTCCGCCAGTACATCCAGGGCACAGCTTATAATTTCATCGACTTGAGAAGGCAAGAGTGGTGTATAACGCCCACCGTTTAACCCGCTACTTACAACCTTATTTATAGGGGCTCTTGTGGTGCGGCTGGCAATGCGTTTTTTTCGACCGCCTGAGCGTTTTGTTGTTGTTTCTATTCGTGTCATTTTTATAGTCCTATACGCCGTGCGTCTATTCGCTGTATCAAAAGTAATACTCATAAATCTGGGGTAACTATTCAGCAAAATAACACAATAATAGTTTGACGGGGTTTTAGGCGAAGTCGAAAAAGAGCTGGGGTATTTATAGTTTTGGGAAAGTTATTATTACCTTTAAACCAGACTCCTGTTCTGGTTCCTCAAATGATAGACTGGCTTGATGGAGTTCGACGACTTGCATAACGATGGATAACCCAATGCCGCAGCCGGGTTGATCATGATTTTTCAGCCGGTAAAATCGTTCCAACACACGTTCGCGTTCTTCGAAAGGAATGCCTTCGCCATTGTCTTCGACGATTAGTTTGAATTGTTTTTCCTTATCGAGTAAAGATAGGCGAATTATCCCTTGATTCGGGGTGTAGGAGATTGCATTGCTGAGTAAATTGCGAATGAGTAATCGCAGAGAAGTTTCATCGACTGCCGCCACTACTTCAGGGTGATCATTAATCGCCAGATCGAGGTTTTTGTCTTCGGCCAACGGTGCCTGTAATGCGGCCTCCTCGATAACAATATCACCGATGTTTATTGGTTTCATTTTCTGGCTAAAAGAATCCGGTTCGAGTCTGGCCAGGTCTAGTAACTGATTTACCATGTGGGTTGTACGGTCGATGCCTTGCATGACATGGTTTATCGCGCTAATTTGGTCATTGGCGTTGTCCGCTTTGTTGGCTAGTTCGGCGTGTAACTTAACCGCCGCTAATGGTGTCCTCAATTCGTGTGCGGCGTCTGAAGTTATTCTCTTTTCCCGTGCCAGGGCATTTTTCAAACGCGATAGCAACTGATTTAATGCGCCGGTAATGGTTTGAATTTCTGCCGGGGCATTGCTTTGTGAAATCGGATCGAGATTTTTTGCATCCCGGCTTTCAATCTGGGCGGTCAGATTCTGTAAAGGCTCTAGTCCCTGGCTAATGGCAAACCAGAGGGTTACCGAGAGCACCGGCACCAGAATGATAAATAACTGGAGCAAACCTTCGACGATATCGCCGATCAAATCGTTACGTACGTCGATTCGCTCAGCGGTTACGCAACGGTACTGCTTGTCGACGCTGGTCAGGCTAAATACGCGCCAGTCGTGATTTAAAAATTGTTTATCACTAAATCCGCTGTGCTCGGGACTGATTTCATCGAAGGGCAGGTTGATGGATTTAAGGATCAAGTTACCACTGCTGTCCCAGATTTGAAATCCCAGTTTGGTTTCGTAAATATGTCCGCCAGGTAATTCTTCGTCATCATCATCGAACAGTGTTTCAAAAACATTTTCTGTTTCGGCGTTACTGTCAGGTTTTAGTTTATTTTCATTAAGGAATTTCTGAATACTGGAAAATTCAATTTGGCCGCGATCAGCCTGCACCAGACTCAGAATCAAACGTGCTGAACGCGCCAGTTGTGCATCGAACAATTCCTGGGTTTCGTGTTTGATTTGCTGGTAACTGAGCCAGGAGCCGCCACCAACAACTATCGTCATTGCAAGCAACAGTCGGCGTAACAGGATGGTGCGTATCGACATCAGCGCTCGTCCCTGGGAATGGTATAACCGATGCCACGCACGGTTTTGATCAAATCTGCACCAAATCGTTTGCGTAGATGGTGTATATGTACTTCGATGGTGTTGCTTTCAATTTCATCACCCCAGCTATAGAGTTTATCTTCGAGCTGGGTGCGCGAAAGCACCCAGCCGACGCTGGAGAGCAGGGTCTCTAATAGCGAAAACTCACGGCGGGACAGATCGACCGTTTCGCCATCAAGCGTCACCGCGTGTGCAGCCGGGTCGATAGTAATATTTCGATAAGTGATTTGTTGATTGGGTAATCCGCGTGAGCGTCGGACTAATGCGCGCAAACGAGCGCAGAGTTCATCGAACTCGAATGGTTTGACGAGGTAATCGTCTGCACCTGTGTCGAGTCCAGCCACGCGCTCAGCCAGACCGTCCTGCGCTGTTAGTATCAATACCGGGATATTGCTACCCTGACTCCGCATCGACTTTAACACCTGGAGGCCATTCATTTTGGGCAGACCGATGTCGAGAATTATACTGTCATAATCAGTCTCACGAACCGCTGACAGGGCAGTCTCGCCATTTTTTACCCAATCGACAGTATAGTTTTCGCGTTGCAGGCCGACATGCAGTCCTTCGCCGAGTAATGAGTCATCTTCGACCAGTAGTATTCGCACGCACAATGATCCTGAATTAGCTTTAAGGTTCATTTAAGATTACTCGACTAAGATCAATATGACCAACTATTCTGCAATACACCGGGATAATATTAATGAAACACTTCAATAACAGTCTGTTAGTGGTTTTACTGCTGTTTAGCAGTCCAGTGCTAAAGTCCGCCACCGATGTGCCAAATATTAAATTACCCGGTTTGCATGGTGAAATCGATCTGGAAAAATTCTCCGGTAGGGTAGTTTATCTTGATTTCTGGGCCTCCTGGTGTAAACCCTGCATCAAATCATTTCCCTGGATGAAGACCATAAAAACCAGGTATCAGGATCAGGGACTGGAAATAGTAGCGGTTAACCTTGATAAGGAGCGAAAACTGGCCGATGCTTTTCTACAAAAAGCCGAAGTTAATTTTCAGGTTGCGTTTGATCCTGCAGGTGAGTCGGCGGCACTTTATAAGTTACGTGGAATGCCTAGCAGTTTCCTGATCGGGCGTGATGGCAAGCTCTATGCGACGCATGTTGGCTTTCGAGACAGGGACAAGTTTAAAGTTGAGGCAGCAATCAAGCAACTGCTCAAATTCTAATGAGGAAACTTCTATGCGATTAGTCGGATTAATTTCGATGACGTTATTCATCACGGCTTGTGCAAGCTGGGGTGTTCAGCCCTGGGAGCGTGATTTGCTGGCCATGGATTCTATGCAACTGGTGCAGGATCCTCTGGATATCTTTTTTGATGAACATATTTATTTTAGTAAGGAAGCCAGTAGCGGTGGACAGGGCGTTGGTGGAGGTGGCTGCGGATGCAATTAAAAAAGATCAGGACGCAGATGGGCCTGGCAGTCTGTAGTTTGTTGCAAGCCACAGTGCCTGTTGTAGAAGCGGACGAAAATGACTGGGATGTCGATACCGCGATATTGTTTTATAGCGAAAGCGATGGTCGTGTCAGCGCTGTGGAACCAGCAATTTTTGCTGGTCGCGTCTTAAATGATGATGAGCGCATTGATTTGCGACTCGTGGTTGATGCTTTAACCGGCGCAACACCAAATGGTGCACATCCATCTGCAGCAGCACAAACCTTTACTACACCGTCTGGTAATGGTAGCTACACCACAAACGCTGGTGAGTTGCCACTTGACGATACCTTTCGGGATGCACGCGTGTCTTTTGGCGCTGATTGGGAAATGGCGACTGACCGCTTATCCAGAATTACCTGGGGAGGTAATATATCAAAAGAATACGACTATCTGTCACTCGGCGCCAGCGTGACTTATGCGCAGGATCTTAATGACCGCAATACTACTCTGACGACTGCCTTTGCGTTTAATAACGATACTATTTCACCCGAAGGTGGTATACCGTCTGAGCTTTTGCCTATGAGGAGTGCGGGTTCTTCGATAAATCGAGAAGGCATCGACGACACTAAAACCATTACCGATTTTATGCTGGGAGTGACTCAGGTGGTGAGTCGCAGCACAATCATGCAATTCAATGTTAGTTTTGGACAAATCGATGGTTATCAGAATGATCCATTTAAAGTGATTAGCGTCATCGATCCAGCCACGGGTCTACCCGCCACAGTTTCAGGTTCGTCATTTTTTGATACTGCTACAACGGGTAACCTGCCTTATGTATACGAGCGCCGACCGGATTCACGTCAGCGTAGTGTAATTTTCTTCAAGACGGTGCACCATTTCAACGAAGATGTTATTAATTTGTCTTATCGTTATTATGATGACGACTGGGATGTGACCTCGCATACACTGGATCTGCGATATCGTTATGAGCTAAAGGACAGTTATCTGCAACCACATTTGCGTTATTACAAACAGGATGCTGCGAATTTTTATACCCACGATTTAAAGCTGGGTACAGATGTCAACGCAACTACTGGTGCAGTATCACCTGACTATACAACCAGCGACTACCGGTTGGCCGAATCTACGAGTGTAACAATCGGGTTAAAATATGGTATACCTCTGAGTAACGATAGTGAGCTTTCCATTCGTGGCGAAATTATCACGCAAACTATCGATGACGGCACGGTACCTGTGGGTGAAGAAACAGACGAACTTGATGCATTTGTTTTACAAATCAATTACTCGTTGCTCTGGTAGTGTAAATAATAATGCCTTTTTATGAACGATATACTATTAAAAAAAGATACCGATTGCTGGCGGGGCAGTTTTACCGCCATGGCAAGCCCCTGTGAGGTATTAATCGAGGTAGGCGCTGAGCGCCTGGCGTGGCGCATCGTTAAGCAGGTTGCCGATGAGGCCCGGCGTATAGAAGCCAAATTCAGTCGCTATCGTGATGACAATATCGTTAGTCGAATAAATGCTGCCGAGGGCAAAGCTGTTGAGGTCGATGATGAAACCGCCAGGCTAATCGATTTTGCCGACCAGCTTTACCAGATGAGTGATGGCTTGTTCGATATAACCTCTGGAGTTTTGCGGCGCGTATGGCGTTTCGACTGTAGTGATAATATACCTGATCCTGATGCGGTGCATCGGGTACTCAAACTGGTCGGCTGGCATGGAGCCGAGTGGCAAGACAATATGCTGTGGCTAAACAAAGGCATGGAAGTAGACCTTGGGGGGATAGGAAAGGAATATGCAGTGGATCGTTGTATACAAAAGGTTTGCGAAATCACCGATAGTAGCGTACTGATCAATTTTGGTGGCGACCTTGCGGTTAGTCACGCACGCAATCTCGGAAAGTGCTGGTCAGTGGGTCGTTTAATCACTGGTAGAGATCAGGCCGTTGCATTGTTTCAACTTCATAAAGGCGCTATTGCAACCAGTGGTGACGCCAACCGCTACTTATTGAAGAATGGCCGACGCTATAGCCATGTGCTCAATCCACAAACAGGCTGGCCGATCGATGATGCACCGCATACCGTCAGCGTTGCTGCAAATACCTGTACCGAAGCTGGTATGTTTTCAACGCTGGCTATGTTGCAGGGTAAACAGGCCGAAGCTTTCCTCAAGTTGCAAGGTGTTGAATACTGGATCGATTAATTGTCTTCTTCGGGCATATGCACTTCACGCCCGGTTGCTAGTTGATAAATACGCAGTAAATCTTTTTCGGTTATATCGATAAAAGTATCTATTTGAGTCAGAGCATAGACCAGATCAGCATGTTCGATTGGTGCATAGTCATCGTCTGGCTGTGTAGACCGGTTACTTTTATTGTTCAAATAAGCGGGATAGCGACGCCAACTGAAAAATGTATTAAAAGCGTAGGCCAGGAACAAAATAATCAACACATTAATTGCTACTGGAAAAAGAAGATATGCGAAGCCAAGATCATGGATTTGCTGGCCACCAATTACTGCCGCCAATGCAGTCGCGCCGCCAGGTGGGTGAATGCACCGTGCATAATACATGACCGCTATAGCCAACCCGACACTGGCCGCTGCTGCGAGGGCATCGCCAGCAATATATTGAGCACATATTACCCCCACCGCGGCTGAAAGCAGATGTCCACCCAGAACATTCCAGGGTTGACCTAATGCACTGTGAGGTACCGCAAATACCAGAACCGCCGTGGCCCCCATCGATGGCACGATATATATTGCTGTTTCGCTACCTACAATCTGCTGTGTGATGAAATACACAAAGAAAATACCGATAAAACTACCCACTGCAGAAATTATTTTCTCCAGGTGAGAAACCGTAATTGAATCGATACCGAGGTAGTTGAGAAGAATATTTTTGCCTGATGCCATAAGCGTTATTTCCGGAAAAATTAAATCAGCCTAAAGTTTCCATACCTGATTACGTCCATGTTGCTTGGCCTTATAAAGCGCACGGTCGGCCCGGCTGAGTAGGTCGTTAAAAGATTTATCGGCTTCAATCAAAGTTGATACACCTAGACTAATGGTGGGTTTAATCGCCATTTCCCATTCACCTTTGATAGAGTTCTGTTCTTGCGTTTGACGAATACGTTCAGCGAGTATGCTGGCTTCCTGCTGCGTGGTATTGGGTAGTAGGATAGCAAATTCTTCACCTCCGATACGGCACAGGATATTCTCCTTACGCAGACAGGATTTATATATATTGCTGGCTTCGCGTAGTACGATATCACCTACTGGGTGACCAAATTTATCATTAATCGATTTAAAAAAATCAATATCAATGATGATGATCGACATGATTGACTTAGACCGAATACAATGTGAAAACTCGCGTTCACATTGGTCGTTAAAATAACGCCGGTTATACAGTCCGGTTAGAGTATCGGTGATGGCCTGCCGTTGCAATTTTTCCTTGAGTAAATAGAGTTCTGTGATGTCGGTTGAATAACCGATTGAAGTTGCAGTACCGTCTTCCAGTCGAAATGGGATTTTTGTAGTCAGGTAGTGTTTAGATTCATTCTTCAGGTTAGGTATAATCTCTTCACAGGTTTGTTTCTGGCCCGTGTCAAATACTTTTTGGTCAGGTTCCCAGAGCCTGTCGGCGACATCTTGCGGCATCAATTCGGAATCTAACCTACCGATGATTTCATTGGGTTGAATATTGAATAATTCAGCAGCGCGGGAATTCGCATAACGGTAAACACGGTTACTGTCTTTCATGTAAATAAATGCGTCGACATTATTCAATACAGCATCGAGGAATACTTTCTGCTCATTGACACTGATTTCGAGGTGCTTTCTTTTGGTGATATCAGTCGAAATACCAAATAGGCCAGTGATCTTGCCGGAAGAATCACGCATGGGTTTTTTAACCGACATGTAAATGCGTGTTTCACCAGTCGCTTTAATGACATTGATTTCTTCCTTTTCGATGGTTTTGCCATACTCGAGCACCAGGTTGTCGTTTTCCTGGAGAATTTTACAGGACTCGCTGTCAAAAAAGTCACTGTCCTGTTTACCAACCAGGTCGGAAAGATGCAGATGGGCTAGATCGAGAAATAACTGGTTGGCATAGGTATAACAACCTTTAATATCTTTTGAATAGATAAAAGCGCCGGTTTGATTAACAACACCGACCAGGGCTGTGATATCGAGTTCCTGTGTTTGCTGACTATCCTGACTTTGCTGATTTTCCTGCGATTTGAAAATACTGGGCATAGATTCTCCAAACTGCTCATCGCTAAATATAGCAGGAATTAGGCCCTGAAACTCTATATCTGACTAAAAGAGAAAATAAGTCACAAAGTTGCGCTAAGCGACTGAATTTGTGAAAGTTATTAACTTTGTGTTATTTATAGAAGCAATCAATTTTTTACGCGGATCGATTTAAATCGGTTACTCTTTATCACAAACAGGGCATGCCAGTACAGTTTGTCATGGAAACCATTATAATAGCGGCAAAAATGGCAGTGGACCTCTATGGGTAATTCCGATGTGAATATTTGTGTAGGTGTGAGTGTTGCCAATCGGTTATCCGATATGAATACTCCGGTAGTAGAGATTACGTTTCAATTGATATCGGCATTACTGCAAGTTAGTCGAATCAAAATCAGTGTTGATGGCGTACCTGAGGTCTTTGGTCACCAATAGTTATGGCAAAGCAGAATGTCCTGGTCATCATGTCGGATGAGCATACTCGGTCAGTGATGGGTGCTTATGGCAATCCATTTGTTAAAACCCCGGTACTGGATAAACTCGCCAATGATGGTATTCGATTCGAAAACGCCTATACTCCATCGCCTATCTGTATCGCGGCACGCGCCAGCTTCGCCACCAGCACGCAGGTATTTGAGCATCGATGCTGGTCTTCGGCGGAACCCTATTTCGGGCAACAGGAAAGCTGGATGTCGCGACTAAGGGAAAAGGGTAGTGAGGTAGTTTCGATTGGAAAACTGCATTACCGCTCTGCAGATGACGATGTCGGATTCAGTGAGAGCCAGCATGCGATGTATCTGGCCAATTGTGGCCTGGGTTGGCCGCAGGGATTGCAGCGAAAACCAGTCATCGATTTTCCCAGGGCAGCAGAACTGGCAGCAGAACTGGGGCCGGGTGAAACAGCTTATACTCAATATGATCGAGACATAGCCGCTGCTTCAGTAGATTGGTTGCGTTCCCTCAGGCTGAAAGATAGAGATAAACCCTGGGTACTATTTGTGTCTTTCATTTGTCCACATTATCCATTAGTTGCACCTCAGGATTTCTACGATCTGTATCGCGATGTAGAACTACCGAAGGCCTACGATACCGACCTCGATCTTCAGTTAAAACACCCGGTGCTCGATGCCATGCGCCAGTTCTGGAACTATAATGATTACTTTGATGAACAAAGCCAGATTGAAGGTCTGCGTAATTATTATGGTCTTTGCAGTTTCCTTGATGATAATGTCAGACAGGTACTGGATGCCTTGCACGAGAGCGGTGAAGTCGATAACACGCAGATTATTTATACCAGCGATCATGGCGATATGATCGGCAATCATGGTATCTGGGGTAAATCCTACATGTATGAAGATTCGGTGGGTGTTCCGATGACATTGACCGGACCAGGAATAACATCTGCTGTCAATAATACGGCTGTCTCCCTGGTTGACATAGGTGCCACCGTGGAAGCTTTCGTGACAGGCGAATATCACCGGGCTATACAAGGCTGGAAGAGTCGACCGCTACAGGACTTTATTGATTCGCCGGAATCCGATCGTATGGTGATCAGTGAATATCATGATGGTGGTAGTCCGACGGGCTTTTTCATGTTAAGAAAGGGCAATTGGAAGCTTGTTTATTTTGCGGAGAATAATCCACCGCTTTTGTTTAACATTAATGACGACCCACAGGAATTATTTAACCTGGCTGAAACCTGTGACAAGGTTCGACAGGAAATGATTGATTGTTTGTTTGAAGTTCTCGATCCAGAGATAGCAAATCGACAGGCGTTTGCCGACCAGCAAAAAATGGTCGAAAAACTTGGAGGAATCAATAAAATTCGGCAAATGCAGAGTTTCAATCACACGCCATTGGAGTGAGTTCGCCAATGGCAATACCCTGTTCACCGGCTATCGAATAGAGTAAATAGGTTTTGTCATATTCTATATATATTGCCGGATCGCGTAGTTGATTAACCGACTGCATGCTCTCTCCGTATTTGGATGCAACACATGGTTGATCGGTGCCTTCCCATGGTTTGTGCGGACGATGAACTTCGTTTTCTGGACCTAGCCACCAATTCGACCAGTCATCTTCTGTGTTTAAAAGCGCTGAACAAAGGATAGACTCGGGGGCGTCGCCGACTCTGGTCCAGAATACATACCATTGGTTTTCGTATTTATAAAAAGCGAAATGTCGGATAGCCTGGTCTGTTATCTGTGGTCCGCATTCAAAATTTGCCAGTCCATCGAGCGAGCGATACAAAACACCAGGCATTGCCATAGCATAATGGTATTTATCCTGGTTAAATACGCGAAAGTAGGGCAGGCCTAGAGTCTCTGGTTGTGCCGAGAAATATAAACCGTCCTCAGATACAGCCACCCGTGTAACCTGTCTACCATCGGTCAGTCTGCCGTGGTAATAAAGCCTGATTTGTCGATTGTCTTCGTCGATTATTACCTCGGGTGAGGCAATATGTGGGTAGTTACCGTCACGGCCGCTAGCAATATCCTGTTTAACCTGTTCGTCGAGGTCAGATTCAAGCGGGGCAGATTCGGTAAACAGACTGTCCGCCAATGTCAGGGCCGGTGTTTCACTGAGAAACCACGGGCCGGTCAAGTTATCTGCATAAGCCAGTCGAATGGTCTCGCCTTTGTGGTGAGCAAAGTATAGGTAGTATTTGGCTAAAGGGTTTTTTACCCAGCCTGGTATGCGTATCAGCGATGGACCATTGGCATTACCCTCGAGCTGTGGGTATCTGCTGATATCGACAATGGGCTCGTCGATCAGGTAACGGAAAATAAATTTCATCATTGCCCTGGCAATGATGTCTCAAACCGAGGTCTGTTCTTCGCTGCGTTCTTTTAATAATCCGGTCAACCAGTCTGGATCCATTTCCGGCACCGATGATAATAGTAGTTTGGTGTAGTCGGGGAAGGGCGGTGAGAGGATTTCACTTTTCATACCCTGTTCGACCACACCACCCTGGAACATGACGACGATTTGATCGGAAATCGCCTTGACCGTGGCAATATCGTGGGTGATGAATATGTAGGTAATGCCGAGTTCTTTTTGCAAACGCAGTAACAGGCTTAATATGCCTTTCTGTACAATTTGGTCGAGAGCGGAGGTAACCTCATCGCAAATAATTAATTCTGGTTCTGCAGCAAGAGCGCGTGCGATACAGACGCGTTGTTTTTGACCGCCCGACATTTCTGCGGGTAGACGATCTACAAAAGTTTCGTCGAGTTCGATGAGTTCAAGTAATTCGAGCAGGCGTTTATCCAACGCCTTGCCTTTGAGACCCAGATAAAATTCCAGCGGGCGGCCGATAACATCTCGCACAGTATGTCTTGGGTTCATTGCCGTATCGGCAGACTGATAGATCATTTGAATTTTCTTTAACTGTTCGATACCGCGATCTTTCAACGCCAATGGTAACGGTTGGCCATTAAACAGAACCCGCCCTTTCGATGGTGGTAACAGGCCCGTGATCACGCGGGCAGCTGTCGATTTGCCAGACCCCGATTCGCCGACCACGGCAACGGTATGTCCACGAGGTACATCGATAGAGACTTTATCGAGTACTTTGATGCCACCACCATAACCGGCATCAACGTTTTCGATTTTAAGAATTATATCTTTTGACTCCTCTTCGTCTTTTTCAATCGAACGAACTGACCAGAGCGACTGGGTATATTCTTTCTCAGGGTTGGAAAGCATAGTGCGGGTATCGGCGTTTTCGACGGTTTCACCGTAACGCAACACCTTAATAACATCCGCCATTTGTGCAACCACAGCGAGATCATGGGTGATGTAAATCGCCGCAGTATGATACTGTTCGACAATCTGTCGCATCGAAGCCAGTACCTCTACCTGAGTGGTAACGTCTAGCGCCGTCGTAGGTTCGTCAAAAATGATTAAATCGGGACGCGACGACATCGCCATCGCCGTCATAACCCTTTGTAATTGCCCGCCGGATACCTGATGTGGATAACGATCACCGATATTATCTGGATTGGGTAATTGCAGGTCAGCAAATAATTTTTTAGCGTCAGATTTGGCTTCCTGTTCCGGGGTAATACCATGCCTGACCGTGGCTTCCACTGCCTGTTCGATGAGTTTATGCGATGGATTAAACGATGCAGCAGCTGACTGTGCCACATAGGCGATACGTGAGCCGCGTAATTTACGTTTTTCCGCCTCGGAGGCTTTCATCAAATCGATACCGTCAAACATGATACTGCCGCTGGTGATTCGACATCCGGGTCTGGCAAAACCCATTGAAGCAAGACCAAGCGTTGACTTACCCGCACCTGATTCACCGATCAAACCCATGACTTCGCCACGACGCAGGGTTAAATCGACTCCTTTAATAATTTCGTGCCAGCGGTCATCGCTATAGCCATCGATAACGATATCTTTCATTTCCAGCAGGATATCGCCTTTTTCGCCTCTATTTTTAGTATTCATGACTAATACCTCAATCCTTCAAACCGCTGGTCTTATGCAAGAACCAGTCGACAACAAAGTTAACAGCAACGGTGAGTAGCGCAATAGCTGCAGCCGGCAACATTGGAGTAAGTGCAGCGGTAATGTCGTATTCGGCAAATTGAATCAGCCCTGCCGTTTCGCGTACCATCGAACCCCAGTCAGCGGTGGGTGGCTGGATGCCAACACCAAGGAACGACAGTGCAGCGATGGTTAAAAACACAAAACAGAAGCGCAGGCCAAATTCAGCCACTAGAGGTGGCATGATATTCGGTAAGATTTCCTTGCGCATAATCCAGCCCAGGCCTTCACCGCGCAGTTTAGCGGCTTCGACATAATCCATTACCACGACGTTGAGCGATACCGCACGGGTGATACGAAAAACTCGGGTGGAATCGAGTATGGCGATAATGATGATCAAATTGGTGGCGCTGGAGCCAAACATCGATAGCAGCATCAATGCGAAGATCAGGCTCGGGATGGCCATTAACACGTCGACCGAACGACTTAGTAAATGGTCCAGCCAGTTCTGGCTGATGGCGGCGGCGATACCCAGGCAGCCACCGATTAAAAAGGCGAGAAATGTCGTCGCCACCGCGATGCCGATGGTGTTCCGTGCGCCGTAAATCAAACGTGACAGTACATCGCGACCCAGTTGGTCGGTGCCGAACATGAATTCGTCACTCCAGGGTGCGTAAGACATTGGGAAAATTTCTGCTTCACCATAGGGTGCGAGCAGAGGTGCAAAAATGGCGAACAGCATATATGTTGATATCACCGCCATGCCGAATAGCGCGGTGGGTGGTGCGGACTTTAGACCACGCCACAAATTTTCTGCAAAGGTACGTCTGGCCTTGATCAGGCTGACTTCACCGGCGGCCGAATAGCTTTCTTCTCCAGCACTCATATTTTTGTTCTCATCGTGGGTGTAATAGTCTGGGATTGGTAATAATCGAAATAATATCCGCGAATAAATTCAGTAATATGTAAGTTAACGCAAAAATCATCGCACAGGCCTGAACCACCGGCACATCGCGCGTAGTCACAGCATCGACCATGAGTTGTCCGACGCCTGGATAAACGAAGACCACTTCGACGACCACCACGCCGACCACCAGATAGGCGAGATTAAAAGCGATAACATTGACAATTGGTGCCCATGCATTGGGTAAGGCGTGATGGATAATGATTTGCGATTTGCTCACGCCCTTGAGGTCGGCCATTTCGATATATGGGCTCGCCATTAGATTGATGATGGCGGCTCGGGTCATGCGCATCATGTGTGCGATTATGACCAGCATCAGCGTTATCGCCGGTAACGCGGTCAAGTGTACCCGAACCCAGAAATCAGTGGTTGGGTCGATATTTGCAAGTGATGGGAAAAATTTTAAAAAAGATGAAAATATTAATATTAATATATACGCGACAAAGAATTCGGGGAAGGAAATCGTCGTCAATGTTAGCGCATTAACCAGACGATCGTAGATCGAGCCTCTATAAAGTGCTGCGGTTATGCCGAGAAATAATGCCAATGGAACCGAAATAATTGCTGCCATACTAGCGAGGAACAGAGTATTTGCCAGGCGCGGCGCGATAAGGTCGATTACTGGTCGTGAGCGATCCGCGCCGCCGGAGGAGCCGCGACCGGAAAAAGAATTACCGAGGTCACCGGTCATGACATTACCTACCCAGTCGAGATAACGTTGGTACATAGGTAAATCGAGACCGAGTTCTTTTCGAAATGCGGCTACGGTTTCAGGCAGCGCTGCCTGTCCGAGTATTGCTTCACCAAAATCACCGGGGAGGAATTCGATCGAACTGAAAATAATTAGCGATACCACGAATAGCGTCAGGATACCAAGAGCCAGTCGTTGTAATACTGTAGCGATAACAGGATGCACGATGTATGTTCCTCTGTTCGGTGTTAGTTTTTATTATGTAGCTGGGCCACGCAGGTACATCTTAATACAAAAAAGGCAACGGGTCGAAACCCATTGCCTTTTAATAATGCATGATCGCGCTAGCAGTTTATGCAAACCACCAACGTTCAGCATTTTTGTTCCCATCAAACTCCCAGTTAGCGGCTACTTTCTCATCATGTCCGATTTTCTTACTCACGGCATGAATATAGTTGGCAAACATAGGTATCAATGCACCGCCATCATCGTTGACGATTTCCTGACACTCATAATACATTTGACGACGCTTATTAGTATCGAGCTCAGAACGAGCATCTACTACCAGTTTGTTGAACTTATCTGCCTTTGGACCACTAGTCCAGGCAGTATCATTCCACTTACTGTCCGCCACATAAGCAGCAGTAAACATCCAGTCTTCTGTAGGACGACCACCCCAGTAACATGCACACCAGGCTTTCTTATTCCAGACATTCGACCAGTAACCATCTTTAGGCTCACGAACCACGTTAATGTCGAGGCCTGCTTTTGCTGCTGAGTCCTTGATCAACAGAGCGGCATCAACTGCACCTGAGAAGGCTGCATCAGAAGTTCCCAAATCAAGCGTAACACCTTCCATACCAGCTTTCTTAAGGTGATGACGTGCTTTATCGGGATCGTAACTGCGCTGTGCCATTTCTCCATTATGATATGGGTTAGCTGTCGAAATCGGATGATCATTACCAATCGCACCATGACCTAGAAGGATTTTCTGTACCAGTTGCTCACGATCAACCGAGTATTTCACTGCCATACGCAGATCATAATTATCGAAAGGTTTCTGATCAACACGCATCGGAAATGTGTAATGCAAGGTGCCGGTAGTTTCAAGTATCTTTAAACTGCCCACACGACTTAACAGGTGAACCGTTTTGGGATCAACGCGGTTAATGGCGTGAACTTCGTCGTTCATCATAGCATTTTGACGTGCAGTGGTATCGAGCAATGCAATAGTTTCGACTTCATCGAAGTGTGCACGCCCTGACTTAAAGTAATTAGGGTTACGTTTGAAAGTTGCACGAACGCCTGGCTCGTATCGGTCGATGACATAACCACCTGTGCCAAAACCAGCCTGCCAGTCCATATTACCTTCAAATTCAGGCAGGATAGCGAAGTGATAATCACTCATAACGAATGGGAAATCAGCGTTACCAGCACTGAGCTTGAATTCAACTTCATATTTACCTTTTTTGGTAATACTTTCGACCGCACTGAGCAAAGACTTACCGGCAGATTTTGAATCTTCACCACGATGGTGATTAATTGAGCCAATAACATCGTCAGCCGTCATAGTTTTACCATTATGGAATTCGACACCCTGACGTAATTTGAAAGTCCAGGTTTTTGCATCGGCACTGGCTTCGTAGCTTTCTGCCAGTTCGGGTACCAGCTGGCCAGTATTATCAACTTCAGTAAGATGGTTAGCGTAAGTATAAACTACGTTCTGGCTAAAGCCATTTTCGTGCGTGCCAGGATCCAGAGTATCGGTCGTTGAACCATGCCCGGTGCCCTGGACAAATCGACCACCTTTCTTCGGCGTTGCTGCATGAACCGCCTGAGTCAACAAACTGGTTGCAAATGGTGCAGCCAGACCCAACGCCGTAGCTCGCTTCATAAATTCACGACGATCTAGCTTGCCGTCGATTGCCGCTTTTTCCAAATCTTTGATATCTACCATAATGTATCCTCAGTAATAATAATTTTGATGATCCTTTGAAAATGTCTCCATGGGTTGAGAAGTATGTGACTGGTGTTTTTTACCACCCATACTGGATAACTTCTTGACTCAGTTGTAACACATCAACGAATATTGAATCAAACCAATTTTATTTATATGTCTCTTATCGACAAGAGAGTGACGGGGCTCTGTAAATGACCAATCAATTACCAGCTTTTGAAGGAATCAGGGTTCTGGATTTCACGCATGTCTATGCTGGTCCATTCGCCACCAGCCAGCTAGCAGTAATGGGTGCAGAGGTAATCAAGATCGAGCCACCCGACTCACCCGATATGATGCGGTTCGAAGGTGTCGATGAAGAGTTAAATCAACAAGGCCTGGGCACTGGATATCTGTTTAATAATCAGGGGAAGAGGGCGATCACGCTGAATCTAAACTGCGAAAAAGGCCGAGAAATAGCATATCAACTCATAGAAACTGCAGATGTACTGGTAGAAAATTACAGTGCTGGACTGGCTCGATATGGCCTCAGTTCTCAACAGGCACACATAATTAATCCAGGACTAATTTATTGCAATATGTCCGCTTACGATCCCGACAGCGCCCTGGCAGATCGGCCAGCATTTGATCCGGTGATACAGGCTATGAGCGGAATGATGTCGGTCAACGGTGATGCTGATCAGGAATATATGCGTGTCGGCCCGCCATTGGTTGATTACGGTACAGGTGCACAGGCAGCTTTCGCAATTGCGGCTGCACTTTATCAGCGTCATCACAGTGGCAAAGGTCAGGTCATCAACGTGAATATGCTCGATGCAGCCTTAATGATGATGTCTCCACTGGTGACCGGGGTTATGTATAACGGCAAGACCGTAGAGCGTTCCGGTAATATCCATGCCCGCCGCCCGGGTTACTCTGCATTCCAATGCAGTGACGATAATTTGATGGTTGGTGCTTTTACTCTACAACAGCATATTCGCTTATTCAAAGCGGTATTACTCGATGAACTAATGGATTTACCACAGGTATTCGATAATGCATGGATTGGCAATAACGCAGCACTATTGCGGGAGAAAATGTTAGTACGTTTTGCCGAGCATACCACCGACTATTGGGAAACTGTGCTGAATGAAAATGATGTGCCAGCGGCCAGGGTTAGAGATTTGACCGATACGGTTTTGAACGATCAAGACAGACGTGCAACGAGCAGCCAGTATCAAAGAGTGGAAAATAACGACCTCACTGCACCAATAGCCGCTTTTAGTTTTGCCGAGGCTGGACCTCGATTGGATCGACGTTGTGCAAAATACGGCGAAGATACCGATGCGGTGTTGACAGAAATGGGCTATTCCGACGATGATTTAGAGCATTTACGTGAGCAGGCCGTGATAGGTTAGAGCTGTTTATGAGTAACCAGAATTCGTCTTTTACCTCCGCCCTGTTTTCCTCCTGGGCTCTATTGCTCGGTTTCGGTGTACTAATGCTGGGGGATGGCTTGCAGGGCACTTTGTTGGCGGTTCGTGCCGATATCGAAGGCTTTTCGGCAACGACAACAGGCCTGGTGATGTCTGCCTTTTATGCAGGCTTCCTGCTCGGTTCGATTCTCAATCCGAAAATTACTGCAAAGGTCGGACATATCCGGGTGTTTGCCGCATTGGCCGCTCTGGCCTCGGCATCTATCCTGATACATGCGTTGTTTATCAATGTTTACGTCTGGATAATGCTGCGTTTACTCAGCGGTTTTTGCTTTGCGGGTTTATATATTGTCGCTGAAAGTTGGCTCAATGATAGGGCCACCAACGAAACACGGGGTAAATTGCTTTCACTGTATATGGTGGTAACTTACCTGGGGGTTGGTGCGGGACAGCTCATGCTGAATCTGGCGCCGCCTACTGACTTTCCCTTGTTTATCCTGACTTCGGTACTAATTTCTATCGCTGTTGTGCCGCTGCTACTGTCAGCCGGTTCGCCACCGACTTTTCACGAATCGGTGAATATCAGTGTATTCGAGCTGTATCGTATCTCACCACTAGGCATAGTCAGCATGTTTGTGGTGGGACTGGTGACAGCCACCTTTTTTGCGCTGGGTCCGGTGTACGGCCAGCGTATCGGGTTGGATATTGAAAATATTTCATATTTCATGACTGCTGCGGTGGTTGGTACGGTATTGTTTCAGGCGCCAATTGGTATTTTGTCAGACTGGTTTGACCGGCGCATCGTACTAACTATTGTCACCTTGTTAACATCAGTGGCGGCAGTATTTTGTGTTTATGCCGCACAATACTCGAACCAATT
>JAAENK010000118.1 GCA_024224415.1 Gammaproteobacteria bacterium | reverse complement strand
TGAGCCGATTTGGCGACGTCAAACTGGGCAAGGAAGATGATGAACCGGACTTCTCAACATTTTCCTGGATTTGTATGTTGTTCAGTGCGGGTCTTGGTTCTGGTCTGATTTACTGGGGCGTGGCTGAACCGATGTACCATATTCAGGACAATCCGTTCATGACCCGTGCCGGAATTGAGGCGGGTACCGTGGAAGCTGCCGCGTCGGCAATTCGCGTCACCAATTTTCACTGGGGATTGCATGGATGGGCATTGTACGTGCTGGTCGGTCTGAGTCTGGCCTATTTTTCATACCGTCGGGACTTGCCGCTGACGCTGCGCTCTGCACTCTATCCCATCCTGAAAGACCGGGTTTATGGACCCTGGGGTCACCTGGTCGATCTGATCGGAGTATTCGGAACCATTTTCGGTCTTGCCACTTCATTGGGGTTGGGTATTACCCCAATTGCTGCCGGGATGGAAAATCTGGGCTGGATGGAGAACAACCAGACCAACCAGTTGATCCTGGTGGCGATTATTACTGCGCTTGGCACGGCTTCTGCCGTCTCTGGTGTCGGCAAGGGTGTTCGTATTCTCAGTGAAATTAACGTCTGGGCCAGTCTTGGTTTATTACTACTATTCCTGTTTCTGGCGCCAACCGCATTTGTACTTGGCATGACTATCAGCGGTGCCGGTGACTATTTGTGGAATGTCATCCCGATGGGTTTCTGGATCGATGGCGAGCCCGAGCGTCAGTGGCAGAGCTGGTGGACAATATTCTACTGGGGTTGGTGGATAGCCTGGTGTCCATTTGTCGGTCTGTTTATCGCCCGCGTATCCAAAGGTCGCACAATACGGCAATTCTGCGCCTGCGTGCTGCTGGTTCCTGTTTCAGTGGTCATCCTGTGGATGGGTATTTTTGGTAGCGCTGCAACTGCGGTCGACCTGTTTCTGGATGGCGGTGTTGTCGATGCAGTTAACGCCGACTATGCATCTGGAGTTTATCAGACGATTGCAGGATTCGGTTATGAATCCCTGGTCACACCGATAACCATCCTGGTAACTATTCTACTGGTGTCATGGTTCGTAACATCTTCAGATTCGGGTACGCTGGTCATGTGCACCATGTTGTCCATGGGCGATGAACATCCACCGATCAAATTCCGCTTTTTCTGGGGTATTACCTCGGGTGTCGTCGCAGGTATCCTCATGTTATCTGGTGGGCTTAGCGCGCTGCAGACCGCGTCAATCGTTGCCGGTTTGCCGATTGCGGTGATCCTGCTGCTAATGGCATACGGTTTGGCAAAAACCCTGAATGAGGATTTTCCGGTTGTCGATGTCGAGGACAAACGGGAACTGGAGTTCCTGAATCGTTAGGGGTCATTTTTTTGGTTTGATATTTGTCATTTCAGTGCGGGGCAGCTATTACGCCCCGCACAATTACAACTGGTCTGGTTCTGAACACGACTCCCTGATCTAGTCTAGCTGATGGCTCCTTCCACCACAGGTTTCAACCTGCCTCGCTCACTGCGTATGCCAGCAATACAATAAGCGCTGACACTGACCAGAACTACACCGCTACCGAACAAGGTCAAAGTACTGGGTTGTTCCCCTACTCCGATCCATACCCAGATGGGACCAACTATAGATTCAGTCAGGGCAAACAACGCCACTTCTGATGCGAGGATATAGCGAGCTGCTATAGTGAAGCATAGAAACCCGATACAGAGTTGAACGCTGCCCATTATTATGGCTATAACGAGATCGTGATTTGAAATACTGAAGCTCTCAACAAACAAACCAGCGATGCCCGAAATAACCAATCCACCAAGACAGGTTGCCGGCAGCATATCGATTTGCCTGTGATTGCGAACAATCAACAGGTAAATTACAAATGTGACAACCACCATCAAGGCGGCAACATTACCAAGCCAACGCCCCTCGATTAATCCATCGACAAACATCAAACCGATGCCACACAAAGAGGCAAACATTGCAACAATGCCGAATCGTGAAGTTCGTTCGCCCAAAACCAGCCACCCGACAAATGCCGCAGCCAGAGGCGAAGCACCGATAATAAAAAGCGCATTAGCAACCGTAGTATAAAGAATCGCAAATACGTAAAAAATGGAACCTAGCCCAAAAGCTATAGCTGCCCACAAACCTGGCAAACCAATTTTTTTGAAAGCCTTAAGTGTATTTTTGTGATATTTGAGGAGTAGTATTACTAGCAATGTGGCAGAAAATGCCAATCCACGATAAAACAGGATTTGCCAACCGCTGGCTGATTCAACATTGCGCAGTAAAATTCCTGCGAAACTCAGGAACACGCTGCCAATGACAACGAGGGTTACACCGAAGCTGTAACTACGTTGCATATCGAGTTGGGGAAAATAATAACTTCACCCCTACCTGTTTATTCAGGAATTTTGATAACCGCTCGACCGCGTATCTTACCCGCAAGGATATCCTCACCCGCCTGCGGTAAATCGGTAAAATCCAGATCGAAAGATAACTCGTCGAGCAGCTTCATATCCAGGTCTTTGACAATGCGGTTCCACGCTTGCTGACGTTTTTCTATCGACGCCATAACCGAGTCGATGCCATATAAGGCAATACCACGTAGTATGAAGGGCGCTACCGTAGTTGGTAGTGACATGGATTCAGCCAGACCGCAGGCGGCAACTGCACCACCATATTTGATTTGACTGATTACATTCGCCAGGGTATTGCCACCAGCAACGTCTATTGCACCGGCCCAAAGTTCTTTATTAAGAGGCCTGGCTTTGTCGGTGAACTCAGCTCGGTCTTTGATTTCGGCTGCACCAAGTTTTTTCAGAAAATCTTTTTCAGCCATACGACCCGTAGTTGCGACGACACGATAACCAAGCTTACTGAGCAATGTGACTGCGACGCTACCAACACCGCCCGAAGCGCCGGTTACCAGAATATCACCGTCTCCTTGCTTGATGCCGTGATTTTCCAGCGCCATTACGCAAAGCATCGCGGTATATCCCGCGGTCCCGACGGCCATCGCCTGGCGAGGTTCTAGACCTTCTGGCAATTTTACCAGCCAGTCCGAGTTAACCCGGGCTTTTTGCGCAAAACCACCGGAGTGAACTTCGCCTACGCCAAAACCATTAAGAATGACGCGATCACCCACCGCGAATTTGCCACTATCGGAGCTTAATACTGTTCCGCAGGAATCGATTCCGGGTGTTAATGGGAATTTACGAACCACAGGTGAACTACCGGTTAATGCGAGACCATCTTTATAATTCAGGGTGGAGTACTCGACCCGATAAGTCACATCCCCCTCCATCAGGTCAGCTTCACTCAACTGTTTGAGTTCGCAGCTTTGACCATCGTCGGTTTTATTGATTTGATATCCCTGAAATTGATCTGACATGTTGGATTCCCCCGAAAAATACCAGCGATCATATTTGCATGGCAAATCTATGTCAAAGCAATTAGGCTACAATCATGAAAGGATTTTTCAGGAGGCGACTCGTCGCTAAAAAACAATGGGCTTTGACAGGTCGAAGTATTTGAATGCGACGAAACCCACCGACACGCCAATCACCACAATTATTCCATAGCCCGCAATTTTACGGTCGAGCCGCCTGGCTTCCTCAAACCCACGCAACAGGCTCCGAATTCTCAGATAAATACAGGCATTCAACTTATGCTGTACATAAACTTCGGATATTCTGGAAATATTCTCTGGCCGCTTTGTCTGTTCCATCATACTTATAGTATAACCAGTATCTTCCCTGCAAAATCGCAATGTTAAAAAGTTTACCGGGTATAACATGCAATCTGTGAAACAACTCTAAAATAATCTGTTGAGTCGATTTAACCACTCAGTTTTTGGGGTTGTAATTAATTTTCACCAACCATATATGTTCTTGAAAGTACTACGCGAACAGAGGTAATCACAAATGGCGAAATGGCACACAGGTATAGTTGTCGATAACATGCGTTGGAACGACCGGCTGACTACTCTTCGCTTTGAGGCACCGTTGGGCGAGTTTGAATCTGGGCAATTCGTGCGTGTCGGCCTGGAAATCGACGGTGAAATCGTCGCCCGTCCCTATTCTCTGGTAAATACACCGGATGAATCGGTGCTCGAAATTTATTTCAATATCGTACCCGAAGGACCACTGTCACCACGTCTGTTTGAGCTTAAATGTGGAGACAAGCTACTGGTTGCTGAGCAAACAGCAGGCTTCTTCACAGCGAGCGAAGTACCCGAATCGAATAATCTATGGATGCTCGCCACCGGCACTGCGATTGGTCCTCATTTATCGATATTAAAAGGCGAGGCTGTGTGGAAAAAATTTGATCAAATAACGCTTTGCTATTCGGTGCGAACGCATGATGAACTTGCTTACACCGATACGATTACCCAAATAGCCGATCAACATAATGATGCGTTTTGTTTTATTCCAGTAGTTACACGAGAATCCCACATGGACTCGTTACGCGAACGCATCCCCCAAAGCATCCAGAACGGCAGTCTGGAATATCGTGCGAACACACCTCTTTCTGCCAGTGATTCGCATGTCATGATCTGTGGTAGCAACGATATGATCACCGATGTAACTGCGGTTCTCGAGTCGAGAGGTATGCACAAACATCGTCGGCGCGAGCCAGGGCATTACACTACCGAGAAGTATCACTAGCTTCCGCTTTCAACACCTCAATCAACGACAACGTCATACGCGCGGTGGCGCCCCAGAGCAATTCACCATCGTAATACTCGTAGTAAACCACCGGCCAGGGCCGCTTTGAATCGGGATGGAAACGCTCAACCGAGCGGTAATTTGATTCTTCGGCTAACCACGATAAAGGCAGCGTGAAGGCTCGCGCTACCTCCACTTTATCCAGATTCAGGCTATACGGCCATGACAACTCGGCGACGAATGGCGTGACCTGGAATTCACTAATCGTGTGGTGATGGCTAATACTGCCAAGCAGACTCACATCGTTACTGGCGATGCCGATTTCTTCTTCGGCTTCGCGTAATGCGGTAGCCGTCAGGTCTTTGTCCTGCGGATCACGTTTGCCACCGGCGAAAGCCACCTGACCACTATGCCGGTCACCTTCGTATTGGGTGCGGCGGATGTAGAGGATATGCCAGGCGTCTTCGATACGCACAAATGGAATCAGTACGGCAGCCTCGCGCGACTCATCCGACAGTAATTCCGGAGGAACATCATAAGTTGTGCTTTTTTGTACCCGCAGCCTTTCACGTATGTCATCAATGCTAAGGTTATCAAAATCAGTCATTGACTATTTAAAACCCATACTCGCCACGTTCAAACTCAGGGTGTTGTCGAAAGTGATCAATCGCCTGGTCAATTTGTTGGAGCAAATCCTGTTTATCCTTACCGAGCACACCCTTCAAAACCAGATGATTTGAAGCATGGTCGCTACGGAATATTGAACTCTCTAATTCGGTTGCTCCGATAAAACTTCGCATCTCCTCGCAAAGTTCGGTTGCATTCAACTCAATAAAATTTCCTCCATAACCATCAATTACCTTTTGTTGACCGCGATAAAAGGTTAAGACCAGCATGGCCACATAATTTGGCTGCGTTTCATTCAGCAGGCGTGCCGATTCCAGTGAGTGTTGTTTGCTAAATGCTCTGCCACCAATACCATTTAATATCATCACAGATGTTTTCAGACCAGCATCATGCGCTTTTATCAAAGCATCCGCCGTGCTGCGATAAGTCTCCCCCTTGTCGATATATTTCAACACGGTATCGTCGCCACTTTCCGCGCCGATATAAAGTAGCGTCAATCCCAAAACCTTTAATTCGCGTAGTTCATCAATACTTTTATTTTTCAGGTTTTTTGGCAAACAATAGACAGATACGCGACGCACATCGGGCAAATGTGTTTGAATAGCTTCAAGAATCACTCGCAAGCGCCGCATCGACAAAACCATTGCATCACCATCCGCAAGAAAAACACGCCGTACCTTTACGCCTGCCTCGCCGCATTTCCTGATTTCATCCAGCACATCCGCTTCATCTCTGGGATGGAATTTTTTCTGCGGATCAGTATACATATCGCAATAGGTACAACGATTCCAGCTACAGCCATTGGTGACCTGGAATATCAGTGAGCGTCCTTCGCTGGGCGGGCGAAATAACGGTTCTATGTACTTAACAGGAAACTGGTTATCCATTAGTTTAATCTAGTTGTTAATAGCCATGAAATATCTGGCTATGCATAAAGTAATTTCATTGCGAGCGCAGCGCGGCAATCTCTTCTTCATTAATCAATGTTTTAAAGATTGCCACGTTGCTGGAGCCACTCGCAATGACTAACTAATCAGCAGTTTTTAATCATGACTAGCCTAAGCTAAAGCAGGTTTTGAGTACAGGTGTCTCCTTAATACTATAGCTAGCATAGTCATAATTTTGGTAATACAATGCCGCCCAAATTTCACCCGAGATTGGACATTGTACGTTAAACTTCTTAGCATATCTCGACGCACCCGTTCTACACCCTTCAGCCGCCGTGTCGAGGCTGCCGGGGTTAAGGCCTATACAGTTTATAACCATATGTTACTGCCGACCGAGTTTGTCAGTTACGAGGATGACTACTGGCATCTTTGCAAACATGTCCAGGTCTGGGATGTATCTGCCGAGCGGCAAGTCGAAATAAGGGGACCGGGTGCCATGCGGCTGGTGCAATTGATGACCCCTCGCGATATTAGCAAGGCACAGGACAAACAGTGTTTTTACCTACCGCTATGCAACGCACAGGGTGGCATAATCAACGACCCAATCGCAATACGTCATTCGCCAGAACGCTGGTGGCTTTCAATTGCCGATAGTGATGTTAAGCTCTGGGCGCAGGGACTGGCAAGCGGACTGGAGCTGGATGTCGAGGTATTTGAACCCGAAGTCTGGCCTCTAGCTGTGCAGGGTCCAATGGCGGAGGAGCTGGTATCACGACTATTTGGTGAGCAAATTCGTTCGATACGTTTTTTTCGGGGTGAGTATCTCACATTCAGAGGTAAATCCATGTATATGGCGCGCTCTGGCTGGAGTAAACAAGGTGGATTCGAAATCTACCTCAACGACGCCAGCCTCGCCGAACCATTGTGGGATGAGTTGTTTCGCCTCGGTGCAGACCTTGAAGTACGCGCCGGGTGTCCAAACATGATCGAACGCCTTGAAAGCGGCCTGCTTTCCTACGGTAACGACTTCGACGACAGCATTAATCCTTTCGAATGCGGCCTCGACCATTTCATCAACCTTGATGCTGACATTAAATCACTTAGCCTGGCTGCACTCAGAAAGCTGGCTGGAAAACATGAAAAACAGTTATCCGGGTTAGTTTTCAATCAGAAAATGCGGTTTGAAAAAACCTGTCTCGAAGCGAACAATAACAATGCTGGCGTAGTAACATCGCATTGTTGGTCACCAAGATACGGTAAACACCTTGCATTCGCGATGCTGAATCGCGATTATCTGTCTAATCATACGAGTATCGAAGTCGAAGGTGTGGCCGCAAACATTACGGCTTTACCTTTTAGCAGCGATGTACTTAACGCTTAATATTATCCGGGGTAGCCAATGGGCAAATCATCTTATCTAAAGCCAGATACCATCGCCTTGCACACCGGATACGTACCGGAAAGTGATCACGGTTCGCGTGCGGTACCGGTATACCAGACCACTTCTTACGTATTCGAAAGTGTTGGTGATGCATCATCGTTGTTCAACGTCGAGCAAGGCGGGCATATTTACAGCCGTATCACTAATCCTACCGTTGCAGTACTCGAGCAGCGCATTGCCGCACTCGAAGGTGGCAGTGGCGCAATTTGCACTGCATCTGGCATGAGCGCCCTGTTTACCGCATTCATTACGCTGTGCTCTGCTGGAGACCATATTGTTTCATCGGCACAAATTTATGGCTCTACCGCAACCTTGCTAAAGCACACGATCAAACGCCTTGGTATCGAGTGTAGCTTTATTCCGATTAACGATGAAAAAGCGTTGCGCGATGCCATACAGGACAACACCAAACTGATTTTCTGCGAATCGATCGGTAATCCTGGCCTTGAGATCGCTGATATCTCGGGTATCGCCATGGTTGCACACGAAGCCGGTATACCAGTTGTTGTCGATGCTACATTTGCAACCCCAACACTGTGCCGCCCGATTGAGCATGGTGCGGATATCGTCGTGCATTCAGTGACCAAATGTATTGGTGGACACGGCGTTGCCGTTGGTGGTGCAATTATCGACGGTGGCCAGTTCGACTGGTCGGCGAGCGGGCGTTTTCCTGAACTCACCGAGCCCTATGCTCCTTTTCATGGTATTAAATTCTGGGAAGAATTCGGCCCCTCCGCGCTAGCGATGAAAATTCGCGCCGAATCCATGCGCGACGTCGGTGCCACCATGAGCCCGCATCACGCATTTCTGATTCTGCAAGGTATTGAGACCCTAAACTTGCGTATGAAGCAACATGTCGCCAATACACTGACGCTGGTAGAGTGGTTGCAACAACAGGATGAAGTTACCTGGGTGAATCATCCAGAGATGACATCCAATCCCAGTCACGAACTGGCAGATAAACTGTTTCCAGACGGTGCCGGATCGATGCTATGTTTCGGCGTTGTCGGAGGACGTGCCGGAGGTGCGGCCTTTATCGATGCCCTGCAACTCGCTTCCAATCTTGCCAACGTAGGTGACTCACGCACGCTAGTACTCCATCCCGGTAGCACCACGCATTCACGCTTAACTCCGGAGGACATGATTGCCGCTGGCATCAGCGAAGACATGATCAGGGTCTCGGTTGGTATCGAAGACATTAAAGATATAAAGAATGACTTTGCACGCGGTTTCAAAGCCGCCAGTCGTGTCGCGGGAGAAGTCTAATGGAAATTGAAGTTAACGGCCAAAATATCTATGCAGCTACCGGCGGTAAAGCATTCGATAGCACACTACCCACAGTTTTGTTTATCCACGGCAGTGGTCTTGATCACCGTAGTTGGGCCTTGCAGACCCGCTGGTTTGCCTATAATGGTTATTCGGTACTAGCGCCCAATTTTCCCGGTCACAGCTTGTCTGCAGGTGAAGCGTTGACGACTATCGAGGCAATGGGTCAATGGCTTGGTGAATTTCTCGATGCAGTAGAGGTCGATAGCGTGCATGCCATTGGACACTCACAGGGTTTTCTTTGTGCGCTGGAACTGGCTAGCAAAACACCCGACAAAGTTAAATCGCTCAGTGGTATCGGTACTGCAGCAGCCATCCCGGTCAATCCTGCTTTGATCGATACAGCACTTGAATCAACTCAGCGAGCAGCTGATATGATGTTGCAATGGGGTTTTGGGCAAAATGCACAAATGGGAATTAGCGCGGTACCCGGCATGCAACCGATTGCAATCGGCAGACAAATCATGTCATCGAATCCCCTGGCGGTCGATTTGCAAGCTTGCGCCAGCTATGAGTCTGGCGACCAGGTTGCCCAGTCGATCAATGCACCAACCCAATTGATACTTGCCGGACAGGATAAAATGACACCCCTAAAAGCAGGTAAAGCACTGGCAAACACTATGAATGCGCAGGTGACAGTTATAAAAAATTACGGTCACATGTTACCCATCGAAGCACCTAAACGCTGTCTGCACTGTCTACGTGAATTTGTCGGCAATATTGAACACTCGGAGTAAAAATTTTATGCAAATTAACAAGGTTGCAGTCATCGGTGCTGGCACTATTGGCGCCGGCATTGCCGGGCCGGTTGCCAACGCAGGGATCGAAGTCTTG
>JAAENK010000117.1 GCA_024224415.1 Gammaproteobacteria bacterium | reverse complement strand
TGCCAAACGAGACTTTCGCATCACAGCATTGCAGTAATTCGCGTGACAGTCCATCGGGTCCACCAATAATGAGATTGACACGAGGATATAGCTGCATCCAGTGTTCAAGCTGATTAGCCCAGTCCTGACTGCGCCACTGCCTGCCCGCTTCATCTAGCGCAAGGCTGTAGCTACCGGGTGATATTTTCTGGCTGATTTGCTCTGCTTCCTGTCGCCGCAATCGTTCAACCGAATCCCTCGCCTTGCGTTGCGCCAGCGGCAATGTACTCCACTGAATATTCAACTCCCTGGGCAGGCGCTTCTGGTAATCTGCACAGGCCTCATCAACCCACGTCGGCATTTTCTGACCGATACTGATAATTTGTAGCTGCATGGTTTAGAGCTACTCTTCGATAGCGTCGACCCGCTCCTCGCTCCAGAGTTTTTCCAGGTCATAAAACACGCGTGTATCTGGCAGCATCACATGCACGATGGCATCACCAAGGTCGACCAGCACCCACTCACCGACGGTTTCACCTTCTACACCGAGTGGCGGCATATCCGCAGCTTTGGTGGCCTGAACAACCGAATCGGCAATTGAGATAACGTGCCGGGTGGATTTACCGCTGGCAAAAATCATCGTATCAGTGAAACTGGCACGATCACGCACATCGAGCACGACGATATCATCGGCCTTTAATGCATCCAATGCCTCGATGGCGAGTTTTTTAATAGTTTCTGACTGTAGTGTTGTTGAACTGGATTTACTCACATCGGTTCTCGTATAGATGATTCTGATTAATATAGTCTATTATCGGGGCTGTCAGACAGCTTTCGACAGATTGATCAGCATTGAGTTGTCGGCGGATTTCGCTTGAGGCACAAGGATTCTCATTAATATCGAGTTCGATATATTGATCGAGAAATATGCTTCTGTCTAATCTGCTTCCAGGTCGACGGCATACCACCAGACGCACCAGATTCAATATTTCATCAACTGACTTCCAGCCTTTTATCGCATTAAATGCATCCACACCAATTAACAGGTAAATGATCATTTGTTTATCCTGAGCAAGTATCTGATGCAGTGTATCGACCATATACGAAGGGCCACCTCGATCAATCTCCAGCGTGTTAATCGTCAATTCTGGATCATGCTCTATAGCCGCTCGAAGCATATTCAATCGATGCTCACTACTGGCCACAGGTGGTTGCCGATGTACCGGATTAGCGCAGGGCAGGAACTGAACCTCGTCGAGTTGCAAATGAGAGGCTGCTTGCCTGGCAAGCTGGATATGCCCGTTGTGGACAGGATCGAAAGTACCGCCAAAAAGTCCGATCGCCCTCAAGATCGAATATGCCCGTCTCCAAACACAATATATTTTTGTGAGGTTAAACCTTCCAGCCCTACCGGGCCGCGGGCATGTAGTTTATCTGTGCTGATACCGATTTCCGCACCGAGGCCGTACTCGAAACCGTCCGCGAACGCAGTCGAGGCATTGACCATCACTGAACTCGCATCAACCGCACGCATGAACTGCCGGGCGCGGGTAAAGTCTTCAGTCACGATAGCGTCGGTATGTTGCGAACCATAGTGGTTGATATGCGAAATCGCCTGTTCCATGTCATCGACAATTTTTATCGAGAGGATGGCGGCGACATATTCGGTGTACCAGTCTTCTTCGCTGGCAGAGACTAGCTCACTGTGGCAAACCTTCTGAGTACGTTCGCAGCCACGTAGTTCGACACCTCTATTAAGCAGTTCTTTTTCGATTTCTGGCAATACCACCTCGGCAATATCTTTCGCAACCAGTAATGTTTCCATCGCATTACACACACCGTATCGGCGTGTCTTGGCATTGATTGCTATCTTAAAGGCTTTCTCAATGTCGGCTTTATCGTCGATGTAGACATGACAAACCCCATCAAGATGCTTGATCACGGGGATACTCGATTCATTGGCAATACGTTCGATAAGCGACTTGCCACCGCGCGGAATGATGACATCAATCGACTCGGGCATATTCAACATCATACCAACTGCACTGCGATCGATGGTATTGACCACCTGTACCGCAAACTGTGGCAAATCAACAGCAATCAAACCCTGTTGAATACACTGATAAATCGCCTGATTCGAATGAATAGCTTCTTTGCCACCACGTAAAATACTGGCATTACCCGATT
The DNA here is from genome assembly GCA_024224415.1 of Gammaproteobacteria bacterium. GTDB lineage: Bacteria > Pseudomonadota > Gammaproteobacteria. Next base: position 17,643 of record JAAENK010000117.1, on the reverse strand, counting down.
TCAAACATAGCGCTGCGGCATCGATGGTGACGTTGGGACGCGACTCGTAAATAATGCCGATCACACCAAGTGGGACACGCATCTTACCGACTTGAATACCCGTCGGGCGATAGCGCATATCGCTGATTTCACCAACTGGATCGTCCAGTGTGGAAACCTGTTGCAGGCCTTCGATCATCGCATCAATGCGGAAATCGTTTAAAAGCAGGCGATCGAGCATAGCTTCGCTAACACCATCGACTTTGCCCTGCTGCATATCTCGTGCATTTTCACTTTTAATGGTTTCACGATGACTATCGATAATCTCGGCAATTCTCAATAATGCATTATTCCTGGCTTCAGGCTCAAGCTGCGCCATAAGATGCGAAGCCTGGCGCGCCTGCTCGCCTAGCGTCTTCATATATTGCTCAATATCGTTAGTATTTTGTAAAACAGCACTCATCTGTTTTTCCTATAATTTCAAAATTTACAACTGCAACCGCAGTCCACAAAATTGACCAATCAACGATCTGAGTTGCAACCAGTCCTGATCGGGATAATCGGCGTCTTGCTGGCCTTTACCAAGACGATCTAATGTAGCACAGCTTTGCAACAAACGCTCAATTTGCGAACCGGTCATTCTCGCTAATGCACCCTGGTAGAGGCGTTGTTTATTACGCCAGATTCGCAGGGCCTGCCAGACACGATCGCTCAGGTTTCCATTCGATTGCGCAAGCATAAGGCCATTGAGTTGTTCAAGTACCGACTGCAACGACCAACGAATTTGCGTGGTGACATAACCCTCACTTGGCAAACTGTCGAGAATTTTCAGGGCGCGCGCGGGTTTCCCCGCCAGGCAGGCATCGACCAGAATAAAATGATTGTAGCGAGCGCTTTGTGATACCGATTTCTCGATTGCGTCAAAACTAATAACCGGCTCACCTGAAAATCGGATCGATAGTTTTTCCAGCTCCTGATCGGCCGCCAGTAAATTGCCCTCGGTGCGTTCAGCCAGAAATGCCGCGGATTGCTGGTCGATACTCAAGCCCTTGCCACTCGCTCGCTGTTTAATCCAGCCAACCAGTTCGTTGGCATATACCGGTTTTAGTTCGACAACTTCACCAGCGGCTTGCAAGGACTTAAACCAGGCAGCATTTTTACTCTGTCGATCAAACCCCGGCACAACGAAGATATAAACCGTATCTTCGGGAATATTCTCGCAAAGTGACTGTATTGCCTTAGCTCCCTTTTGCCCAGGTTTTCCGTTAACTATGCTGACAATGCGACACTTCCTACTGGCAAACAACGAAAGCATGTCACTATCCTCAAGCAACTCGGCCCAGTCGAAACCTGCATCGGTGACCAGGTTTTGAATATCGTCAAAACCAGTCTCCCGCAGTGCGCTACGTGCTTCATCAAGCCAGTCTCGAACCAGCAAAGGTTCGCTGCTGGAAAGCAAATAAAACGGAGATGGATTTTGGCTTAGTTGACTGACTTGCATGACATTGAGGAATTTTCGGTATCAGTACATGCTAGCATATTTACCCCTTTAGACAGGCATAAAAAAACCCCCTGACTTTTGGGTATCAGGGGGCTTAAGATTACCTGCTTTATTTCATCTAGCGGCTTCCAGCTAGGCATCCCTGCCTATCGATGTGGGGAGAACATCCGTTTACACATCTCCTTGGCCTGAATCCGTTCAGGTATGGATGTATTATAGAATGGGATAGAAGTATTCCTAGTCTCGGCACCCGACAGCACCCGTAGTCCTTAGTAGAAATTTTTTGTAGGATTTTTCCTACACTTGTAAGGCGAATCGACTAGATGTCTCTAAGACCATCCGAGGGTTCCATAGCGGATGCGCGCAATCCACCGAGAATTGCAGCAATAATTGCAGCAATCATCGTCAATCCCAGCGCCCAGAAAAAATGTTCTGCTAGTAAATAACAAAGCGAATGATGGAGATTCAATCGCGGTGCCAGAAACCGATTAATGAGTTGCTCGAAACCAAGGTAAACTAGTACAGCCGTTAGCCACCCTAAAATTCCGGTGTAACAGGACTGCAGTACCGGAAATAAAACAATGACGAAACTGCGGAAGCCGATCAGGCGCAAAACGCTAAGTTCCTTACTCTTGCGATCAACATTGGCCCACAGACTCGCGCCTAGTGAAAAAGCAAATCCGGCAGCACCGACACAGGCGATAATCCAGAATATCACTGACAGATTCTGGTCTATCGATTGTACTGTTTCGATTTCGGCCACGTTGGCTTTGACCCTTACACCTTGTTTTTCCAACTTGGTGACAATATTTTCCACATCATAAATCGAGTGTGCATAGAGTCGAAACGAGGGAAAAATTCTCGATTCGGCATCATCGCTATCGCCGGACCAGTTAAGGTCTGGTACCTCACGACCATCTTTGAATTGCTCTGTGGCAACCAGTAAATCGAGGCTGACAAAAGCCACATTTCGGCTGGTAACAGCAGCGCTCGCGATATCAATGACGGTTACCGGCAGGTGCACGCGCTCGCGCTTACCCTGAAATTGCCGGGCCAGACTGGCATCGATTTGATCACCCTGCTCAACTTTAAGCTTTTTCGCGGCGCTTTGACTTAAAATTACCTGATTGTAACTTGCTGGCAATTTTTCCATACCTGCTAATAGAGGGTCCCGATCAGCGGTTGCCAATAATTCAGTCGACAGAATCCGTGGTGCGGTTTCACTTTTTAACTGCATAGTCGCCGCCAGCGCTCGGGTTTTTGGAATAATGAACTCAATATCATCACGATTGCGAAAATCCTCAATCCATTCCTGTGTATAACGACCACTACCAATCGGACGAATCTCTCGGTTTGTGGGATTTTCCACCAGTCCATCGACCATTGTGCTGACTATTCCAAACTTCAGGCCAAACAAAATCATCATAGGCGCCAGAACCGAAGCTAGCGCAAATATGAAGCAGCCAGACATACGCCATTCATGACTATAGTCACGAAAACTAAGGCGTACCATATTGCTCAGCTGCTTCATTTAATCATGAAAAGTTGATTGATAAATCTGACCATCTTTAACCGATTCGGACTCCTGCTTTATCACCCGCAGATCCATTTTATACACATGCGCCCAATCGTGGCTGGCGGTTATCAAGGTAATTTTCAAACCTTTGATTAATTCCATAACCACCGCCATTATTTTACGTGCAGTAATCGGGTCTAATGATGCGGTAGGTTCATCGGCCAGTAGTATTGAAGGACGATGTGATAAGGCCCGAGCAAAAGCAGCACGTTGTCTCTCACCGGCAGAGAGCAAACCCGGCAACTTGTCGAGTTGGCGATGAATACCCAGCACCCGCGCAATCGAATCTATAGAATCATCGTCGGTGAGTTTGAGCAAACGGCGTGGTAATTCGATATTTTCGCGTACTGTCAAATAAGGCAATAACCCACCGGATTGAAGTACATAACCGATATGCTGCTTACGAATTTGCGATAACCGACTTTGCCGCCGACGCCGCCAGAGTTTATCGATCTGATACGACTTTCCGTCGATGGGATCGATTGTAAATGTATCCACTTTATCCGGATGTAAAATCAACGCGAAGATATCCAGTAATGTGCTTTTTCCACAACCACTATGACCCACCAGGGCAATATTTTCCTGCGCCCTGATTTCGATACTGGGCACCTGTAAACGATAGCCCACACCTTCAACCAGTCGTTCCTTGACCACATTTTTTAAATCATAAACGATAGTCACAGGCTTTAAGGCAGCAAATCGAGAGCTACTGGAAATACCGAGTTACCATTCACCGAGCCACCACCGGGTGTTACCCAGAGATCGGTATGATCGTGCAATGCCTGGTAATAGTTGATTTTACTGTCGAGTCGCTGCATGAATTCAATCTGGGTTTTAGCCGACCATTCTTCCCAGCTTTCCAGCGTCAGATTCATGACTTCACCGGTATAGGGCAGGTCTTCGATGTATTCACGCATATAACCCATTTCGGCGAGGTTTGATCCCGCATCCGAGGTGCTCCCCGCAACAGAAGAGGGATCACGACTAACCGTCGCAGCCAGACTTTGCAGATCATCGATGAAATTCTTCGGGCTGAGCACACCCTCTTCGGCCAGTTCGAGCACCTGTTGCATGACATTTTTCAGATCACTGAGCTGGTCACGAGTAAGCAATACGCGTACATCCACCGAGGAACGTTCCGGGTTGATGAAATCGCGATCAACCATCCAGGCATCAAACACTTTGGGTAAGGGTTTACCCGATTCCCTTTGCAAATAGCGCATACGCAAGGCATTGCCAAGCTTGGCAACACGACCCTGCAGTTGCGCTAGCTGGGTTTGATTTTCGGTCTCAACATTATCGGGTAATGGAATTGGTGGCACGCCATTGGTAGTCGCCAGCACCTGCTGGGTAATCTGATTCGCCAGGATTTCCAGTACATTACCGAATTCGTCTACCTGCCCCAGGCTGACACCGTAATAAAAGTCTCCAATACCGGGGTAATAAGATAGCGCCTTGTAAAGTGTTTCGGCTTTTTGATGGTTTGCTGCCGCCGAGGGTGTACGCAGGTGCAACACCCAGAGTGAAACACCTTTGTCGTATGCCAGCTGTCTTAAGGCCTGTGCGCTAAGACGGGTGGTGCCGAGCGAGTCATGGCTTTCGCGTGGTCCAGCATCGGTAACCAGAATGATGTAGCGCGCATCAAAATCATCCCAGGCCGAATCCTCAATGGCCGATTTTATACCCGCGTAAGCATCTTCACGAAAATCACGACTCGAAATTTCTGACGGACTCAGCGCGTTGACGCGTTCAAAAAACTGTGTCACATCGGTGCCCTGCTCCAGGCTCACATAGCGTTGGGTCAGATATTCAAGCTCTGGCACCTGATCGAGGTTATCCCGATACGCCGTCAGGCCAAAGCTTACCTGATTGGTTAAGCCCTGTTTATCAATAGCGGAGAATACTTTTGCTACCGCTTCCCGTGTGCGGTCGATATACGGCCCCATCGAAGCTGTAGAGTCGATTACAAAATGAATGCCGCTACGATAGCTACGGTTTTTCTGGGTGGTTTGGTTGCTATTTGACTTACCGCCGCTGTCGTCGAGGGGTACGCTGGCAATTTCGAGCAATCGCGCCTGTTCGTTACCGAGATAAACATCTTCGTGCTGTTTGATCGGCACCAGATAGAAATCCTCACGGATTTCCAGATGTGCTTCGGGTTGTATTGCGATAACCGGACTGTCTTCGAGCGGCTCGCCGTTGATCGCTGATTGATAAAGTGACTGGTAAGCTTCTTTATCAAAGTCATCAACTAGTTTCTTCAGCGCATTTTTACTGTTAAACAGCATTACACGCTGGATATCCTGGGGGTCTTTAAACGAAACGGTTAGCGCCTGATTCCAGACGATGGCCTGTTTTTCCGGCACCCAGCCGACCATATTACCGAAACTATTGTAACCAACCCTGATCCAGCCATCCTGTTTTTCATAAACGTATAAAACACTAAACGGGACCACTTCTTCGGATTCGCTGCTATTACTGGCCTGCTGATAAATTCGTGCATCGGGTATACTTAAAACACGTTGATACAATGTTTTTTTGCCTTCCATGAGTAATGGCTTTTGTTCATCGGCCTGTATACTCAAGGATACGGCCAGGGCAAACCCAACAAATATTTCTATAACAATTTTTCCCACTATTTTCACCTGTCTTAATATTTGGGAATACTTACTGAATAACCAGTAGCAACTGACGTGCATAGGGATTTCCAGCTTCCGCTTCCTGAACAGCCCATTTTTGCAAGTTTTGAATTCTACCATCCGCGGCTGACTGCCCCTGCTCGACCAGCTTCTGGTACCACTTAAACGACTGTATCGCATCAGCCTGGTCGAGCAGGCTATGGTCTGCACGAAACAGAGTTGGGTCAGATAACTCGGCCATTTTCATCATGGCAGGCAGAAATCCTTCACGAGCACAGAAGAAAAATAACAAATGCGCATCGGCAAGGCTACCTTCCTGCTGATATTCAGCAGCTTTGGCAAAGATCGACTCAAATGGGTAAGGCGCTTCTTCACCACGGACCTGCTCTATCAATTGCCTGGCACGCATACCTGGGGGTATCAACAAATTGCGGTCAATTTCGCCGATATTCTCTTGCCTGCTTTCCTGTTCCTGACTGGAGACCGGCACATCCCTGTCCCTTGTCAAAAAGATGTAGGCGATTAGACCTGCAACAATAAGAATTATCCAGAATAACGGATTGCGTTTGGGCGCAGTCGAACTTGGCTCGATCAAATCTGACATGAAATTTCGGTTAAAGTCTATTGTAATAAGCTACGACCGACTCATATGGTCGGTATAGACTGCAATTATAAACGTCTGAGCTGTATCAATAAACTATTAAACAGGGCCTTGTCGAGGTTTTCCATCGTGAGCTGTTTTTCGGACTCGATTCCGAGTAGATTATTGTCGTCCAGTTCAAGGTCCTGAGTTTGCAGCAGGATTTTATTGTCGACTATTCGATTGCCGACAGTATCAGTCAGACTATAACGCAACTGACGTGAAAGGCGCACGATGGTTCGATCGGAACCTGCGCTATCGACGATATTTCGCTCAGGCAGAGAATTTACCGAAATCTTTAACACGGCCGACTGATGCTCAATATCAAAATTCAACGTTGCGCCAGCACGCTGGAGTTGCTGGTTTAAGTCATGTTGCTGTGTCCTGGTAAGGTCATCAGTAATCACACGTAAATTGCTAAGCTGATCAGGCAGTGTTGAAAATCCACGTAACTGAAATCCGCAGGCCTGCAGTCCACTTAACAGGCCGAACAGTATCAGCCATCGAATTCTCATACGACGATGTTCACCAGTTTACCGGGTACAACGATTACCTTGCGCACTGCCTGCCCGCCGATAAAACGTTTGACCTGTTCGTTGTCAAGTGCGGCTGCTTCACAACTGGTTTTATCCACATCAGTGCTAACCTGCATTTTTCCACGTAGCTTGCCATTCACCTGAATCACCATCTCGATACTGTCCTGCACTAGCGCGGATTCATCCACCTGCGGCCAGGCATGATCGATAATGATACTGTCGTGGCCAAGCTCCCGCCAGAGCTGATGACAGACGTGCGGGATGATCGGCGCCAGCATCAATGCCATATTGTCGAAAACTTCCTGGCGAATGCTGCGACCCTGGTCTGAATCGTCGTCGAATTTTGACACCGCGTTGAGCAATTCCATATTGGCGGCAATGGCTGTATTAAAGGTCAAACGTCGAGAAAAATCATCACTCACCTTGCGAATGGTTTCATGTAGTTTTAAACGCATGGCTTTTTGTATTGTGTTCAAATTACTTACATCTAGATCGGCAATTCTGTCATTCGAACTGTCGATGTGCTGGTGAATGATGTGCCACAAACGCTTCAGAAACCGGTGCGCGCCCTCGACACCGGCATCGGACCATTCCAACGATTGTTCTGGTGGTGAGGCAAACATGACGAACAATCTAACGGTATCGGCGCCGAAACTGTCGATGAGTAGTTGTGGATCGACGGTATTGCCTTTCGATTTTGACATCTTGCTGCCATCCTTCAGGACCATGCCCTGGGTTAGCAAGCTCTTAAAGGGTTCATCGGAGTGCACCAGGCCCTCGTCGCGCATCAGCTTGTGATAAAAACGTGCGTACAGCAGGTGCAGGATGGCGTGTTCTATACCACCGATATAGTGATCGACCGGGGTCCAGTAGTCTGCACGCTGGTCGAGCATGGCATCTGTTTGGTCGCTGCAAGCATACCTCGCGTAATACCAGGAAGATTCCATGAAGGTATCGAAGGTATCTGTCTCACGTTCGGCGGCTTCGCCACATCTTGGGCAGGTAGTATTGATAAACGAATCCATACTTTTAATCGGCGAACCAATGCCTTCGAATTCTATATCTTCGGGTAATACTACCGGTAAATCATGTTTTGGTACTGGCACGGTACCACAGGCCTGACAGTTGATCACCGGAATTGGTGCACCCCAGTAACGCTGACGTGAAACACCCCAGTCACGCAGTCGGTAATTGACTTGGCGACTACCTTTTTGCTGCTCTTCGATATTATCAGCGATGGCGTTAAATGCAGTTTTGAAATCGAGCCCGTCGAGGGTACCGGAATTGCAGCAAACACCTTCTTTGGTAATATATGCGCCCGCTTCGAGATCAACTTCAGAACCATCGCTGGGCGCTACTACCTGGCGTATCTCGATACCGTATTTTTTTGCGAATTCCCAGTCACGATGGTCGTGCGCCGGTACCGACATAATCGCACCTGTGCCATACCCCATCAGCACGAAATTCGCCACCCAGATCGGGATTTCTTCACCATTCACCGGGTTAACAGCATTGATGCCTAACGGAAAGCCACGTTTTTCCATTTTTTCCAGCTCCGCCTCGGCGGTATTGGTCTGCTTACAGGCTTCGATGAACTCGGTAAGTTCAGGGTGCTGCACTGCCACACTTAGCGACAGTGGGTGCTCGGCGGCAATCGCCATAAAGGTTGCACCGTAAAGCGTGTCGGGGCGTGTGGTGTAAACCATTAGCGAGTCATGACCCGGCACTTCGAATTTGACTTCCATACCTTCGGAGCGACCAATCCAGTTACGTTGCATGGTCTTGACCTGTTCAGGCCATTCGACAGTATCGAGATCAGCGAGCAATTGCTCGGCATAATCGGTAATCTTCAGAAACCATTGTGCGATTTCCCGACGCTCGACGGGTGTATCGCAACGCCAGCAACAGCCTTCGATAACCTGTTCGTTGGCAAGTACGGTCAGATCGTGCGGACACCAGTTAACCGGCGCGGTTTTCTTGTAGGCAATGCCCTTTTCCATCAGTCGCGTGAAAAACCACTGTTCCCACCGGTAGTAGTTCGGATCACAGGTCGCCAGTTCACGCTTCCAGTCGTAACCGAATCCCAGCGACTGCAACTGTTCGCGCATATAATCGATGTTTTCGTAAGTCCATTTGGCGGGTGGCACATTGTTTTTAATCGCGGCATTTTCGGCCGGCATGCCAAAGGCGTCCCAACCCATCGGTTGCAACACATTCTTACCCTGCATACGTTTAAATCGGCTAATAACATCGCCGATAGTGTAATTGCGAACATGCCCCATATGCAGCTTACCGCTAGGGTAGGGAAACATCGATAGACAATAGTAGCTGTCTCTAGCTGGGTCTTCACTGACTTCAAATGAGCCATTTTCAGCCCAGAACTGCTGGGCGTTAGCTTCGAGGGATTTTGGGTCGTATTGCTGATCCATAAATGATTCTGTTGTGTGAATGTGAAAAAATTGGGGGCAAGCATACTCCAGTGTCTGGCTAACTTAAAGCCATCAACACAGATTTTTACCTGGGCTTTCTGGCCACCATGAAAAGCAGCACCAGAATGGTAACAATCGCTACAAAACCCTGAATTTTTTCCAAATAATAAAACGGCGTGACACCGCTACGACTCTGAACCAGCTGGCTCATCGACTGGGTTTTAAATTGTTCGCTACGCTGTTGAATTTTTCCATGCGCATCGATAAATGCGCTAATACCGGTATTAGTCGAGCGCACCATGGTCCGGCCGGTTTCGAGGGCGCGCATCTGCGCTATCTGCAAATGCTGGTGTGGCGCCAGCGAATTGCCAAACCAGGCATCGTTGCTGGTATTGACGAGGAGATTAGCTTCGGGCAATCCACGCATTATCTCGCGGCTGAATACGTTCTCGAAGCAGATTGAGACGCCGAGTTTGATACCATTGACCGACATTAACGCCTGATCATCAGGGCCGGAGCTTAGATCGGAGTATGGGATATTTATCCAGTTGCGCAAAAAATCAAGTACCCGGCGCATTGGATAGTATTCACCAAACATGACCAGATGACGTTTGTGGTATTGGCCCTGATTTTTACCCAGTAGCAGCATGCTATTGTAAAAGCGATGATTGGCAGTATCGGAGACGATGACACCGGTGAGCAGGTTACTACCCTGCTGAGCAAATTTCTCGGCCAAAGGTGCTAAAATGGTTTCTTCAATTCTCTCTGACCGGCCCGGTAAAGCAGTTTCTGGCCAAACGATTAAATCGCTATCCCAATACTGACTGGTTTCACGCCAGTAAGTATTAAAGATGTTTTGGCGTTGCTCGTATTGCCATTTGATTTCCTGTGGGATATTACCTTGTACCAGGGTAACTTTAAGTGATTTATCTGTGACTTCGGTCCAGTCGATGGATTGCAACATATACCCAGCCCCTAAAACGAGCAACGCGATTACCAGCGGGGTGTACTGTTTTCGTGTAAACGCTTTTATCGATGCAATTGATATAAAAATATTTATCGCGCTGATCCCGTAGACACCTACGACTGGCGCAAAACCAGCAAGAGGAGCATCAGTAAAAGCATACCCCAGACTTAACCAGGGCATGCCTGTGATAAACCAGCCTCTGAACCATTCAAATGCAAACCAGAATAGCGGTAGCAACCATATTGCCCTGTTACCTATCCGGCGCTTGCTCAAGTGCCAGGCATTCAACGCGAAGGCCGGGAAAAGCGCCATACAGGCGACTAAAAGTGCGGCAATGGAAAACGCTACCAGCGGTGGCGCCTGACCAAAGTCGTGCAGGCTATTGTATGTCCAGTAAATGCCGACCCCGAAATAACCGCCGCCGAAAAGCCAACCGTGTAGGAATACCTGCCTGGTGGAGATATCTTTATCGAGTGATATAAATAATAAGGCAGGGACTATGATTGCAATCGGCCAGATCGCAAAAGGGGCGAATGCCAAAGGTAAAAGAGTACCGAGTATTGCAGAAAAAATCAGGGATAAAGGGTAAGATAATTCGAAGAGGCTTCTATTAACCTTCATTAACCACCTGAAACATATGCACCTGGCGACTATCTGCATTCATCACTTTGAAGGTGAATTTGCCCAGTACCAGGATTTCACCACGCTCGGGTAAATGACCGATATGACCAAGCAGGTAACCACCGATTGTTTCAACATCCTCACTAGAGTATTCGGTTTTAAAGAAATCATTAAAATCCTGCAGCGGCGTCAAGGCCCTGACTGAATAGCGATTGGCGCCATGCGGCTGGATATCGATTTCCTCATCATCATCGTGCTCATCATCGATTTTGCCAACGATTTGTTCGAGTACGTCTTCTATAGTCACCAGCCCTGATACGCCACCGTATTCATCGACGATCATCGCCATATGACTACGTTTGAGACGAAATTCTTTCAATAGCACGTTGAGCCTTTTACTTTCCGGAATAAACGAGGCCGGGCGAATATAATCATTGAATTCAAATTCGTCAGTATTTTCTAACGAGAGTTGCAGCAAATCCTTGGCGAGCAATATACCGACCACATCGTCTTTGTCATCGTCAATAACCGGGAATCTGGAGTGCCCCGAATCGGTAATTTTTTCAATGATTTCGGCCAGCGAGTCCTCGTGCTCGAGTACCGTCATTTGTCCACGAGGAATCATGATATCACGCACCTGCATATCGGAGACCTGCAGTACACCTTCAATCATGTAGAGTTCATCAGCGCCAATAAGCTGATGGGATTGCAGATTTTTTAACAGATCCAGCAACTGTTTCTGATTTTGGGGCTTGCCAGCAAACGCATTTAATAAACGCTCCAACCACCCCTTCGTCGACCCGCCGTTATCAGCGTCAGCCATTTCCGCTCCTACCGCTTGTGAAGTTACTCGTTATTATACGGATTACTATAGCCCAGGGTCGAAAGAATTTCGATCTCCAAAGCCTCCATTTTGGTAGCCTCATCCTCATTTTCATGTTTAAGATCCTGCAAATGCAACATGCCGTGGACGATCAGGTGGGCCCAATGAGCCAGCACCGTTTTGCTTTGTTCGAAAGCCTCACGCTCCACCAGGGGGGCGCAAACGACAAGATCGCCCAGATTCAGATAATCTATATGCGGAATATCGGACGGGAATGAGAGGATATTGGTGGCTCGATCCTTACCACGATATTGCTGGTTCAAAGACCGGCTTTCTGCTTCATCAACGATGCGAATGGTTTGCTCTATATCTGCCAGGTTTTCCTCTAAAGCTGTTTTTACCCAAAGTGAAAACTGCTCGATATCAGGAATATCAGTAAACGCATAATCATTTTGCAGGTCAATGCTGATAGACATACCGGCTTAACGTCTGTTCTCGGTTTTATTTTCCAGTCTGTCGTAGGCTTCTACTATTTTTTGCACCAGCGGATGGCGCACCACATCCTCCGAATTAAAATAAACAAAACCGATAGCATCGATTTTTTTCAAAATATTAAAGCTGTGGTGCAGACCAGAATCCTTTTTACTCGGCAAATCGGTTTGGGTGATGTCGCCAGTCACCACCGCCTTTGAGCCAAAACCAATCCGTGTCAGAAACATCTTCATTTGCGCAGGTGTAGTGTTCTGCGCCTCGTCCAGGATTACGAAGGCATTGTTTAGGGTACGGCCTCGCATATAGGCTAGCGGCGCAACTTCGATAACATGCCGGGCTATGAGTTTTTCAACCTTATCAAAACCTAACATTTCATATAGTGCATCGTAAACTGGGCGTAAGTAGGGGTCGACTTTCTGCGACAGGTCTCCCGGTAGAAACCCCAGTTTTTCACCTGCTTCCACCGCTGGGCGGGTCAGGATCAAACGGCTAACTTCCTCATTTTCCAACGCCTGTACGGCCATCGCCACAGCCAGGTAAGTCTTACCTGTACCGGCGGGCCCAACGCCGAAGTTAATAATTTTTTTGGCGATATTTTGCAGATAACGGCACTGCAACTCGGACTTGGGTTTAATGTATTTTTTCTTGAGTTTGATGGTAAAGCGATCAAATTCGTCAAATTGTGGGTGATCAGCTGCGTAAAGAATGCTCTGTAGCTCTTCACCGCTGAGCGCCGAATGCCGACTCTTGCTGACAATCGATTCGATTGTGCTCACCGCTTTATCGGGAATTTCCTTGCTAGAAGTCAGCAATAAACAATCGTCGTTAAGGATGATGTTAACACCAAAATGACTCTCGATAACCTTTATATTCTGGTTTAAAACACCGCAGAAACTGGCTATATGTTCAGAAGTCAGATGAGAAAGATCGATAGATTTGTTTATGGTTTATGCCTCTATAGTGCGACGAAAATGAATATGGACTGAATAATTTAATATGATGCTCTAGATTATTTTTCCACGCAAAGAGTTAGGTAACGCTGAGGTTATTTCAACATCAATAAACTGCCCCACCATAGATTTATCGCCTGCAAAGTTAACAACCCGATTATTCTCGGTTCGGCCCTGTATTTCGTTGTCATTTTTTCGTGACAGGCCTTCCACCAGTACCTGTTGTGAAGTACCGACCATTTTCCGTGAAATCTGACTGGCCTGCATCAATATTTTATCCTGCAGTAATTTCAATCGTTCTTTTTTGGTTTCAAAAGATAGATTATCGGACATGGCTGCGGCCGGGGTGCCGGGGCGGGGGCTGTAAATGAAACTAAACGAGGTATCATAACCGACGTCATCTATCAATTTCATGGTTGCCTCAAAATCGGCATCGGATTCTCCCGGGAAACCAATAATAAAATCTGAAGACATACTAACATTGGGGCGAGTTTTTCGTAACTTGTTGATTTTGTGCCGATATTCCAAAATAGTATGTCCCCGCTTCATCATCATCAAAATTCGGTCAGAGCCACTTTGAACGGGTAAATGCAAATGGCTCACCAATTCTGGCACTGTGGCATAGGCTTCGATCAAATTGTCGGAGAATTCGACGGGGTGGGAGGTGGTATAACGAATACGGTCAATACCCTCGATAGCCGCGACATAATGTATCAGCAGGGCAAAATCGGCAATTTCGCCATCACTCATCACACCACGATATGCATTGACGTTTTGCCCCAGCAAATTAACCTCACGAACACCTTGCTCGGCAAGCGTAGCAACTTCGGCGATGACATCGTCCAGCGGGCGACTGATTTCTTCTCCGCGCGTGTAGGGTACGACGCAGAAGGTACAGTACTTGCTACAGCCCTCCATGACTGAAACAAAAGCCTTAACCCCATCGCAATTAGGTTCCGGTAAATGATCGAATTTTTCGATCTCTGGGAAACTAATATCGACGATAGCGTTGCCGGTTGATTTGGATTGCAGCAACATCGCAGGCAAACGATGAAGTGTTTGCGGACCAAACACCATATCGACGTAAGGCGCACGACTTCGAATCGCTTCTCCTTCCTGACTAGCGACACAACCGCCCACACCGATGATCATATCGGGCCGGATACTTTTAAGCTTTCTCCAACGACCCAATTGCGAAAAAACTTTTTCCTGGGCCTTCTCTCGAATAGAACAGGTATTCAGCAACAAAACGTCGGCCTCATCCTCTATGTCGGTCACCGAAAGTTGACAGTCCTGCGCAAGTACATCCAACATTTTCGCCGAATCGTACTCGTTCATCTGACAACCGTGGGTTTTGATATATACCTTTCCGCTCATGCCGATATTTTATACAAAAGCGCAGAACTTACACGGAGTTTGTCCGTGTATCCAGCGATTTAGGCAGGATTTGAGATTAGCAGGTGGGAGTATGGTTAACGCAATTAACTTCTCCTAATCCTGATTGCTACCATCATACCCACTAATCCGGTCATCAAGATCAGCAACTCCGGTGGTTCCGGCACAGAGACTGGCGTCTCTGCCAGTATTAATGTGTCCAGATAAAACTCTTCGCAGGTTCTGGTAATGTCACTAATCTCACCCGCATGGAAAAAGCTGAACGAGCCGAATAATTCATCTGAAATAAAACCCAGAAAGGGCAAATCGGACAGGGTTTCATCTACCAGATCACCCAGTATCCAACGATCATTTCCTACCTCTGTGGCTACTTCGCCCAAAGCAAGAAATGCCAATGCATCGATACCACTGGAATCAACCTTTCCCTGAAAATGGCTCCACCCGATCCGATCAGGCCAGTCGGCCCCGAATCACCGATGAAATCTTCGGTAAGAGGAACTGATTGTTAATCATTCACAATACGAGCTAGAACACTCCTGACAATCTAATTCATTTACGCTACGATGATGTTATGAAATTAATCACCTTGGAGACGATATTTAAAGCGCTCAACTAGGCTGGAGTGAAATATCTTGTAGCGGGTGGGATAGCAGCCAATACGCATGGGTATCAACGTGTGACATTTATTTTAATGTCGTATCAATTGAAACGCTGATAAAAATGAAAGAAAACGTAGGTCGGGCTCGAGATATGGATGACGTAGAAAACCTAAAACTCATATTAAAACAATAAAAATGGCTAATGAAATCAATCAGGATTGGAACAATGCCACCTGGCTAGGCAGCCGTAGGGTGATGATAAAACGGTCCTTGAAATTAACCGTTAGAGAACGCCTTCAAGCACTTGAAGAAATGAATAAAACAAGCAGGACACTGGCATCATTAAAGAAAAAGCCAAACTCAAAAGCTTCATAGTCGGCATATCTGAATTATTACCTCATATTATCTGAATGCAGGTTTTGCGTGAAATCACCACAACCTGCTAACAATTGAGTCAACTTTTTTCCCAATTCCATGCATGTTCTACAATGACCTCCAGGTCACTAAATCTGGGATTCCAACCCAGTTCATTACGTGCCAGGCTTGAATCGGCGACCAGAGTGGCCGGGTCGCCTGCTCTTCGGTCTGATAGAATGACGGGAAAGTTTTTTCTGGTTACCTTTTTTACTACTTCAATTACTTCAAGAACCGAAAATCCATTACCATTACCCAGGTTATAGCGTTTGCTTCCAGAACCATGAACCAACTTCTCCAATGCCAGCAAATGCGCGTCACACAAATCAACAATATGAATATAATCCCGCACACATGAGCCATCACGTGTCGGGTAATCCTGTCCGAATACATTGATCGAATCGCGCCTACCAGAGGCTGCCTGTAATATTAACGGAATTAAATGGGTCTCAGGGTCATGTCGCTCACCCAGTTCACAATCCGGGTCGGCACCAGCAGCATTAAAATAACGCAGACATACTGCTTGCAAACCATAGGCATTTTCAAAATCTTCCAGTGCCTGTTCAACCATCAACTTAGTTCTGCCATATGGGTTGATAGGAGACTGCCTGTGCTTCTCATCAATCTGCGTACAATCTGGTTCACCGAAGATTGCTGCAGTTGACGAAAAAACAAAACTCAACACGTCATGACGTACCATGGCATCTAACAAATTTAGAGTATTTGTAAAGTTATTCAGATAATACCTGGAAGGCTCAGCTACCGACTCCCCGACTTCGATAAAGGAAGCGAAATGCATCACAGCATCGAATGATTGCTCTGTAAAAAGCTGATTTAATAATGCAGAATCGGCTATATCACCCTCGACAAACTCACCATACCTGACTGCATCCCGGTGACCATTTGACAGGTTATCCAGCGTCACAACATAGTGCCCATCCAGGCTTAACATCTTGACCATGTGCGAGCCAATATAGCCAGCACCTCCTACAACTAAAATTTTCATTCTGAATTCCGAGAATATGTTTTATATGAGCAATGATAAAGGATTATTACCTTTTCATCTTGGGATATTATCCGAATGTGGATTCAGCGTGATATTTCCAGCCTCATTCAAAAGCACCATGCAGTACACACCCGAACTATTTCGGCAAATCAAACTTCGAATTGATCGACAAAGACAACTCACAGATCAATACTTAATGACAGGGTCGGAAAAATTTTTATTGATGGAAGTGGTTTCAGAAAGCCTTGCCGGCAGTATTGCTATTATAAATCTGCACAGCCTGTCCGTCCATGAGCTCACCAGACATTTCAATGCCAGCCCAAATGTAAATCAGATTTTGGAGTGGATAGTGAAGGGTGGATACCCTGAAATATATGAGCACAATCTGGATCATAGCCAATATTTTGGTGATTAAATCGCCACCTATATCGAGAGAGATGTACGCCAACTACTTAATATTCGCCCCATTCGAGAATTCGATCAGTTTATGCGGTTATTGGCGATACGCTCTGGGCAAATCATTTCCATGAGCAGAATAGCCACGGAAGTGGGAGTCAGTACACATACGATAAAAAGCTGGATCAGCGTACTGGAGGCATCGAATATCATCTATTTACTCAAACCATATTACCAAAACTTCGGCAAAAGGTTGATTAAATCACCAAAATTGTATTTTCTGTATACCGATTTATTGTGTTACCTGGCCAATATTCCGTCAGCCGACATTTTAGCCAACACCCCCCCTGCCAGGGGCTTTCTTTGAAACCTTTGCCTTTGTGCCTTTGGCCAGCTATTACGCAACTTTCGCAACCAGGGCAAAACAGATGAAGTTTATTACTTTAGAGACAAAGATGGCCGAGAGATTGATTTCCTGATCCCGACCGGTAATGTATTGAATCTCTATGAATGCAAAAGGAGTGATGAAATTGGCACAACCCCGAAAAATATAACCAGGCTACTTCCCGTTTTTGGCAAAGAAAATATCGGCCAAATCACCACCATTACTACTTCTGTCAATAATACCCGCATTAGTCACAATTTTTGTGTAAGTAATGTTGTGGAGTTTTGAGAGTGTT
>JAAENK010000116.1 GCA_024224415.1 Gammaproteobacteria bacterium | reverse complement strand
TTCTTCTCGATATATTCTTCTTTAAAGCGTTGCTGGTCGACACGCATGTCATCGCGCCAGGTGCCGATAATAGCGAAATCGGAACGTTCAATGGCATTCTGGCAATCGTTGGCGCAACCAGAGACTTTGAACTTGAATTTATAAGGTAAAGCAGGACGATGAACATCATCGGTAAAGTTATTGATTACAGTACGCTGAATGTTTTGCTCATCGAAGCATGATTGCTCACAACGGGCGGCGCCAATACAGGCGATTGAGGTACGAACGTCAGGACCCGCGCCACCGAGATCAAAACCGTATTCGTTGATCTCATCAAAAAAGCCCTGAGTACCGTCGGTGGTAGTACCTATAAACATGATATTGCCGGTTTGACCATGGAAGGTAACCAGCCCCGAGCCATGCTTTTCCCAGCTATCGGCGAGCCTTCTCAGGGTATCGGTGGTGTAATGGTTACCCGAGGGAGGTTGTACACGTAATGTATGGAACTCCTTAGATTCAGGGAATGCATCGGCGACTTCTGAGAAACGAGGAATAATGCCAGCGCCGTAACCGAATACCGAAACCGTACCACCTTTCCAGTAACCCTTGCGCGTTTCATAGGAATGTTCGAGTTGCCCCAGCAAGCTATTGGCAACGCCGTTAATACGATTGTCCGGGTGATCGTCTCGCAGGCGCTTGATACCAGAAATAAAACTGGGCCAGGGGCCATTTTCGAGCTCGTCGAGCATTGGAGTTTCATGTTTTGACATTAAGTGTCTCCTGAGTTAACACTTGTCTGGAGGGATTACCGTGTTTAATTAGGGTTTTTTGCGATATATCAACAATATAGCAAGCTTAATTGTCAGTTGGTATTAGCGCTATTCATCCGATGGGAGGGCTTGTCCAAAGGGGTTTACCCCGATGGGGATATACATTAAACAGTGCTGGAATGATTAGCTGTTGATCCATTATTTGATAACTAAATATTAAATCCAATGCATTGGCAGGATGAGGATGAACAGGACAATATCAGCACATCGGATGATGTAGTTGATTTACTGTTTTCGATTCGATGCAAGACCTTACCGGTTGACCACGGTCATGCCTTGTCAAAATCGGTGAGTGAGAAATTACCCTGGCTAAATCATGAACCACAGGCGGCGATTCACCAGATACATGTGGCTGAGTCATCGCATGGCTGGCAACGTCCTGAAGATAAAGGTGATGTTTTATTGCCATCGAAACGTAGCAAATTAATTTTGCGCATGCCCAAGCATCGGTTTGAAGATTGCCGTGAATTATGCGACCAGATGCTTGATATCGATGGTCATACCCTGCGAACCGATAACTTTAAAACCAGGTCGCTAAGTACACTCACAACAATTTTCGCGCGTTACGTTGACACTCATGCCAGCGAGGAAGATGATGAATTTATCCAGCGTATGCTTGGTCTTTTACAATCGCAGGGCATCGTCGTGAAAAAAATGATGAGTGGTATGGTGGTTCGACACGGCAGTGATATCGGTGAGATTCTGACGCGCAAGCTAATGCTGTCAGGCTTGAGTGTCGATGATTCTCTGCGGCTGCAACAACAGGGTTTGGGCGGACTCATGCTAATGGGAATAGGTGTCTTCCTTCCCCATAAGGGTATAGACGCTGTTAAGTCTGGTTGAGCAAAATATTACTCTTTAGTGAATAAATAATCTGGAGCTTGAAATGGCAATTGAATTCGACGGGCAATCTATCGAAACCACTGATAGTGGATATCTGGTTAATGCGGATGACTGGAACGAAGCACTGGCAACGCATATTGCTCAGCAGGATAGCGTTGAGCTAGGAGACAGGCATTGGGATGTCATTAATTTCCTACGCGATGAATTTACTAACAATGCCGGTAGTCAGCCGAATACGCGTACCATGATTAAAGAAATGAGTAGCAAGTGGAATGCCAAAATCAAATCGAAAGATCTCTATGATTTGTTTCCAGGCGACCCCAGTAAGCAGGGTGGTCGTATCGCTGGTTTACCCGAGAGTCGTCGAAAAGGCGGTTATTGATCGCTCAGGTACTATCACTATTGGATAGTGACCACTGGCGTGAACTCAATTATATTTTTAGTTAATACGATGTATGGGAATAGAAATGACTGACAAGAAAGCCAAAATCGCCGAGCTTATCGAAATGCAGAAGAAATTCATCGCCTATGAGCACGAGAACGGTGTTGATATGAAGGATTATTTTGCCCCAGAGCCTGGGCATTTACTCGATGGTTACAAAGAGTCGTATATGCAAAAGGCTATGGAACTGGTCGATATTGCACACGCTGAAAAAGGTTCTAGCCGATAGTAGCTATCGCTTAGCCGTAGTAAGCCTTTCGGCTTAATGCTTGATCGAGGTCATAATCGTATTAATTGCTCGATCAAAAACTGACGACGATTCGATTAATCTGGCCCGCTCGGACCGTAACTCAATCGCTAAGGCATTTACACTCAAATTCCGAACCTTGGCACCTTGACGATTTACGAACACCATTTTCCCGGTTATATTACTTTTCCAGGAAAGGCGGGTGTTGATCGCTTCTGAACCTGATTCCTGGAATTCCACCCAATCTCCAATTTTCAGTGATTCGGCTAGCGCCGAAAATTCATCATCCTGCTCGCTGTCGCCGCCATCAAAACCTGCTGAATAGCTGGATTCAAGGACGATTTCTTCATCTACTTCTATCTCACCCAGGCTGACGCTTTTGGTGAATTTGTCCAGATTCTGGATTACATCCTGGGTCGGCGACTCGGTAATAATGGTAATAGAATCAGGATCGAGATCTTCGATGGATTCGATGTCAACCTCTATGACCTCGTTACCCTCGACATTGATGCCCGCGAAAGCATCAGCGATATTTCTATCCTCTGGCCAGACAGTTTGATCGTCCACGCGGGTCACAATGTTTTTGCTGGTTTGTTTGACGACCTTGGCGTGTTCCTTCGCTAACATACGAAAAATTCGGTTCTGCGCATCCGCACCAATTTTTACCAGTTCCATACCTTTCGATAAAGCGCGCAATAGCGCTGGTAAAGTACGCAGTATCTTAACTCGCTCCTCTTCACTAAACTTCGGCACCAGGGTCCAGATCAGTGTCGAGGTGATACGTCGTAGATTTTTCCAGTGATTCGATGATTCGCCGAGCGATAGATAAGTGTGAAATAACACTGAGGTCCAGATGGTTTCGAGGAAATCACTGACCTCAAAGCTGAGGTCTCGATTCTTGCCAATTTTGGAAATCAGTTTCGCTGCGGCATGCTGTGCTTCATCGATTTGTCTGTCCTTATCCTGTTCTTGCTGGATGATGATTTCGTTGGCAATCTCGATATTTTTATTTTCGGCTTCGATAAAATGGGTCAAGTCTCCCAGAGCTTTACTGAAAACTGTAATATCCTGATCGAACTCGTTAAGAACATAGTTAACGATCGATTCAATTTTTTCGGTGAGCTGCAATTCCAGGGTGTTACCTTCACCCCAACCCAATGACGCTTTTGAAATGCAATCAAGCAGTTGTCTGGCCGGATGTTTTTTGTGGTTAAAGAAATCGTTATCGATTATGGCGGCCTTGAGTATCGGTATCTGCAGGCGGCCAATTAAAACCTTGATGGGGGTGGGGAGGGTAGCGTCGTCAAGAAAAAAATCGAATAGCATCGAAACAATATCAATAATTTGACTGTCGGCAGTATTGGTTTGATGGCTGTTTTCCTGATTAAAAGCAACCAGCTGTTGGTGCATTTCCTGCCTGAAACTTTCGGGATTGATATTGAAAACCGGCTGACTTTGAATACCTGACATTTGCAGGTTTGTCAGAGCCGACATATAGGCGCTGTTCTGGGCCACCGGTAAAATTGAGATATCTGCACCATGGCCACTATTGCTGATAGCGCCATAATTATCGGTAGGCGCAGAAGAAGGGATTTGTGCACCTGCGCTCGAAGATATGGCCTGTTGCAGCACCGAGAGCAGACCATCATTTGCAGCAGCGTTATCGGGTGATTGAATTGATTCATGGGGTAATGAATTCGCTGATTGCTGGCTCGCCCTTTTAATGCGGTTCGCCATGAATTTTGTGGTCTGTTTCAGGCGCTCATCTGATGCCTTAAAACCTGGTAATACGCCTTTGTCTATAAAATAATCGTTCATTTCGTTGTAGAAATGCCCTAGATTATTTATTACGTACTTGTCAAAAAGCTTATAGAAAATCAGCTTTATCTGGATATCGGTCTCAAGAATCTCGGAGGCTTTGTGGAAACTGTTACAAATAGCTTTTGGATCGAACGGGTTAGTGTCTTCATCAATTTCCTTTCGATGCAGTACAGCCTTTAAACGCTCAAGCACCGCAAACAGATCATCTTCGAAGCCGGGCCTGGCCTTAGAAATCATATTGTCGATAGCAATACTATCTTCGAGGTCTTCCAGTTCCACCAGACTGAGCTCGTCGGTTTCGAGTTGAACCACGTTGCTGGACTGGGTTTTGGTAAGGGTTTCAAAACAGTCTTCCATGGCATGGTCAAAGCTGAGTTGTAAAAGGCTTCTTTTAATACGAATTTCCCGCATCGCTTCGAAATACAGGCTACGTTCGCTATCACTTTCGGCCTTTTCAGATAAATCGAACAGTGCATCGTCGATGTTTTCCATTAATACTCGGATTAGGTCGCTCAATCCATTCAACGCAAATTTGCTAACCGATGAATAAGTCATACTGTTACCAGTATTTTTGGGATGGTCGGTACTTGTATCTGCTAACATCATGCCTGCCTGGTTTTTGTGTGGTACTGCTTGATTTTTATAGCTGATGTTGCTGGAACACCAAACGTGAATCAATACAATAAAGACTAGAAGATTTCCGGGGTTTATCTATAGCACTATTGGCAAAATGTGAGATATTTATGGGTAATTAATTTACATTTGAACTATGGCCGCGAATAGCTCGGCATGGGCACTCAGGTTTTTTTGAGCTTATTCATCCAACTACGCTTGAGGTCTATGTCCTGCTCAATGCGGCAGAGCATAATGCCTGGGATTTGAGGCATGCCTTTACGCGCCACTTTGGTATTTATTTGACGTAATGCAGTATCCAGATTTTTCGGAAAACGTGAGAGTGTGACGCGGATAAAATCTTCGCCGATAATGCTGATATCGCCACTGGAGGCGATAAATATAATATCCCCTGTCACAAGTGCTTCGGTCTCGACCCGCGACTCGAACAAAGGCTTTTCACCCAGCGCACCTGTTAGGTGGGAAGATACATTAGATAGCTCTCGTAACACGTTGTTTCTTAAGATTAAAGACTGAACTCCAGCGCCAAGAACATAACTTAATAGGCCATTCAAATATTGAAATGCAGAGAGCTGAGTCGAGACTGCGGCAGTGGAATCATATTGCCTGCCGACCTGTGAATAAAGGTACTCATTGATATTATCAAGCGACTCCTGCAAACAATTAACTGTCAGGGCCATGATTTTTGATTCTGTCTGGTCTTCGGCGAACTGGGGTACGTTGGTGCGCATATCATCCATGAGTATTTCCATCGCCATCCTTGCGGGAGAAGTCTCGACGGTTGAAGCACTACTCGAAATCGCCATCAAACCAATTGATTGATCTATGCCAGCAACATAGGCTGGTGCGTCGTAAATACCCTCTACAAATTCATTCTGGCCAGGCATTTGTGCGATGATGGTCAGGTTATTCCGGTTAATCATGCTGGATAAGTTCGCTTACAGGGCGTTTCATGAGTTTGAGTCCGAGATTGTAGTCGGAATATATCGACATAACCAGAATGTCGACAAAGCCTTAAGCTTATCCGTTATAATTATCCACTTATCTCAAATAAAAAATCAGAATCCGCATGACCGACGAATATCGCGATAAAGCGCTGGCTTATCATCGTAAACCATATCCAGGAAAGTTGCGCATTGAGGCAACCACACCGTTGACATCGCAGCAGGATCTGGCGCTGGCCTATTCTCCAGGCGTTGCTTTTCCTTGCGAGGAAATTGTCAAAGATCCAATTAACGCGCGGCAATACACCGCAAAAGCAAACCTGATCGGCGTTATTACGAATGGAACAGCAGTGCTTGGTCTGGGTAATATAGGCAGCCTGGCTTCAAAACCGGTCATGGAAGGCAAGGCAGTATTATTCAAACGCTTTGCGGGTATCGATGTTTTTGATATTGAGATCAATGAA
>JAAENK010000115.1 GCA_024224415.1 Gammaproteobacteria bacterium | reverse complement strand
GAACTGCTCGGTTATTCGGTTGATTTGTACAACAAGCTTGAGGAAGAAACCGGTTTGGCAACGGGCTGGAAAATGAATGGCGGTTTACGATTGGCCTGTAATCAGGAGCGCTGGACGGAGGTCAAGCGACAGGCAACCACTGCGCGTTCATTTGGGCTCGACATGCAATTACTCTCACCCACCGAAGCTCGTGATCTCTGGCCGATGATGAATATCGACGATGTAGTCGGTGCAGCTTTTTTGCCAACCGACGGGCAGGCAAATCCGGCCGATATTACCCAGGCGCTGGCACGGGGTGCACGTTCTGCGGGTGCAACCATTGTCGAAGACTGTCCGGTTAAGTCAATCGAAACCGAGCGCGGTAAAATCCGTGCTGTAATCACTGATAAAGGTCGCATCGAATGCGAAGTAATCATTTGCTGTGCCGGACAATGGTCCAGAGAACTCGCCGCCAGTGTCGGCGTTAATGTTCCGCTGATATCGGTTGAGCATCAGTACATGGTCACCGAAGCTATAGATGGTATTGAGCCAGGTATGCCAACCCTGCGTGACCCGGATCGTTTAACCTACTACAAGGAAGAAGTCGGCGGCCTGGTAATGGGTGGCTACGAGTTGAACCCAATCCCCTGGGCCATTGATGGAATTCCCCCGGACTTTCACTATACCTTGCTTGACTCCAACTTTGATCACTTCGAACAACTCATGGAACTGTCATTTGGGCGTGTGCCAGCACTCGAATCCGCCGGTATCAAAGACCTCGTAAATGGCCCGGAAAGCTTTACCCCCGATGGCAATTTCATCCTAGGTGAAGCCCCAGAGTTGGAAAACTTTTTCGTCGGTACCGGTTTTAATGCCTTCGGTATCGCATCAGGTGGCGGTGCTGGTATGGCACTAGCTGAATGGGTCGACAAAGGTGAACCACCCTACGATTTATGGCCAGTGGATATACGCCGGTTTGGCCGACCCCATTTTGATACCGACTGGGTGCGTACCCGAACCCTGGAAGCGTATGGAAAACACTACGCCATGGCCTGGCCTCACGAGGAACACGATAGTGGCCGCCCCTGCCGTAAATCTCCACTTTACGAATTGTTGAAACAGCAAGGTGCATGTTTTGGTGAAAAACTCGGATGGGAGCGCCCTAACTGGTTTGCCGATATCGATAATGGCCAGGTTGCAAAAGATAAATACAGTTTCGAACGCCAGAACTGGTTTGAGGCCGTGGGCGAAGAACACCGTGCAGCCCGCGAAACAGCGGTGCTATTCGACCAGTCGTCCTTTGCCAAGTTTGCGCTGAAAGGTCCGGATGCAGAGGCGGCGCTCAACTGGATTGCTGCCAACGATGTGAGTAAACCAGTTGGTACGGTGATCTACACGCAAATGCTTAACGAGAAAGGCGGTATCGAATGCGACCTGACCGTTGCTCGCATGGCCTACGATGAGTTCTACATCGTCACCGGTACTGGCTTCGCCACTCACGATTTCAACTGGATAAAAACCAATATTCCAGAGGGTATGAATGCACAGTTATTTGATATGACGTCGGCCTATGCTGTGCTTTCGTTGATGGGCCCAAATGCGCGGAAGATTCTGGAGTCAGTCACCAGAGACGATGTTTCAAATGAAGGCTTCGCTTTTGCCCAGGTGAAAACCATAGGTATTGGGGGATGTCCGGTTAATGCCTTGCGTCTCACCTATGTTGGCGAACTTGGCTGGGAATTGCACCTGCCAGTTGAGTATGCCACCAGGGTATACCAGATACTCATGAAAGCAGGTCAGGCTCATGGAATTAAAAATGCAGGCTATCGAGCGATTGAAAGCCTGCGTATTGAGAAAGGCTATCGTGCCTGGAGTTCTGACATTGGTCCCGATCATACTCCGCTGGAATCTGGTCTGGGCTGGGCTGTAAAACTAAAATCTGGTATTGACTTCAAAGGTCGCGAAGCAACAGTGCGTCAACAGGCGCAAGGCGTTAAAAAGCGACTGGCATGTTTTACTATCGATGACCCCGACATGATTTTAATGGGCCGTGAAACAATCTATCGCAACGGTGAAAGAGTTGGATGGTTAACGACTGGCGGCTATGGCTACACTATCGGCAAATCCATAGGTTATGGCTATGTGCGCTGTGCCGAAGGAGTCGATGCGGATTTTGTCGCAAATAGCCAGTATGAACTTGAGGTGGCAACCAAACGGGTGAAAGCAAATGTGCATATGACACCGCTGTTTGATGCCGGGATGGCGCGGGTTAAAGGCTGATTGTCCGCGTACTATAAAAGCGGCACAACATCCTTCGCAAAAGCTTCCATTTGTGCCATGCCAAAGCTGACTGACTCGAGGCCATGGAATTGAAATTCGAGAACAAAATGCCATACCCCGGCATCGGCAAGAGATTTTATCTGCTCTGCGCAGCGCTCCGGTGACCCGCTAACGGTTACGGTGCCAGGGTCGATGCTGTCATCTTCAAAGGCTACTGCCAGGCGCAGATTCGGTAGTTGGGCTTCGTAAGCCTTTTTGTCTTTGGCAACATAAACAAACGAAAAAGCACATAGTTTCGGGTCGGTGCCCCACTTTTCGCCTTCCTCTTTTAATTTCGGAACCCACAGATTCCTCGCAGCATCTGCATCCGGCCAAAAAGCGACGATACACCCATCATAACGAGCTGCCCGATAAACCGACTTGATGCTACCGCCAATCCAGATAGGTGGGTATGGTTTCTGCACGGGTTTTGGTTCCATGGTCATGTCTTTCAACTGGTAATGCTTACCGTCGAAAGTGGTTTTATCCTGGGTCCACAAACTGGTGATTACTTCGAGCTGCTCGTTAAACATGCTCGCGCGGAATTTCCTGTTTACACCAACGGCGGCGAAATCTTCTTCCCACCACCCCTCTGCAGCTCCAAAAATAACACGCCCATCCGACATGACATCCAGCGTAGATAAGTACTTGGCCCACTCGTAGGGCGGAAGTAGTGGTGGTAACAGGGAATTAAAACCAATTTTAATCCTGGACGTTGCAGCAGCAATTGCAGGTACAATTACCTTTGCGTCCAGTAGTTCGCGATTATCAAAATCCGAGAAGAGCCAGCCCGGCGGGGTGGTCATATGTGTAGGAAGGGTTACTGAGTAAAAGCCGAGGTCTTCAGCCAGTTTGGCGGCTTCGACAATATCGGCTACTTTGGGTTTCTTCGCATCCCAGGGGAACAGCATGACACTACAATCGGAAATATTTGGCATCAGAGTGATCTCGTCGTTTTGGGTATTATACCCTTTTAGTGACTATTTTCAGTTCATTGTTCATAACCAGAATCGACTATGGTTATTATTGATACCAACTCGATTTCATGTATATTTGCCCGCGTAAACGGTCACTTTAACCACCCACCGGGGACATTAACTTTATGAATGCTTTATCTGAAATAAAATATGGTTGTGAAAGTGATTTCGGCACCTTACGAGAGGCCGTTGTCGGCATTGTTGAGGACCTAACCCTGCCACCGTTTAGCAACGACTTAGCCCATTACAATGATGAGTTGCGAAACATGTTACAGCAAAGTGGTGGTAATCCAGTTTCGATTAAACAGGCCTTGCCTGAACGTTACGAGCGAGCAACAAATCAACTTGATGGCATCGTCAACTGCTTCGAAAAACATGGTGTCAAGGTTCACCGACCACGACCATTTTCCACTGAGGAAAGGCAATATCTTGGAAATTTGCAGGCAGGCTGGAACCAGCTTTACGCGGCTGATCCTGTATTCATGTTGGGTAATCATTTTCTGGAGGTAAACATACGACGCGCTTATCGTCGCAAGGAAGTATTTCCGCTGCGTGATGTAGTTCTGCCTTTAATCGCCGATGACATGGCCATGCATCATGTGGCTATGCCTCATGCAAACCCATGGTCTCCTGCCGGTTCTGGACCTGGGCCATATCTGGAGGGAGGCGATTTACTGATGTGCGGCAATAAGGACATTATCGTCGGGCTGAATGATGCTATGTGTAGCAACCAGGCGGGTTTTGACTGGTTAAAGCGTTATATGGAACCATATGGTTATCGTCTACACCCAATGCAGGTTGAAGGGCAACTGCTGCATGGGCTGGGGGTGATGGCGTTGATACGTGAAGGCCTGTTGCTGGCTTATATGGATTCCCTGCCAGGCGGATTGCCAGATGTAGTGAAAGACTGGGAAGTGATTGAACTCAGCTATGAAGATACGAAAAACTTTGCAACCGTTGGCCTAAGCCTGGATCAGAAAACCTATGTTATCGATGAAGTGAATACCAGGGTCATCGAAGAACTGGAAAAGCGAAATGTCACCACTATTCCGCTAGCGGCGAAAGATATTGGTTTTTTTGGAGGTGATATTCGCTGCGTTACCTTGCCGTTAGCACGGGATTGAACATTGGAAACACACTTAGATCGGCATATTGCAGCAAAAATCCTTAAGCAGGTAGATGATGGTTTTGGTGAGCAAATCGAATTCACCCGGGAGCTAATTCGATATCCTTCACAACGAGGACATGAACACACCGCCCAGGACTTTGTCTTTAATTCTCTGCGTGATCGTGGATACAAAATGGATCGATGGAGTATAGATATCGATGAAATCAGGGAGCATCCGGGTTTTTCTCCAGTAACAGTAAATTACGACAATGCCGTTAATGTCATTGGAACTCATCACCCCCGTAGTGAGCAGGGAAAGTCACTGATCCTGAATGGTCATATCGATGTCGTACCGGCGGGCCCAGTTGAGCTGTGGAACCAGTCGCCATACGACCCTGTTATCGAAGATGACTGGCTGTTCGGACGCGGTAGCGCTGATATGAAAGCTGGCCTGACGGCAAATATTTTTGCGCTAGATGCCTTGAGACATCTGGGATATCTACCTGCATCGACTGTCTATATTCAATCAGTAACAGAAGAAGAGTGTACCGGTAATGGATCGCTGGCTTGTCTGGCTCGTGGTTATCGAGCAGACGCCGCTGTTATTCCGGAGCCAGAAGACGATAAGCTGGTACGCGCAAATGTTGGGGTAATCTGGTTTAAAGTGCATTGCCGCGGTCTCGCCGCACACGTACGTGAAGCTGGAACCGGCGCCAATGCCATCGAGGCTAGTTTCCACCTGATCGAAGCATTAAAAAAGTTAGAAATAAAATGGAATGCAGATAAACACAATTACCCGTACTTTGGTGATGTCGATAAGCCCATTAATATCAACATTGGTAAAATTCATGGTGGAGACTGGGCATCCTCCGTACCATCATGGTGCACAATCGATGCGCGTGCCTCCATTTATCCAGGAATAGATCCACGAGCTGCGGCAAAGGAAATCGAAGCCTGCCTCGCAGAAGCCAGCCGATCCAATGCCTTTCTGGAGAAAAATCCCCCTGACGTGGAATACAATGGCTTTTTTGCCCAGGGTTATGTTCTTGAAGAAGGTTCAGAGGCCGAGCAAATCCTGGGTAGGGCACACGCCACTAGCTTTGGCAAAAGCCTCGAGTCATTCGTTACACCTGGCTATCTGGATGGACGAGTGTTTGTTCTATATGACGATTGTCCGGCGCTGGTATACGGGCCGATCTCGAAAGATATTCATGGCGTGAACGAGTGCGTCAGCCTGGCATCAGTAAAACGAATTACCGGTACCATTGCGCTGTTCATAGCGCAGTGGTGTGGGTTGGAGAAAATATAGCTATTTGTATTCTTTTTAAATTGCCGGTTCACAGATACTCACATCTTTATGCAGAGTGAGTCATCCATTTTATCACCCGTCCACAATAAAACGAAACCCCGTAGAACCCATGCCCAAAGGCCTACTTCTTCAGCACACAGATTGTCTGCGATTTGTAAATTAGACGGGACGCATACTCAGAGAAAACAAGGAAGATGCCGTCCCGCAAAACACGCCACAAAACCTCAATCAATTAAACATCGGGAGCGATAAATCTCTTTCCTGCAGACGGGCATATAATAGTTTTTCTGGGCGCACATTTTTTCATGAAATACCACTTACCCAGGACAACCAGAAACAATCATTTTGTAATTCAATAAATGGCTCTGAATCAAGAGTTCATTGCCATGTAAACGTGAAAGCTATATATTGCATTAATAGCACAATTCACCGGATTTATTTGGCCCAATATTGAAGGAATTTAGCCCAAAGTGAAACTGCAACAACTTCGTTTTCTGGATGCCGTGGTCCGCAATAACCTCAATGTTTCTTCTGCGGCTGAGGAGCTCTACACTTCGCAGCCTGGTGTAAGCCACCAGATCAAGTTACTCGAAGACGAGCTCGATATTCAGATATTTGAGCGTTCCGGTAAAAAACTCACCAGCATTTCACCAGCTGGTGAGGCAATACTGGAACATGTCACTAATTTGCTCAACAGTGCCAAGAACATTAAACAGGCAGCACGTGAATTCAGCAAAAGCAACCGCGGCAGCCTGACCATCGCTACCACCCATACCCAGGCGCAGTTTATATTACCCCCTATTTTGCAGCGATTTTCTGAAACCTATCCGCAAATTGAATTACGTGTACATCAGGGCAACCCCAAATCAATGTGTAAGCTTGCGGCCAATAACCAGGTTGATTTTGTCATAGCTTCGGAAGTTATCGATGAACAGGGAGAATTGGTCACGATACCGGCTTACAGCTGGAATCGTTATATAGTCGTACCTAACAACCATGAATTAACACGTATGAGCAAAATCAGCCTGATGGATCTGGCGGAGTATCCGATCCTGACCTATATGCTCGGTTTAACCGGCCGCTCACAGCTAGACAAGACTTTCCAGGCCGCCAACCTGGAACCCAAGGTAGCATTCACCGCCACCGATTCTGATGTGATCAAAACTTATGTGCGCCTCGGTCTTGGCGCCGGTATAATTGCTGAAATGGCCTGCGATACTAACGATACAGACTTGATCTATATTGACGCTAGCCACTTGTTTCCAGATAGCCTGATCAAGGTTGGCTTCAGGCATTCACGCCATATTTCTGCATTTCAGTTCGACTTCCTGTGCATGCTGGCACCATATCTGGATATTGATACGATCAAGGAACTGGCGTCTACGCGTGATCGTGAAGATCGCCAGGCGATGTTGGCCGAAGATAAAATCCCCAGCTTTCGAGCTATGCAGGCGACTCTGCAGAAATGGCCCCAGAGCCTGAATCGCTAGATATCAAGGTTTCAATATCCACAGGTTCACCCACCGTATAACCTTGAATGTAATCGATATTGGCATCGCGTAGCCGATCAAACATTGTATCTGACTCCACAAACTCTGCTATAACCTTCATATCCAGACAATGCCCAAGTTCGGTCATTGAGCGTACAAACACGAAGCTTTTATCATCGTCGATGATATCGCGAATAAATTCACCGTCGATTTTCAGATAGTCCACTGGAAACTGTTTCAGGTAGCTGAACGAGGACAGACCGGTACCGAAATCATCAAGTGAGATTTTCGCGCCCAGTTGTTTAATCGAGCTTATGAAATCAACCGATTTTTCGACATTGTCCACCGCGGCCGTTTCGGTAATTTCGAAACAGAGATTTTCCAGATCAACACCACTTTCGGTTAAGCTCTTCTCCAAAAAACGATGGAAAGTTTCGGAACCAATACTGCGACCAGAAAGGTTAACCGAAAACATTTTACCCTCGACTTTTTTATGGTTCTTGCGCAGCCATCCAATCATTTCCATTACCACCCAGCTATCAATCTTTTCAATCAGGTTATAGCGTTCTGCTGGTGGTAAAAAGTCGCCAGGTGGCACAATCGTGCCATCATGGTTTCGATAACGAATCAATACTTCGTAATGGGAAAATTCTTCATCTGGATTAAGCGACACGATAGGTTGCACATAGAGGCAGAACCGATTCTCAGTAAAACCTTTCATAATACCTGAGACCCAATCCATCGATTCGTGCTGCGCTACCACTTTCTTATCATCTTCATCGATAAAGTGGTACTGATTGCCACCATTTTCCTTGGCCAGGGAACATGCTGTTGTTACTTTCGAATAGAAGTCAGAATATTCATCACGCATCTGGCCAAAAGCCATAACACCAATACTGGCGGTAACATGATACTCCTTATCCTGCCAGACAAATCCAGAGTGCTGAATATCGATAATGATGTTCTGCATGACTTCGAGCGCCATCTTCATTTCGAAGAATGGCATTATAATGCCAAATTCATCGCCGCTTAGACGCGAAAGAATATCCGATTTACGCACCCGTGCTTGAAGAATTCTGGCTACCTGATTCAACAGCCGATCTCCAGCGACATTACCACATGTCTCGTTCACTACCTTAAACTGATCTATGTCGAGATAGGCCAACACATGCTGGGTAGAGCCACTGCTGCCTTCGACAACCACAGTCTCGAACTTTTGTTCGAATGCAAGTCGATTGAGGAACCCGGTTAACTGATCATGACTTCCCTCATAGTTGAGTTTGCGGCGTAACTGCCGATCCTCCGATACATCTTTCAAAATGATGACGTAACCGATATCCTCGGTTTCCATATCGATCATAGGTGAGGCAGAAAATTCGAGCTCAACCACTCGAAGATCCGGGTGATGATAAAACATGGTGCTCCAGTTTTTCTTTTGATTGAGCAACCGGGTAATATCAACAATACGAGTAGTCTGTCGATTCGAGTACAAAATTAGTAGCTCATGGATCGACTTGTCGATCAAATCAGTCTCTTTCTCACCAAAGAATTTTTCCGCAACAGGGTTAGTTAATTTTATCTTTTGTTTCGAATCGACAACAATAACCGGGTTCTGGATGGAATTCAGCGTGGTTGCAATAAAGTCTTTTTCTGAGCGTAATTTTTCTTCTATCTCACGCCTGGATATGGTTTCGGTTTCAAGATTAACCACCATATCGTTATAGGCATGCACCAGGTCGCGTAGCTCAGTGGGCAATTTTTCGTCAGTAATCAGCGCGTACTTGCCAGTCAGCATTGCGCCCATCGAATTACGCAAATTATTCAGTGGTCTGAAAACAATCATTAGTAATACCAGCACTGCGCCTACGATAGCCATGGTCCAGAGACTGGTTAGAACCAGGAAATGTGCCTCGGTACGATCCAGTTGATTGATAAACGGTTGCTGATCAAATGCGACAAAAATATCAACGCCCGGTAAATTGTCGGTGGTAAAAACACGATGCATGGTCATCAGGTACCGATCATCAGCCGCTTCTGGCCATTGTTCAGATCGGAATATTTCATCGCCACTCTCAGCGAGTATGCGTAGCGGCAAGTCAATGGCATGCTGCAGTTGTTGAAACGCTTTAACAATGTTCACCAGTACCTGCAGATAAGCCTTTGGTTTTAGTGGGTCACTGGGCAATAAGGCCTCGCTGTAAAAAACACCTTCGTACTTACACAGAGTATAGCGAGGCTTGAGTTCACTCTCGGCAGGCATGCTGGATAATAAATATGGCGCTGGGCAGCCGGTAAAGCCAAGTAAATCTGTATCACTGGCCTGGGAAAGAACTTCCCCATCGAGGTTTCTGACAACAATGGTTTTCAAATTCAAGTCAGGATTGGCTTCGGTCTGTTCGGCAAAATACTGCAGCATCCAGGCTTCCATGCGGGTCTCATCGAGTTCATTGAGGGCCTGGATGAATTGAGGATGACTCTGCATGACAACAGCAAAGTCTTTCTGGCGACGGCGTACTTGCTCGATAATGTCCCTGGTTTTTAGTGCTACCAGGGATTGCAGAGCATCAGTCTGGTTTTCTATCGCAAGTTCGCGGTAAACCTGTGTACTATGAAACACCAGGCCGTAGGCGAGTATAATCAGGCCCAACATCGCAATCAGGATAATGAACTTGAAGCTATATCGCCGTTTTAACATTTGGCTTATCTGACTAGTAACGGATAATCCTTATCCTCCTTTACCAGGCACAGACTGGCAGGTATCCCAATAATGGATAGCAACTGGTTGAACCAAAATAGTAGAAATTTAATAACAGACATAGCTCGCTGCGCAGTCTTGCTGATCACTAACACAAATACCAACTATATGGCCGATATTAATCGGTAACTGCACATTACCCATACAAAGTGAGTGAGTTGAGATAAATAGTTATGTATAAAAATTGTTTATTACTCTATTTATCATCTACTTATATGACTTTTTTAAAAACTTTATGAATACGATACTCCTGTCCCACCCAAACCACAATAGCCTTCGAAATTTTTTTCAAGGTATTGCTGATGATATCCCTCAGCATAGTAGAACTCCATTGCAGTCTGGATTTCGGTAGTAATTGCGGCATAACCGGCCTGTTTCAGACTAACCTGGTATTGCTCGAGACTCTTTTCCGCCTGCTGGCGTTGCACATCAGATAGGAAATAAATACCCGAACGATACTGAGTACCCTGGTCGTTTCCCTGGCGCATGCCCTGTGTTGGATCATGTGACTCCCAGAAAACCGCCAGCAATGCATCAAAGCTCACGTCGTCGGGGTCATAAACTACCAGTACTACCTCGCTATGACCTGTCATACCGCTACAGACTTCCTGATAGGTCGGGTTCGCGGTAAAACCTGCCGAGTATCCTACCGCTGTCGTGTGTACACCATCTATACTCCAGAATCTGCGTTCGGCACCCCAGAAGCAACCGAGACCGAATATTATTTTCTCCATGCCTTCGGGGAATGGCTCTACCATGCTCCGACCGTGCACAAAATGATGTTCGTCGATTTGCATTTTTTCTGCTCTACCGGGCAACGCTGAGGATTGGGATAACATAATTAGCCCAACATAACATCTATCCATGCAGGCGCATGGTCGGATGGTTTGGCCATGGCTCTAATTTCATAATCAATGCCAGCATCTTTAACGCTATCCCGCAAATGTGTAGAAACCAGCAAATGGTCAATGCGCAAACCTCGGCGCGGGTCACGATCAAAACCTTTGCTACGATAGTCAAACCAGCTAAAAACGCGATCTTCGTCGCGATGACAAAACCGAAAGCCATCGTGCAAGCCCTTCGCCAGAAGGTCTTCAAACCAGTCACGCTCCTCAGGCAGGAAACTACTCTTGCCGGATTTCAACCAGCGTTTGGCATTGTCTTCACCGATACCGATATCTTTGTCGAGCGGAGCAATATTGTAGTCACCCATGACGATCAGATTAGTGCTGCACAAATTAAAGCCATCGAGGAAGCCATTAAGATCTTGATAGAACTTCCGTTTGGCTGGGAATTTGATCGGATGATCACGGCTTTCGCCCTGCGGAAAGTATCCGTTAAAAACATGGATGTTTTGCTCGTTAACTTTATATTCGCCTCCAATAAAACGTTTTTGTGCAGCGTCGTCATCACCGGGTAAACCATAACAGGGCTTTAAACAGACGCTTTTTGACAACAGTGCGACGCCATAGTGGGTCTTCTGCCCCATGTAAATGACCTGATAGCCAAGTGCTTCAATCTCAGCGACTGGAAATTCATGGTCTTGCACCTTGGTTTCCTGCAGGCCAATAAATTCAGGGTTGTGTCGTTCAACAACTGCCGCAAGCTGATGCAAGCGTTGTCGTACGCTATTCACATTAAACGATACTATCTTCATGGGTTTGATTTAGCGGGTTGGCGGCGAGAAAATCAGCCAGAGTTTGATCACCGAGTCGAGCTTCATACTGCGTTTCGATGGATCGCATAAGCTCATCGACTGCAGGGTCGCAGTGCAAATTCTCGCGTTGGCGATTATCTTCCGCTTCTCTGGAACAACGTAGTATATCGATCAGCCGAATCCTGTTCAGCGATTTAGCCGGGATGTAATTTGGCAGTCGATCATTGCTGCGCAGAATCATACCGTCGTCTTCGAGCGCCGTAAGCATACGATCCAGTACTTCAACCGGCACTTGTTGGTAACTGGCCAGATTGTCAATCGTAGTCGGCGTGTGAGACTGCTGGTCATACCTTTGCCCGATATTAACCATGATTTGTAATACCAGTTGCTCGCGCATACGCGCACTTAAATGGAAGTCTCGCTTTTGCCACTTCAGCCGTTCGGGATGTTGGTGATAATAAGCGATACTCGAACCCACAAGTAGTATAAGCCAACTCAGGTAGAGCCAGATCATAAACATCAGCATGATCGCAAAACCAGAGTATATCGCGGTATAGCTAGTCGAGCCCCCGACAAATGAAGTGAATAAAACCCCGGAAGTCTCCCACAATATACCGGCGATAATGGCACCAAACAACGCAGATCGTGGTTTGACCCTGGTATTCGGCACCAGCAGATAAATAAAGGTGAATGCACCTATAATCAGGAGGTAGGGTAACAATTTACCGCTAAAACGAATCAAATCATTCATATAGGGTAACTCGTTCAGCAGCCCGAGCACGGTGTTACTGCTCAGTGACGCTGTGATACCGACCGCTGAAAACATCAGTACCGGACCTACCAGCACCACGCTAAGATAATTACTAAAACGCTGCATCAGGTTACGACTGCTTTGCAGCCGCCAGGTATGATTAAATGCAGATTCTATTTTCTGAATTAGCGAAACCACGGTAAATATCAACAAACTCAGGCCGAGCGCACCCAGTACGCCGATTTTCATATTGTCGACAAAACCGACGATACGCGAACTAATCTCGACACTGCGTTCACCCAACGGCGCAAGTAATTTTACCAGTGTCGGTTCGAGCTGGTCGTGCACGCCAAAACCCTTGAGTACCGATAAACTCACTGCCAGCAAGGGCACAATTGATAATAATGTGGTATATACCAGGCTCATGGCGCGCAAGGTCAGCATACCGCCGACGAGATCGCGACCAACCATGACCATAATCTGCAAGTAATGACGTAGGCGTGAGCGCGGTGAAACAAGATCGCTCGCGTTATACGACCAGATATATTGATTAATCCATGCTCTGGTTTCTACTGCATCCATAACTAACCCTGAAAAGCCTCCCTGGAATTCAAATAGTCGATTTCGGCTTTACTACTCCGACGACCCAAAATGGCATTACGATGCGGAAAGCGACCAAAACGCTCGACAATACTGTAGTGGTGTTTGGCAAATCGAAAATTATCTTCCAGGCCAGGCTGATCGAAAAGTCGCAATGATTTGGCCTGATCGTCGAGGTCTTCACTATGCATAAATGGCATATATAAAAATGCCTTATACCGGATGGGTAAGTCAAGATCGAAACCCTTGTCAATTGCAGCCTGGGCCACCTCGCGGGACAATGCCTCGGTAGCGAAACTTTCAGCCTTGCCACGAAACATATTCAATGGCAATTGATCAAAAAGAATCACCAGCGCTAGACAGCCGGTGGCATTTTCCCGCCAGGTATCTAGCGTGCCGGCTCGTGCCCGCTGCCACAACGCGGCATAACTATTAGTTAACTGCTGGTCAAATTCGGGCTTTGAATTAAACCAGTACTGACTGACTTCGTCCGAAAACCAGAAATCCACTAATTTCTGGAAATTGATATTTGTATCTGACATTTCACCTACCAGTTTGCGTAAAAGATTCTGCTTGGCTTTTCTCCCGATATTGCTCGCATCATTACCGAGCTGTCGCCAGGCTTTATTCTGTATCAACTTTTCAACCAGCCAGGGATGAATATTACATTCTTCCGGCATTGCCGCAACGGTGGACATAACAAACTTTTGCAAGCCAACAAAACAGAGTTCCAGACCCTTATGCCCTGCGCTAAAAGCATGTATCTCGTCAATTTCGAGAACGCTTAATTCAGTCGAGTAATGACTATAGCGCAGCAATGCGATTATGCTATCGGCATCCATATACTGTAAATACTGACATAACCAGAGCGACAGACTGGTTTGGATCCTGTCCAGTAACTTTTCGATAATCTCCTTAACGTCAGCATTCATGGATTTTATAACGGCAACCGAATGATTACCGCTGGACTTGCCCTGACCATAGCTAATATGCACAAGTTGAAAGTTCCCGCTTTGCCAGAATTTGGCCGATTCGCTATCGAAAGCGAAACTGGCACCGATATAGTCAAATCCGTTATCTCCTGCGTAGGCTTCCGCTGCCTGAATCATGCCTCGCCCAACTCCCTGTCGACGCATCTCCTCTCTAACTGCGATACGCTGAATCCGCAATCCGTTAAACTTGGCAAAATTTTTAACCCCAGCCTGCGCGGTAAGCATTTGCGCCAGCAAGTGCCCCCTGGGACGTCGTTCACCTAAAAACACCTTTTGGCAAAGCGATTCATCCAGGCCGCCTTCCCGGTTCAATACCGCTACGCCGTACAACTCATCATTGTATTCGGCAACCACCAGCAGTAAATCCGGGTTTTCCATCAAGGCGCGTAAATCTGAAGGTCGGGTGCGATAATGCGCCGACACTATGAGCGCGTAAACACGTAAGAGCAAATCGATGTCCTGCTGGCTTTGCTGTCTGTCAAGCACGCGGTAATGGCACTGAGATGGTTCTATCGATTCGCTCTGCCCCAGGACTGGTAGCAATTGCAGTGTGTCATCCAACCAGCTTTCGAGTATATCGTTGGCGGCCCATCGTACCGGTGCATCAATCTCTAAATGCAAGTAGTCCGGCAATCGCGCTAAAAATCGCAACTGGAAGCCCTGACCAGTGCCTTCGTAACCTCCGGTTGTTGTCGCCATGATGACATGCCGATAATGTTTGCATAACTCCGTCAGCACCGGATAAGGCAACATCGCAGCCTCATCAACCAGCAACAGATCAGCTTTTTGTGGGTTCTCAATCAACCGATCCGGACTGACAAAAACAGCCGACTCTAATTGCGCCAACAACATCGTAGCTGACTGGCGCGAATAAGCGGTTATACACACGGACAAATGCTGGC
This sequence comes from Gammaproteobacteria bacterium, assembly GCA_024224415.1. Lineage (GTDB taxonomy): Bacteria > Pseudomonadota > Gammaproteobacteria. The sequence continues at coordinate 11,844 of JAAENK010000115.1, read as the reverse complement.
TATTGATTAATTCACCGGCTATAAGGCCAAGGCATACACTCTTACCCCGACCTCGGCTCGCTACGATCAGTGCAATTTTTTGCCGACTATAGGTTAGCCAGTGTTTGATTTGATGAATAACCTGTCGTTGTTCATCGGTTTTGCCGTCGATAACTGGAGTAAGAATTGCAGCTGTAGAATCTACTATTGCTGGCAAGGGCAGCCCTTCACAGATTTCGGTGACCGCTTGCGGCTTAGCCTCCATGCGATTGAAAAAATACTCAATAAACAAGTGTTTATCTGAAACCGACTCATTTTGCCAGATTGCATAATGGTCTTCGATTTCGTGCCACCGCGATGGTTTTTCGGAAAGCAATATCAGCAAACCACCAGATTTGACCAAACCACCGGCAATGGCGATTACATCTGCATTCAACCCACCAAACAAATCGACCACGACTACCTCAAATTCTCGACCTGGCAATGTCTCTGATTTTGAAAAGGCTACCGCATCCGCCACGAGGTTTCTGCTGGATAAAACCAGCAGCTCCACGGTTTGTAGCATGATGGATTTAAGAATCTGGTCGCACCAGTACTGCGAACCCTGGCAGGAAACCAGTCGTCGTTGCTGACTATGCGACAGGCGCTGCAGCAGCTGTTCAAACCAGGTTGTTATTGGTGTGTTAACTTCCGGCATTATTGATTGGACTGGGCCGAGACTCTCTGTTTGAATTTTCAACCCATTATTAAGTGAGTGATTTAATCAGGTTTCGGTTTTTTCATCCGTTTTCTGGCGTTGATCGAAAGCAATCACGGTCGCTAATCGAGGCTTCTCGATCTGATTTGTAATTGTTTGTGCGTCGTTCATGCATAGGGCCTGTAATTGCAGCCTGAGTTCGTTAAATAATTCCATCATCATTGCATACAGGCGAAGATTGTAGCTTAGGAGTGTTTGGGCTTTTTTGGCTTCGCAGTCCATCTGAAACATAAGGCCCCGAAGACGCTGTTTCGATTGTTCCGGCGCCAGAGTAATTTGATATTCGAGTATACGTTTTCGATATGATTCGAAGCACTCAGGGTCTTTCTCGAACAGATCTTTCCAATCGTTAAAGCTCAGCTTCTCCAGATCACCAGCTATCACATCATCAGACTGGGGGGTATCAACTATCACGACTATTTCTTCCTCAATTCTCGCCTCAAAATTTTGCCTACATTAGTTTTAGGTAGTTCCATCTTAAACTCTACTATCTTTGGAATCTTGTAACTAGTTAATTTTTCTCGGCAATGCCGAATAATTTCCTCTTCACTTAGAGACTGATCTTTCTTAACTATGACTGCTTTGACTATTTCACCACTTTTTTGGTCAGGCTCTCCAATCACGCCAACTTCCAGAACACCTTCGTGCTCAGCAATAACTGTTTCTATTTCGTTAGGGAATACGTTAAATCCGGATACCAGAATCATATCCTTAAGCCTGTCGACGATGCGAAAATAACCCGCTGAATCCATTTTTGCAACGTCACCGGTTTTCAACCAGCCATCGGCAGACATCACCTCGGCGGTTTCGTCTTCACGATTCCAGTAACCTTTCATAACCTGTGGGCCGCGAACGCACAGTTCGCCAGACTCTCCTTGTGGCAATATATTACCGTCTTCATCCTGTATCGAGACTTCGGTGGAAGGTACCGGTAATCCGATACTGCCATTAAATTCAGTTAGATTCAGCGGATTGATGCACACTGCAGGCGATGTTTCGGTAAGCCCATAAGCCTCAAGTAATGGCGCACCAGTGGTTTTCCTCCAACGTTCGGCCACCGGTTGCTGCACGGCCATTCCACCGCCCAAAGTGAGTTTTAATCGGGAAAAATCGATTTCTGCAAACCCGGGTGTATTGAGCAAGCCATTAAACAGTGTATTGACACCGGTGATTGCAGTGAAGGATATTCCTTTTAACTCCTTCACGAACCCCGGCATATCACGCGGGTTAGTGATCAAAATATTATGTGCCCCGACTTTCATAAAGGTCAGGCAATTAGCCGTCAGGGAAAAAATGTGGTAGAGCGGTAATGCGGTGACAATAACTTCCTCGCCCTCTTCAACAACATCCTTCACCCAGGCTGAAGCCTGCTGCATATTGGCGATCATATTGCGATTGGTCAACATGGCGCCTTTGGCGACACCCGTGGTACCGCCCGTGTATTGCAGAAAGGCTATGTCGTCGTGGGTGCTTTGCACAGGCTTAAAAGTCTTTCCAGCGCCTTTTCTCAGGGCTGTTTTGAAATTAATGCCACGCCTGAGAGTAAAAGCAGGCACCATTTTTTTTACATATTTGACCACCAGATTAACGATCAGGGATTTGGGGAATTTTAATAAATCGCCAATCTGGGTGGTTATCACATGCTGTATCGGTGTTTCATCTATGATTTCGGTCAGCGTATGGCAGAAGTTTTCCATGACGATGATCGCTTTTGCACCAGAATCGGTGAGCTGATGCTTGAGTTCGCGTGGCGTATAAAGCGGGTTTGTATTGACGACGGTAAATCCACCCCGTAAAACAGCGAAAATTGCGAGCGGATTTTGCAGCACATTGGGCATCATAATCGCCACACGATCGCCTTTGCGCATATTGGGTAGATTTTGTAAATAAACCGCCAGTTGAGCGGTAAGCTGATCGATATCGCCATAACTCAGGGTTGAACCCATATTGGAAAATGCAGGGCGATTACGATATTCATTTACCGCCTGCTCGAATACGTCGGCTACCGATTGATATGCATTGAGGTCAATTTCCTCTGGCATACCTGGCGGGTAGCTTTTTAGCCATGGTTTATCCACTTATTTGTCCTCTAGCTTTTTATTTTTTTATAGTTTTGCGCTTCGCCCTCGGTTTCTTCATCGGTTTTGCGCCCATTTCGGCCGGGGTGAAGTCGTCGACCATTATAACCTTTCTGGTAGCAAGCTGCGCGGCTTTCAAAATATCGGCTTCCTCTTCTGATAAATGATCCTCTGCGCACAGGGTTTCCAGCCACTGTTGATAATCCTGCAAATCCGGCTTTCTCAATGCCCCCGCCCGCAGGCGGCGTTCTATGGGTTCAGCCAGAATACACTTCTTCAGCGCATCCTCCAGGCACCCGGTAATATCATCGGCATCATCGCTAATATACAGGCCTTCGGTGAGCCGATCACGCGCCTCGCCTGGCTTAATCAGTAGGGCTGCAACTCGATGACTAACCGAGTTATTCGGCTGACGCAGACTCATTCCCAAAGGAAAAACTACCGTGCGAACCAGCACACCCAACCATTTGATGGGGAAATTTCGTAACACTTCATCGAGCGCCACCTGTATCTCGTAAAGACAATATTTCGCCGCCCACTCGACTAGCGGTAAATCGGTTCTGGGCCGACCATCGTCCTCAAACTTTTTCAATACCGCTGAGGCGTAAAACATATAACCGAGCGCGTCGGCAAAGCGTCCTGATAGCATTTCCTTACGTTTAAATGCTCCACCAAGTATCATCAGCGCCAAATCAGAAGTAACAGCAAATACTGCGCTCATTTGCCCTAGACGCTGGTAATAATTAGCCATCCTTCCGCTAACCGGTGATGGCGCGAAATGACTACCACTAAGGCCATAAATGAAGGCTCGGCAAAGATTAGTGACAAAATAGGTCATATGTCCGCACAGCGCTCGATCAAAGGCCTTTTCACCAGCAGACTGGTCGATCATCATCGCGCTTTCCATTTCCTTCACCAGATAAGGATGGCAACGTATCGCGCCCTGGCCAAATATGATCATGCTGCGTGTGAGAATATTTGCCCCTTCGACGGTAATGCCAACCGGAACTGACTGATACGAACGCCCGAGGTAGTTACTCGGCCCCATGCAAATGCCTTTACCACCGTGGATATCCATTGCGTCATTGATGACCTGACGCATATGTTCGGTGTTGTAATATTTCAGGATAGCTGTGACGACTGAAGGCTTTTCACCGCTATCAAGCGCGGCAAGCGTCAATAGACGACCGGCATCCATCATATACGCCATGCCACCGATACGCGCCAATGCCTCTTCGACACCTTCGAATTTGCCAATCGAAGTATTAAACTGATGACGGATACGCGCATAGGCGCCGGTCGTCCGGGCGCAGGCTTTACCTGCTGCCGCGCCAACCGCCGGCAACGAGATACCCCGCCCCGCCGACAGGGATTCGACCAGCATACGCCAGCCTTTACCTATATTAGCCTCACCGCCGATTACATATTCCATCGGAATGAATACATCTTTACCACTATTAGGGCCGTTCATGAAAGCCGAGTTCATCGGAAAGTGACGATTACCGATGGTAACGCCCTTGGTGTCGGTTGGTATTAATGCGCAGGTAATGCCCAATTCGCTCTCCTCACCGAGCAAACCATCGGGGTCGTAAGCCTTAAAAGCCAGACCAAGAACCGTCGCCACTGGCCCCAGGGTAATATAACGTTTTTCCCAGTTGAGGCGCAGACCGAGTACTTCCTTACCCTCAAACTTGTCCTTGCAGATAATTCCTGTATCTGGAATTGATCCTGCATCGGATCCGGCATCCGGCCCGGTCAGTGCAAAACAGGGGATTTCTCGGCCATCGGCCAGGCGTGGCAGGTAGTGATCTTTTTGTGCTTTGGTACCATAGTGCAGCAATAACTCAGCGGGACCAAGTGAATTGGGCACCATCACCGTTACCGCGGCGGATATACTTCTGGCCCCTATCTTGGTCACAACAGCTGAATGCCCCAGCGCAGTGAATTCCAAACCGCCGTATCGTTTTGGAATAATCATGCCGAAGAACAGATTCTTCTTTAAAAATGTCCACATGGTTTCTGGCAAATCCATCCGATTATGGGTAATGTCCCAGTCATCGATCATTTTGCATAATTCTTCCACTGGGCCATCGAGAAAGACCTGCTCATCGTCGTTTAGTTGTGGTTTTGGGTAGTTTTGTAGTTGCCGCCAGTCTGGAGAACCTCGAAACAATTCCGCTTCCCACCAAACGGTACCGGCCTCTATGGCATCACGTTCGGTGTCCGACATTGGCGGCAATACTGCTTTGATACGTTTGCGCAAAGGCCTGGAGAGGTATTGCAAACGTATTTCGGTAAAACCCAGTAAAATCGCCGGGACTAAAAATACTAGCCCTGCAACCAAACCCCAAAAAAAACTAAACCCATCCACCAGTGTAAAAAATACAAGGAATATCGCGGTGACTAATGCTGCCTTATTGAAAGGCAGGTTATGACGCCCGATGGCATAGATTAACGCCAGTAAAGCAACCAGAAAAATCAGACTATTCACTGCAATTTCCCGAATCGATGATCAGCAACGAGATAAAACGTAACAGTATATGATAAAGACAGGACCAGCAAGCATTAGGTTTCGATTTGAAACTAATTATTATAATTCGAGTTTACTTGAGCCTTTCGCGCAAGTTCTGGTTAACCGAATTCAAATCCAGCTTGAGAATACCGTCGGCGTATTCAAGCAATGGCAGGATGGATTTCATCAGGGCACCAGCCTGTGATGCTATGACCTCGGTGCGTTGCTCGGCAATCAATGCCAGGGCGCGGTCGACCGACGGCTGGTTTTTTTCATCTGTCTTGCCAGCACTAATCACGCAGTTACCGCCTTTTGCATGGGCTTCATCAAGGCGTGATTGCAACACATTTAGAATCACAGCAGCATTGCTATCCTGATTCGCAATATCTGTGTAAATCGCCGCGCTGATTGACACTGGCACCTGCTTGCCTGCGATCTTGATTTCACAAGCTGACACTTTTTGCAGGATTCTATTTATCGCCACTGCCGCGCCAATGCCACTTGTTGCCGGATACAGAATACAAAATTCGGCTTTACCCATGGAACACAGGGTATCCTCACAACGCACCGCCTGTTGTAATATTCCTGCAACGGCCTGCACTACCGCAACTGCTGCATTTCTATCAAATCCGGCAACTATTGCCTTGAGATTATCCAGTTTCAGTTTACAGGCGCTAAAATATGTCTTGTGGCGCTGCGAAAAAGATATTTCCTGCTGCAACCGCGAATTAAAGACATTTTCCTGGGCAAGCTGTTGTAAAACGTTGGTAGCAGTAGTTGAACGAACATCCACGGATTGACCATTGCGATGTTTGAGGAATAGCTGCGCATGCAAACGTACGCGGGTTATTAACTCACTGCTGACGAAAGGCATATTAATGAAGTCAGTGGCGCCAGCACGAAATGCTGTTTCACAACTTTCGTCATTATCGGTTTCCCCAATCAGCAAAAGCACAGGCATTGCGGTGACACGTTTTTCGTTGGCATTTCGAAGTCGCTCAAGCAGGCCAAATTGATCTGTTGCCAGTGATAATTCACAAATCAAAACCGATATCGCCTGATTTTCTACAATTTCATTCCAGGCAGATTCCGCATCATTGACGCTACTTACCGAAAAACTGCTTCCCAGTAATTTACAGATAGTTGCCCCAGTTTGCACAGAGCCTGTAGTCAGTAAAATATCTGGTTTGAGGAGGATTTCAGTCATATTTTAAGCTGGATATTGAAGTCTACATTTAGTTTATAGACCAGTTCTCATACTAATTAAGAAAAAACCATATTTTTACCTATACTCTAACAAATGGACTTTACCTACCATATCAACGGACTGTGCAAATAGCCTTTTCCATATATCAACAATCTGATGATGAATACATTAACCGGACAGCATACTAGTCGCACTGATACACGATAAACCCTATGCCTAACGCGAAAATACTCATAGTTGATGATATTAAAGCCAATCTGGTTTCACTTAAGGTATTACTGAAAAATGTCAAGGCCAGGATCATTACCGCAGAATCTGGCCAGGTGGCGCTGGACGAGACGTTAAAACATGACGACATAGCATTGATATTACTCGATATCGAAATGCCAGAAATGAATGGGTTTGAAGTTTCCGAAATTATGCAGAAAAACGAAAAAACCCGATCTATACCCATCATTTTGTTGACTGCGCATCAGCAGGATGACCATATTGAGCGTGCCTACCTTGCCGGCGCAGTGGATTATATCCAGAAGCCCATTCGTAAGACCGTCCTGCTTTCAAAAGTTCGGATATTTCTCGACCTCTGGAGATTGCGTTCGGGTCTCGAAGAACAAGTTATCCAGCGTAAAAATGCAGAATCACGTGTCGAACACATGGCCAGGCATGACCTCCTGACCGGGCTATATAGCAGGCGAGGTATATACGATGAGCTTAATCGGCTAATCCATCGTTCCGAACGATACAGTTATACCAGCGCAGTAATATATATCGACCTCGACGGTTTTAAAAATATTAATGACAAGTATGGGCATGTAATGGGAGACTTACTACTCAAACAAATTTCAAATAATTTGGTGGATATAATCCGAGTAACCGACACCGTAGGTCGCATAGGCGGTGACGAGTTTGTTGTGCTGATTAGCGATATCAATGAAAGCCGTACTCTAATTAAAAAAATTGAAAACCTGTTGGAAGTGACCACGGAATCCATAGAACACGATGGGCACAGTATCGCAGTTAGCTCGAGTATCGGTATTGCGTTGTATCCCGATCATGGTAGCGACACCGCAACCTTGTTACATCACGCTGATCAGGCCATGTATCAAGCCAAGAAAGAAGGTAAAAACACCTTCCGCTTCTTTTCCGAAGAAATCAACCGTCATGCCCATCGCCAGATAGAGCTTCAGGATAATCTCAAAAAAGCCATACCCAACGACGAGCTCTCAGTCCATTTTCAGCCAATTGTCGATGTTTGCTCAGGACTGCCCGTTTCGGCCGAAGCACTGTTACGCTGGGAAAGTGCTACTCTGGGGCCAGTAACGCCCGATGAATTTATTCCAGCAGCGGAAAATTCTGGGCTTATTCCAGAGCTTGGCTGCTGGGTCCTGATAAAGGCCATCGAAGCCGGTGTTAACTGGCTTGAGCAGCACGACATTGGATTGCGTCTTGCTGTTAACGCCTCGACCATCCAGTTTCGCAATAACCTGCTATTCGACACCATAAAAAATCAGATCGCGTTACATAACTGGGATCCATCGCTACTTGAAATTGAAATAACCGAAGGCCTGTTACTCGATCACTCGATACAGGTAACGACTTACATCAACGAAATCAACAATTGCGGCGTTCGACTTTCGGTAGACGATTTTGGCACCGGATTCTCGGCACTCAGTTATCTTAAAAACTATCCGGTCAGTACGGTTAAAATTGATCGCAGCTTTATCATGGATATCCCCCACGACAAGGAAAGCAAAGTACTTGTAAAGGCCATCATCGCCATGGCACATGGTCTTGGCCTCGAAGTCATTGCCGAAGGTGTCGAAACCGAGGAACAATGGCAATACCTGCAACTACTCGGATGTGACTTTGCGCAGGGATACTTTTTTGGCCGGCCTATGCCACAGAGCAATTTTGCAGAATATCTGGAGTTGCAATCAGCCAGGCTTGAAAAATTGAGAACCGCCAATTAAACCTTTTCGCGATTGAAACCGACAAAAAACGCAACTATCCACTCTGCCAGCATTTGGGTATCGGCTTTTTCACCCAAAATTTCCATTTTTTCCAATGCCGCGTCAGCATCAGTCGAGGGTATGACATCGCCACCATACAATTTCAGCAAAGCCAGTTCATATTCTTCCTCGAACTCTGGATGCGCCTGCATGGTGATTATAGAATCACCATAAATCAGCCCCGCATATTGGCAAAAATCCGAGCTCGAATACACACTTGCCTGAGCAGGCAACTTAACCACCTGATCCTGATGGAAAGCATAAATCCGAATCTGCTGAGGAGATTCCTGCATCCATGGCTGAGGTTTATTGATGCAATACGACTGCACTCCGACGCCCCAGCCTTTGTCTGATTTAACCACCTCGCCACCTAGCGCCTGTGCTATGATCTGATGACCAAAACAAATTCCTACCAGCGGCACCCTGGCCTGGTAAATATCACCAATAAATGACTGCAGACCAAGCATCCAGGGTAAATTCTCATATGCGGCATGACGCGATCCAGTAATCAACCAGCCATCGCAATCATTGACCGAATCGGGCATTTCACCACGAATAACGCTATAGCTTTGATAGCTGAGCGCCTTCCCCGCACGATTTAACAGCGCCTCAAACATTATCGGATAAGCCGGGTAGGAACCACTGAGTTTATCGTTTAACAGTCCGGTTTCGAGTATGCCAATCTTCATCTATTCATTGCCTATATCTTCAGGATTGCTGGTTTCACCTAAACGTTGAATCATACCTAAACACTTGCATGACGCCGCTAATGTGATCACAATGTTCGAACAAGATCAAGCCGCTCATATTAGATCAACAGATACTCAGAAGAGGGAATTAGGCAGGCATGAAGGCATCCAGATCGACCAATTTCGAATTACGCATGTTGGAAAAAGCTCCGCACTTGAGAACCCACCAATGGGTTTATCAGCTCTTGCGTCGCAATCTGCTCTGCGGTCGCATCAGTCCTGGTCATGCCCTGACTATTCGTGGTCTGGCGCAAATGCTGCAAGTCAGCCCAATGCCGGTACGCGAAGCCTTACACCGTTTGGCTAGCGAGGGTGCCGTTGAAGTCAAGGACAACCGACGAGTAATCGTACCAATGATGACTGCAGAAAAGTTCAATGAACTCTGCGACCTGCGAATCTTACTGGAAACCCATGCCGCGGGCACCGCTCTGCCACACATTAAGGCCTCAGATATCACCGAACTGGAACGAATCGATGGCCAAATCGACGCCGCAGTAGAAGCAGGACAGGTTGAGGAAATCAGCTTGACTAATCACGACTTTCATCGTCGTCTGTATTCTACCAACCCGCATCAGATATCGGTACCACTCATCGAGAGCCTGTGGCTTCAGCTCGGTCCTTTCTCCAGAATCGCTATCAGCAAACTTGAGAAAACTTACCTGGTTGATAGACATGTCGAAGCTATCGCCGCACTCAGGAAAGGTAACGCAGATGATCTATGTCGCGCCATCGAAGCCGATATCCGCGATGGAATCGCCTCGGTCAAATCGCTCGACGGTATATATGACGTCTTCAAAGGCGTTGCCTGAACTAATGGATTAACATCCAGAAAAAGTTGAAATATGAATAAAAAATCTGATCAGCCGTTCCTCACGAAAGTTGAATCTTTACTGAATAAGCATGCCGGCATCGACGAGCTCGAAGTTCTCTGTGTAGATCTCTGTGGCCATTTTTTTGGCAAGCGCTACCCGGTTGAAAAAATCAAATCCTTTGCACGCGATGGACTGGCATTGCCTATGAGCATGTTTGTTCTGAGCACAGTGGGAGAAGCACTCGATGGCATATACTACGGCGTCGACGATGGTGATCCTGACGCACACTTCCATATCATAGAAGACAGTCTCGCGGTAAATACCTGGGGTAGCAAACCACGTCTTCAGGTTATGGTTACATCCACCAACGACAATAAGCCGGTCTACTTCGAACCACGCAACGTCCTGGAGCGCGTGTTAAAACAATTTGAAAAGAAAAACTGGCGGCCAATGGTGGCTTTTGAACTGGAATTTTACCTGTTTGCACCCGATCGCGATGACAACGGTATTATCAAGATCGTACGTAACCCAAAAACTGGACAGCTCGATACACCGATGGTTCTTTCCAGCTCCCGAATCTCTGATTTCGAGGTGATAATCGACGATATTATCGATGCCTGCAAACTGCAAAACATTGAGACCGGGGCAATATCCTCGGAGATGGGCGCTGGACAATATGAAATCAACTTCAACCATCATCACGACGTACTTCGAGCTGCCGACGAAACCTGCCTGTTTAAACGTATTGTCATGGAAATCGCGAAGAAGCATGGCATGATGGGTAGCTTTATCGCCAAACCTATGCTCGAACAACCTGGAAACGGGTTACATATGCATATCAGCCTGGTCGACAAGAGAGGTAATAATATTTTTGCTGCCGGTGACAAACCACATCAGCGCCTGCTCCATGCCATCGGCGGATTAATCGACAGCATGCCTGCTGCCATGTCCTTTTGGGCACCAAATATCAACTCCTTTAGACGCTACGTGGGGGGCACCAACTGTGCACCGGTAAGCCTGACCTGGGGCAATGAAAATCGTACCGTGGCATTTCGTATTCCGCTTGCCAAAGATGGCGCATGGCGTGTTGAAAATCGCGTGCCGGGAGCCGACACTAATCCATACCTGGCAATGTCCATCACGCTTGCAGGAATATTGCATGGCATTGATCAAAAAATCGATCCCGGCAAACCCTACAATCAGGCTGTTAACGGTCGTGATGAAAACCTGCCGCTAAGCTTAGCAGCCGCTCTCGGTGCAACCATTGGCAACGAAGCCCTGATGACAATACTCGGGCGTGATTTTATCGAACTTTATTGTCAACAAAGAGAAGCAGAAACCATGGCCTTTGAACAATACATCAGTGCACGTGAATACGACTGGTATTTGTAAACGAGATACATCATGAGCGATCAACACTTCACCAGCAGCATCTCCCTGCATGCAAATATTTTTACCTACATGGGTGTCACCCTGAGTCGAAACCGACAAGATGCCGACGTTTTTATTATCGGCCTGCCTTACGATCTTGCCACATCAGGTCGCGCAGGCACCCGTAGCGGTCCTGTGGCAATTCGGCAGGCAAGCGGCAGTTTACGCTGGGAAGAGAAACGATTCCCCTGGGACTTTTGCGTTTTCGATAAAATCAGGGTAGCCGACTATGGTGATCTTGAATTTCCTACCGGTAACCATGCAGAATTTTGTAACAGTATTGATCAGCATTATGATCCACTCCTGGCAG
>JAAENK010000114.1 GCA_024224415.1 Gammaproteobacteria bacterium | reverse complement strand
GACACTGCACCTATCGACGATGGATTCGACGATATTCCCTTTTAGAAAAAAAATACTCGTCATTGCGAGGGAGCAAAGCGACCACGGCAATCTTATGGACGAAGCCTATATTTCTAAATACGATTTAGCATTGTAAAACAATCGAATGGCCAACTACGACGTATTCAATGGCGATGCTGACGGTATTTGTGCTTTGCAGCAATTGCGCTTGCAATGGCCAAAAGAATCTATCCGAATATCCGGGCTTAAGCGTCAAATAGACTTGCTGAAGCAGGTTGAAGCACAGGTGGGTGACGAAATAGTAGTACTCGATATTTCCCTGGATAAAAACCGTGACTCATTGCAGACCGTGTTGGCAGCAGGTGCAGCCGTTTTCTATGCTGACCATCATTTTCCTGGTGAATTACCAACGCATGAAAATCTGGATCTGCATATCGACCCTACCGCCGATATCTGTACCAGTTTAATTATCAATGAATATTTGGGTGGCGCACAGGCTCATTGGGCAGTTGTCGGAGCGTTTGGTGATAATTTTGATGCCGTGGCCACAAAACTGGGTGAATCAATCGGTCTGGATGCAACCACGCTTGTTGAATATCAGCTGTTAGGCATTTGTCTGAATTACAATGGTTATGGCTTCGAGTTGGAAGATTTGATGTATCACCCAGCAGATCTGTTTGGACTCGTGAGTCAGTATCAAAATCCGACCGATTTTATCCAGAAAGAATCGGGCTACGAGACATTGCGTCAGCAATATCAAACCGATATGGTATTGTCAGAAAATTTAAAGTCAGCCTCACAAACAGACACTGCTGCGGTATACTTGCTGCCCAATGAATCCTGGGCAAAACGCATTGTTGGCGTGATGGGCAACGACCTTGCAAAACAGAATCCGGTCCGGGCGCACGCACTGCTGGTTGATATGGGCGATGGGTATTTTCGGGTCAGCGTGCGGGCTCCATACAGTACAAAATCAGGCGCCGACGAGTTCTGTCGACAGTTTGAGTCGGGCGGTGGTCGAAAGGCAGCGGCTGGCATTAATCGACTGTCCGAAAGTATGTTGGACGAATTTACCAAAAGGTTTAACCAGGTATTTGAAGGTATAGCATGACTGATCAAGAAAAGAGCAGCAATGTCGTCTGGCATCACGCCACCGTCACCCGTGAACGCCGGGAAAAACTAAACCAGCACAAGGGCGGCGTGTTCTGGTTCACTGGATTGTCTGGTGCAGGGAAATCAACTCTAGCTCATGCAGTGGAAGAAAAGTTACACCAGAAAGGCTATCGAACCTTCGTGCTCGATGGTGATAACGTGCGCCATGGCCTATGTGCGGACCTGGCTTTTTCCGACGAAGACCGCAAGGAAAATATCCGCCGCGTCGGTCAAATGGCAAAACTCTACGTAGAAGCGGGCATCATCGTGCTGACAGCATTCATTTCACCTTTCAGAGCAGACCGTGAAAATGTACGTAAAATATGCGGCGGTGATTTCCACGAAATCTACTGCAAATGCAGCCTCG
>JAAENK010000113.1 GCA_024224415.1 Gammaproteobacteria bacterium | reverse complement strand
CGGAGTTCCCAGTTCGAGTGCTGTCATTATGCGTTCACGTGAATTCATGATTTGTTTTCTCAGATCCTGGATAGGTTATTACAGGGGTGGTCTTTAAACCGGTCTCTTGCATTGCGATCACCTCCCGCATAATAGCTGATCATTCTGGAGTCATTTTTTGATAAAAGATAGCAAATATAAATTGTTATTTTTGATAAAATTTATTTATCATACGTGATTATGCAACTCACTCACCTGCGCACCTTTATTACGGTATCCAGAACCGGTGGCTTTCATGCTGCAGCGGAACGTCTCAATATTACCCAGGCAGCGGTTAGTGCACGCATTAAAGTACTGGAAGATCAACTGGGGCAGCGTTTACTCGAACGCGGACGCAGGGGTGCAAGCCTGACCTCTGCGGGGCGAGAATTTTTACCCTATGCCGAGAATATCTCTCACACCTGGGATCATGCCAGAAGCATGTTGGGGGTACCGGTTTCAAGACCAGTACCGATAAGAATCGGCAGCCAGTTCAGCACCTGGGCGCAACTGGTTTTAGACTGGGCCGGCTGGATCACACACTCACTCCCGGAGACAGAGCTATTTCTTGACTTCGATTTCAGCAAAGACATGTTGAACGCAACGCAAAACGGTGAGCTCGATTTTGCTATCACTTCCACTACAACCACAGCTGATGATATGCGTAGTCTGGCACTACCCGATGAAACCCTGATTCTGGTTTCGCGTAGGCCAGCGGTATTGAATGATGAACGCATGCCACCCTATATCCAGATGGATTGGGGCCCCCAGTTTAATAGCGAAGTTGCGCGACTGGAAAAACATCTACCTCACAGCCGACTTACCATAGGAAATGGTGAGTTGGGATTACGCTATGTACTGGAGCACGATTCCTGTGGCTACTTTCCACACCGAACCATCCGCACACTGTTACAACAAAATCGCCTTTATCGAGTTAAGCGGGCACCCAGATATCCCTTTTCCGGATACCTCGTCTATAACAAAGATAATCCCAATCGCCAGTTTATCGAGCGCGCGGTCGATTGGCTAAAAGGTATAGAAATGGATACTGCGATCTCTCGCTAACTGATCATATCTTCCCATCATAGCTTTTTCTGTTTATACGGCAGGCCAGCAATGTTGACCGATCGCTGGCTAATGCTTTTGTCAAAGAAGCACTGAAACCAGCCGCGTCAGTTACCCAGTCTGCATTGAGATCATATGCTTCTGCTATCTTCACGAAGTCAGTATCACCTTTGGCATCGACTCCAACATTTTCATACTGCAGGTTTCTTTGTTTCATTTCGATAAGCGCCAGCGATGCATCGACAAAAACGATAATAATTATCGGCAGGGCGCTATCTCTTAATGTCGCCAGATCACCAAGCACCATTTCCATGCCCGCATCGCCAGTAAATGCTACGACCGGGGTCTCTGGTTTGCTGGTCTTATAACCAACTGCCATCGGCACTGCGCAACCCATGGTGCATAAAGCAGATGACTGGATCATGCTACGGGCCTGATAACACTCCCACATCTGGCTTAAGAGTATTCGATGTGCGCCGGTATCAGCAGTTATCACCGCATCTCGCGGGATGATTTCACGTGCGAGTTTGATCAATCTGGCAGGCCCCCAGTCGTTCTCTGGTAAGAAGGTCTGTTTTAACATCTGACGGGTATTTGCTATTGTTCCACCGCCCCAGCTTTCGGCATCTTGATTGCGTTTTTTGCCCAGCACCGTCACGCTACTACCCACGTCACAAACAAAACTGATATCAGCCTGGTGCATATAATGGGTATTGGGTATGGCAGTTAATTCGATAATTTTGCAATCGGATGCCCAGGGACTTCGCCAGGTGTCGCGCATTTCAATAGGATCGTATCCTGCTAACACAATAACATCTGCCTGCTGCACAAAAGGTAGCAAAACCTGGTTTGCTTTGGGCGATAATCCGGCCCCACCCAGACTCATAGGATGGTCTTCGGATAATATGCCTTTAGCTTTATAGGTTGTGATCAACGGAATACCCAGCGATGTACAAAATTCAGCCAGGTCATTTTCAGCATACTGATATAAGGCTTCAACGCCTGCTATCATCAGTGGCTTTTTTGCCTCAGACAGCCAGGCCTGGGCTAGTTCAAAATTAGCACCTGATGCCGTGCCATGACGTACCGCTACTCGGGGTTTAATTTCTCGTTCGAGCTGAGGCTTGCCCGCCAGTGATATTGGTATATCCACATGCACTGGACCCGGTGGATCATCCATTGCGATTGCGACGGCTTTATCAATAATTTCTTCCACTGCACCATCGGTAATTTCAAGCGATGCCTTGGAAATGGGTCTGAGTAAGGCCGCATGATCAAAAACCTGGTGGGTGTAAACTGCAGCTTCTTTAGGATCAACTCTGCCCGTCAGGTAAATAACCGGAACTTTGTCCTGCTGGGCATTTACAATAAAGTTAACTGCATTAGCCACGCCGGGACCAATGGTAGCGACAAGCACTGCCGGGGTATTGGTGGCATGATGTGTGCCTTCAGCCATGAACCCGGCTGCATTTTCATGCCTGGCCATAATAAACTCGATGCCTGTTTCACCGAGAGCCTTAATCATCGTCAACACTTCACCGCCAGGAATACCCCATGCTTTGCGGACACCAGCCTGGTGAAGTCTCTTTGCGATTATTTCTGCTGCATTAGCCATGCCTGATCCTGAATTGATTGATTAGTTTTTCTCGATGTAGCCATTACGAGTCTGCGGAAGTTTACGTTCCAGCAATTTAGACGCAATGACGGTTCGTAATATCTGCGCAGTTCCACCACCGATAGTAAACATGCGTGCGTCGCGTACCATGCGTTCAAGCGGAAGATTCCTCGAATACCCGGCCGCACCAAACATTTGTAGCGCATCATTGGTAACCTGTATAGCAGATTCCGATGCCAGGACTTTGGCTCGTGCTGCATCGGCCATATCGGGGAATCCATCCTTACCACTACTCGCAGCTTTGTAGATCAGAGCCCTGGCTGCTTCAAGTTTGATATTCATATCGACCAGCATCCACTGCATACCCTGGAATTCACAGATCGGTCGCCCAAATTGCTCGCGTTGCTGAATGTAGTCCAGTGCCAGATTATAGGCCCCCTGGGCGACACCGAGTGCAACCGTTCCCGCACCGACTCGTTGAGAATTGTAGGCATTCATCAACCCGGCAAAACCTCGGGCGAGACCTTCGGGTGGTTGAATCAGGCGGTCTGCTGAAAGTTCAAGATTGTCAAAGATAATCTCGGTTTCAGGAATTCCACGAAGTCCCATAGCTGGTTCACGAGTTCCAATTTTCAATCCGTCTGACTCACCTCTGATAGAGATAAAACCACCAATACCTCTGTCGACGCCACCTTCGAAAACTCGAGCAAATATCAAATGCAACCTGGATACACCACCACCGGTAATCCAGTGCTTGGTGCCATTGATGATATATTTATCACCTTTTTTATCAGCGCGAGTTGTCATCTCAGTGGCCGCACTACCCGCGCCTGGCTCGGTAATACAGATTGCTGGTTTGTCACCCGAAAGCACCAGATCAGCCGCGATTTTCTTTTGCTCTTCGTTGCCATATTTCATGATGGCAGCCAGGGCGCCCATGTTGCCTTCAACAACAATACGTGCGGTCACGCCACAGGCTTTCGCCATTTCTTCAACAACCAGAACGGTTTCCAGATATCCCAGCCCCAAACCACCGTAAGCTTCAGGGATGGTCATTCCCATATAACCTGCTTCGGTCAGCGCCTCTACGTTATCCCACGGGTAAGCTTCGCTGCGATCGATTTCAGCGGCGTGCGGCGCAATTTTGTCTGCCACAAACTTCCGTGCATTTTCCTGAATTTCAATCTGTGTCGCTGTTAAATCAAACATGTCAAACCTCTAATATGAAATCAAATAACGTCTTGCTGTCGGTATTCGGCAAGTTCTTTTTCTGATAAACCCAGCAAGTCGGATAATATCTCGTCGGTGTGCTGACCGAGTTCGGGAGGGGAATGTCGGTAGCTAACCGGAGTACTTGAAAACTTAACCGGATTACCGATTAAATCGATGCTTTTTTCGGTGTTACCGGGCTGGGGCATTTGCAGCTTCATTCCTCTTGATAAAACCTGGGGATCCGAAAATACCTGCTCGACATTATTAACCGGCCCACATGGAATGCCCTCGGCACTCAACGCCTTGAGCCAATAATCTACTGGCTTCTGCGCCAAAATCTGACATAGTTCAGGAATCAGGGTTGCACGATTTATTACTCGATTAGCATTAGTAGCAAACGCTTCATCGTCAGACATTCCGGGGCGCTCAATCACTTCACAAAAACCCTGGAATTGTTTGTCATTGCCAACTGCAAGGGCAAAATGTCCATCGCTACCGGGAAATACTTCGTAGGGCACAATATTTGGGTGACCATTACCGTAGCGCACGGCTGATTCTCCAGAAGTCAGATAATTCTGCGCACTGTTCACTAGCCAGCCTACCTGTGAATCCAGCAGTGACACATCAATATACTGCCCCTCGCCAGATTTTTCACGGTGCTGCATTGCCGCGAGTATCGCAGTGCAGGCATACATGCCACACATGATATCGGCAATACCGACACCGACTTTGAAGGGATCACCATCGACTGGACCTGTCAGGCTCATAATGCCACCCATGGCCTGAATCATAAAATCATAACCAGACAATTCTGCATACGGTCCGGTCTGGCCGAACCCGGTAATCGAACAATAAATCAGTTTCGGGTTGATACGCTTTAAAGTGTCATAATCAAGACTAAATTTTTTGCTACCACCTACCTTGAAATTCTCGATAAAGACATCGCTACCTGCCGCCAGCTCACGGATGATTGACTGCCCCTGCTCGCTGGCCATATTGACCGTAACAGAGCGCTTGTTGCGGTTGGCGCTGAGATAGTAGGCCGATTCTGCCGTATCCTGTCCTTGCTGGTCCTGTAGAAATGGAGGCCCCCAACGTCGAGTATCATCGCCAGTCCTGGGGCGTTCAACTTTGATAACGTCAGCACCATAGTCGCCTAGTAACTGAGTACAACTCGGTCCAGCTAAAATACGTGACACATCGAGTACACGTATTCCATTTAATGGTGAAGTATTTGTCATCGGAGTATTAAAAAGCGAAGCTCAAAATATTTTGATACAGTTTAGAATTTTGAAATACTTTAATCAAACGAATATAATTTAAGCTTAACTTTAAACTAACTCATGCAATATGGTTCCATATAAGGGTCTGGAAGTGCTGCTGGCGGTGGCTGATTATGGTAGCTTCGCCGCCGCCGGGGATTCTATTGGTCTCACTCAGTCAGCGGTTAGCCTGCAGATAAAATCACTGGAGGAATCATTCGACACGGTACTGTTTGATCGCAGCAAACGCCCACCCGTATTGAATGCCGATGGCGCGCTGCTGGTACAAAAATCCCGCCCGTTGATCCAGCAGTTAAATAAATTAAAGCTGACATTTACCGAGCGCCACTATAGCGGAACCCTGCATATAGGAGCTATTCCCTCGGTATTGACAGGTGTATTACCCAGAGCATTATCGCAGATGCAACAACAACACCCTCGCTTACTGGTTAACCTGGTTACAGGGCTTTCTCGTGAGATAACGGCTATGGTACAAAAGGGAAAACTCGATGGCGCCATAGTTAGCGAGCCGCTGCGCAGTTACCCCGGTTTAACCTGGCACCCATTCGCGGCAGAACCATTAATGGTTATTTCACCACCTGGCACAGAAGGTTTGTCTGATATTGAGCTACTCAGCCGTTTTCCGTTTTTACAGTTTTACAAACAGTCCTGGATCGGCCAGATGATCGACTCCCTGCTGGCCGAAAGAAACATCAAGGTACATGCCAACATGGAAGTCGATTCTATGGAGTCCATAAAACTGATGGTAGCCGAGGGACTGGGTGTCTCCATAGTACCTTTGCGTAGCCACCGCGGAGATTTTGACCAGAAACTGGTGTTCTCACCTTTTGGATCAAAACCAGTTAAGCGCGTGGTTGGCATTATCGAGAGTGAGTCGAACCAGAACTCAGAACTGATTCAGGTCTTGCATAAAATTCTGTTGGCTCAAACTAGTATGGCTTTGTAGGTGTGCTGGTGGCTGATTTCACATTGCTCCGAAGTCGACTACCAAAGCAGGTGTTGGATGAAATTCGCGAATCGACCAACAAATCCCTGGTATTGAGAAGATGGCTTGCGCGCGTTGCTCGAGCGCATTTTATGGGCGAAAATGAAAAATTAGTGCCTGTAAAGCCAATGTTGGATTGTATCGATGATTGGGAGAAATACCTCTCAAGGTTCCAGGTCGAAAACCAACTATCAAACAATATGTATACTACCCCCCTGATTCCAGGTGTGGCTTTACGAGAAATTATTATTTTTATATAAAAAGGTATGTATGTCTATGGCAATAGGTTTGCACACTTTAAGTGCAGTATTGTGGTTGGGCGGTATGTTTTTTGCACACCAGGTTTTACGACCGGTAGTTGTAGATTTGTTAGACCCACCAATTCGTTTGCAGTTGTGGCTTGGTGTATTCAGACGCTTTTTCCGGTGGGTGTGGCTGGCTGTTACGGTACTGTTAGGCTCAGGACTGTGGATAATTGAGTTCAATCTCGGTGGTATAGTTGGTTCTCCCATGCATGTGCATTATATGCTTGGTGCTGGTTTGATAATGATGGGTATTTTTGCTTATGTGTATATTGTTCCATACAGAGCGCTCTCCAACGCCGTTGCCGAGAAGAATTGGTCGGCTGGCGGGGCTGCACTTGCCAAAATACGTCGATTGGTTGGTATAAACACCATTATCGGAATTCTGGTTGTAGTGATTGCTACTGCTGGAAAGTATTACGGTCTGCCGGCATTATTCAGTTTGTGACGATTAGATTAAAGATGAACTGCCTGTCTGATAATTTTGTCAAGATCTCTCCCCGGCCACGACAACAAATTCAATAGGAATAGAGTATGCACACCCGTCTCGAGGTTATTCCACAGACTCCAAAAACTCCGACTCGACCTTATGGCGTTATCAAACAACCATAGACTACATGTATCAAATGTTCCCAGGTACTTTCCATATAGCCAGACAGAAGATTTACAACATTTACTCAATGGATTAAAGATGGCTGGATTACCGGACTGTCCATACTCAAGAAAGTCGCAGAACATCAAGAAAGTGTCGTTTATCCCTAAGCAGGCGGCCATCTAAAACAACAATCTGTGCTGTCGTCAGTGGTTTGGCAAAATCCGGCGCGTTATGATGATCTGGGGGACACTGGCACATGCCATTAGATTCGAACAAGAACCATAATGATAGTCTGCACAATCCAAATGGTGCAGCACTTGTCATTGGTGGTGGTATCGCGGGTATGCAAGCCTCGTTGGACCTTGCAAATACCGGTTATAAGGTTTACATGGTCGAAAAGAATTCTGCCATTGGCGGCAATATGGCGCGCCTGGACAAGACTTTTCCCTCCAACGATTGTGCGATGTGCACAATCTCACCTCGTCTTGTCGATTCGGAACAACACCTTGATATTGATGTCCTGACCAATACCGATGTTGTAAAAGTCGAGGGTGAAATCGGAAATTTCACCGCTACCCTGCATAGTAGTGCACGCTTTATTGATGCCGACAAATGCACGGCCTGTGGCAAATGTGCCGAGGTTTGCCCGGTTCCCACCGATAACGAATTCGACGGTCTGTTGGTGAAACGCCGCGCTGCCTACAAACTCTATCCGCAGGGTGCGCCCAATGCATTCGCGATAGAAAAAAGCGGCGTTGCTCCTTGCCGTGATGCCTGTCCTACCGGGCAGCGTGCGCAGGGTTATATCGCCATGATTGCTGAGGGACGAATCGAAGAGGCCTATCGTTCGATAAAGCGCGACAATCCTTTCCCTGCAATTTGTGGGCGCATTTGTAATGCTCGCTGCGAAGACGCCTGTAGCCGAGGCAAGGTCGATGAGCCGATCAGTATCCGTGGCCTGAAACGTTACGTCACCGATACCATGATGCACAAGGAACGTGTTATCCCCAAACCGGCAGAGCGTCTGCACGATGAAAAAATTGCCATCATCGGTGCTGGCCCCTGTGGTCTGACCGCAGCCCAGGATCTGGCGCTTGCGGGTTATGCTGTTACCGTATTCGAATCACTACCAGTAGCTGGTGGCATGTTGCGCGTCGGGGTTCCCGAATATCGACTACCCGCCGACATCATCGAGCGTGAAGTTGCCGATATCGTCGATCTGGGCGTAGAGCTACGTCTATCCACATCGGTCGATAATATTGATGATTTGATCGCCGATGGATTCAAGGCTGTACTAGTTGCGGTTGGTGCGCACGAAGGTAACCGCCTGCCTATTCCCGGTAATGACCTTGATGGCATTATTATCAATACAGTGCTGCTGCGCGATGTCCGCCTGCATCAGCTCGACAGTAGTAACCGTGATCCACGCGATGATATAGACGGCAAGCGTATTGTCGTCATCGGTGGTGGCGATGTTGCAATGGACGTTGCGCGTACGGCCAGGCGACTTGGTGCGGCTGATGTACAGGTTGCAATGCGTGAAAGCGAAAGTGAAATTCCCGCCAGCCCCGAAGAAGTTGCCGGTGCTCGCGAAGAAAATATTCCGCTGCACACCTCAATGAATTTCCTCGGTATCAGGGATGATGGCAATGGTAAGGTTGCTGGTCTTGAATGCCAGCGTGTTAACAAATTTAACATCGATGAAAATGGGCGTTGGACACCAGATGTAATCGCGGGCTCTGAATTTACTATCGATGCAGATGTAGTGGTTTTCTCAGCCGGGCAAAAAGCTGGGCTATCGTTAATCCCCGAATCTAGCGGTGTCACAGTTAGTCCTAACCATACGCTTGAAGTCGATGCCCATAGCTTCGCCACGGGTCTGCCCGGCATTTTCGCCGCCGGTGACGCCGTTAGCGGAACCTCATTTGTTATTGAAGCCGTCGCTACTGGCCATAAAGCCGCCACTTCTATCGAGCATTACCTGCGTGGTGAAGAGTTACCTGCCGCCGAGGAAGATCGCAAGGTCGCAAGCTTTACTCAGCAACAACTCGATGCTCGGGTTAAAAATGGCGATTTAAAACATACCTCTCGGCAAAAGTATGCAACCATCCCACTCGATCAGCGTGATGGTTTTAGTGAAGTTGACCAATGCTTTACGCAGGCAGAGGCCATGGCCGAAGCCGCGCGTTGCCTGAACTGCGGCATTTGTTCTGAATGTCTGGCCTGTGAAGACGCCTGTGAGATTGGCGCCATTGATATGAATGGCCTCGCAAAAACGCATGAAGTCGAAGTTGGCGCGGTCATCATGGCACCCGGTTACCGACCTTATGAAGCCGAGCACTCCGAAGAGTTTGGCCTGGGTCGCTATGCCAATGTACTCACATCGATTCAATACGAACGCCTGTTATCGGCCTCAGGCCCGACCGCTGGCAAGGTGCTACGCCCATCTGACGACCAACGTCCAAAACGTATAGCCTGGTTACAATGCGTCGGCTCCCGCGATGCCAATCATGATTACTGCTCATCGGTATGCTGTATGTACGCTACCAAGCAGGTCACCATGACAAAGGGGCATTGGCCCGAAATCGATATGGAAATCTTCATTATGGACGTGCGCTCTTTCAGCAAGGGCTACGAAGCATATTACAACAATGCACGTGACAATCTGGGGGTGCGTTACACCCGCAGTCGTGTGTCGAAGATTATCGAAGACCCACATAGCAATAACCTGATGCTACGTTATATGGATCGCGGTGCCGGGGTGAACGGTGAACTGCGCGAAGAAGTTTTCGATATGGTGGTCCTGTCGATTGGCATGGAAATCGACCAGAGCACCAAGAACCTGGCGCAGCGTCTTGACGTCGAAGTCGATGACTATGGCTTTTGTAAAACCAGACTATACAATCCGCTACAAACCAGTCGCGACGGGTTTTATGCAGCTGGCCCATTTCGTGAGCCGAAGGATATTCCAGAATCGCTACTCGAAGCCAGTGGTGCAGCAGCACAGGCCGGTATCATGCTGCGCGAGTCACGCGGTACACAAACCCGTGAAGCGGTATTTCCAGCCGAGCGCGATATAGCAACAGAGAATCCTAAAGTTGCGGTTTTTGTCTGTCATTGCGGTACCAACATTGCTGGTTACCTGGACGTACCCGCAGTAGCCGAATACGCCAGCAGTCTACCCGGTGTGGTTCACGCCGAGCACCCAATGTATGCCTGCTCGCAGGATAGCGTGGCGCATATCACCGAAACAGTGAAGAAGACCGGTGCTAATCGTGTCGTAGTTGCAGCCTGTACGCCATTAACGCATGAACCGGTATTTCGCAAATCGCTGCGTTCAGCGGGGTTAAACGCATACCTGCTCGACATGGCAAACATCCGCAATCAGTGTTCCTGGGTACACTCGCATGACTGGGACAATGCAACTGCAAAAGCACGAGATCTGGTGCGCATGGCGATTGCCCGTGCTAACAACCTGCAATCGCTGGCGACCAGCGAAATGTCGGTACAACGTGGCGCACTAGTTATTGGTGGTGGTGCAGCCGGGATGGAAGCCGCACTCACACTGGCTGACCAGGGTTTTCCGGTAGATCTGGTGGAACGCGATAGTGAACTCGGTGGCGCATTACGTTATCTACACTATGGCCTGGAAGACTTTGGTATCGAAGCGACATTGCCTCCATCTGGTACGGATGCACATCCAGGGCCACAGGATTACCTTAAAAGCATTGTCGACAGAGTAGAAAGTCACCCATCCATCACTCTGCACTTCAATGCTGAAGTGGTACAGGCTCGGGGTTTCATGGGTAATTTTTCTTCGACTGTTGGCTACAAGGACAGCAAACAACAACTTGAGATTAGTCACGGTGCAACCATTGTTTGCGTCGGTGGTGTTGAATATCGGGGCGAAGAGTATGCATACGGTACCGACCCTCGTATCACTACACAGCAGCAGTTTGAGGGTCAGTTAGTTGAGATTGAAAACGGCACCGGCAGCGCCCCAAATAATATTGTAATGATTCAGTGTGTAGGCCCGGCCGATAAATATTGTGGCCGAATTTGCTGTACTAGCGCTTTGAAGAATGCCCTTACACTGAAACGCTTAAACCCTTCAGCGCAGGTTACGGTAATTTACAAAGACATCCGTACCTACGGTTTCAAAGAACGCATTTACACCCAGGCGCGTGAGGCGGGAGTGCTGTTCGTGCGCTACGAAGATGGTAAGGAAGCTGAGGTTGGCATCAATGCCGATGGTGCTCTGAACGTAAGTGTCTGGGAAGAAGTTCTTGGTAAGCAGATGGAACTAAACCCCGACATGGTGATTCTGAGTACGCCTGTGGTACCGTCACCTGCTGCTACTGACCTCGCCACGCGGTTAAAAGTAGCGCAGGATAGCGATGGTTTTTTCCTCGAAGCACATGTCAAGTTGCGCCCCGTAGACTTTCTCGCTGACGGCGTATTCATGGCAGGTCTGGCGCATTATCCCAAGTTGTTATCGGAATCTATCGTTCAGGCGAAGGCAGCTGCAGCGCGAGCTACAACAATATTATCGCGTGACACACTAACCACCGGTGGCCCCGTAGCTCAGGTCGACAAAGACAAATGTGTTGCCTGTCTGACCTGCCTGCGCAGTTGCCCCTTTGGTGCACCGCAGATTTCTAACGATTTGCAAAGTATCGGCGGTATTCAGGGTGCGGCTTATATCGAGTCCGCACTATGTCAGGGCTGTGGTTTATGTACGGCGTCCTGCCCAGCTTCTGCGATCGAACTGAGGCACTACACCGAAAACCAGATCCACGCCAAACTCAATGCTCTGTTTGAAAAGGCTTATATTTAAATGAGTTCCGAAATGACCAGCTTTGAACCAGAAATCGTTGCCTTTTGTTGCCGTCATTGTGCCTACTCGGCTGCCGACCTCGCAGGTGGTGGGCGCATCAGCTATTCACCATCGGTGAAAATTGTCGAACTACCGTGCACTGGCCGCGCCAATGCGCTGGAAATCCTGCACGCCATGGAAAAAGGCGCGGATGGTGTCGTAGTAGCTGGCTGCCTGCCTGGTACCTGTCACTACATCAAGGGTAACACTCAGGCGAAACACCGTGTTACCCATCTCAGGGAATTACTCAAGACAATCGGTCTTGAAGAACACCGTACCCGCATGGTCAATATCTCCGCCGCCATGGGTGCACAGTTTGTCGTCGAAATTACCAATTTTGTCGAAACCATCAAAGAGCTTGGGCCATCTCCTTTATCGGGAGAGACCAGCAATACCCGAACCGAGGGCCAATCATGATTGTTGCCGAACAGAAACCACTGAATGAAATCAAGTCCATGCTTAAGGGCTGTAAGAAGGTCCTCGCCGTTGGCTGTGGCACCTGCGTCACTGTGTGCTTTGCAGGTGGTCGGCAGGAAGTAGGCGTGCTATCGGCGTCACTGCGTATGTCAACCGACCTGGATGGCGACGTTGTCAATGTCGACGAAGCGATTGTGCAACGCCAGTGTGAAGCCGAGTACAACGCTCCACTGGAAGCCGGTCTGGATGAATACGACGCCATACTGTCACTTGGTTGCGGTGTCGGTGTGCAGTCGCTGGCGCAGCAGTTCCCGGAGAAACGCGTGCTGCCAGCACTTAATACCAAATTCATGGGATACCCTGCCGAGCATGGTGTCTGGGAAGAACGTTGCCAGGGCTGCGGTAACTGCGTGTTGCATTTGACGGGTGGTATATGCCCGGTTAGTCGCTGTGCAAAGTCACTGTTCAATGGCCCATGTGGTGGCTCGCAGGCAGGTATCTGCGAAGTGGACGCAACCACCGAGTGCGCCTGGCATCTCATTTGTGAAAACCAGCTCAAGCTGGGTTTGTTCGATGAAATGATGGAAGTTCAGCCTGCCAAAGACTGGTCTTCAGCCCGTGATGGCGGTCATCGGAGAATTATCCGTGAGGATGTTCGCATCCCGGATGAAGAAAAAGCATAGCCCTGAGGTAACAACAATGAGCACTATGAAATATCCAGCTTTTACAATGCCCGAAAGCAATGCCAGGCCAATGTCTGAGCGCTGCGATAGCAATCTGACCAGATTATTGGCTGCGGATGAATTTGTCGTAACCGGTGAACTCGGGCCACCAAAAGGTCATGATGCGGAAGAAGTACGCAAAAAGGCTAGAATGCTACTAGGTAGTGTCGATGCCGCAAATGTCACCGACAACCAGGCAGCAGTAGTACGCATGAGCTCTATCGCAGCCGGACTGATAATGATGAACGAAGGCGTAGAACCCATCATCCAGATGACCTGTCGAGACCGTAATCGTCTCGCTATGCAGGCTGACTTGCTGGGGGCTTATGCGCTTGGCATCCGTAATCTATTATGCCTGTCTGGCGATCACCAATCCCACGGTAATCATCCCGGCGCGAAGAATGTACACGACCTCGACTCGATGCAATTCCTGCGCATGGTGAGTGATATGCGTGAAGAAGGAAAGTTTCAGTGTGGGGAAGAAATTTCTGGTGGCGGGCTTCAATTACTGGTCGGTGGTGCCGCCAACCCATTTGCCGACCCGGCGGAATGGCGACCTTACCGACTCGCGAAAAAAGGTATTGCTGGTGCCGACTTTGTGCAAACGCAACTGGTCTACGACATGGAATGCTTCCGCGAATATATGAAGCGTGTTGTTGACATGGGAGTGGCCGAACAGGTCAAAATCATCGTCGGGGTTGGACCATTAAAAAGCGCGGGTATGGCGAAGTTCATGCGGGATCGAATTCCGGGTATGACTGTCCCCGATGCAACTATCGAGCGTATGGCTGGTGCTGTTGCAGGAATTGATACTGAAAAGAAAGCTGAGCGTAGTGCTGCGTGGAAGGCTGAGGGCATCAAAATCTGTATCGAACAGATACAGGAAATGCGTGAAATTGAAGGCATTGCCGGGGTTCATATCATGGCCATCGAGTGGGAAGAAGCGGTAAAACCCATTGCCGAAGCCGCTGGCCTGTTGCCACGTCCGATAATGGAGGTATAAATGGCGATGAGTGCTTCTCTCTCATTGGTCGACGTTGTGCGGCAAACTACCGGGGATAATAGCTTCAAATGCTATCAATGCGTCAAATGTACCGATGGCTGCCCGATGTCTGACCAGTTCGACCTCAGCCCTCACCAGATAATGCGCAGCGTACAGTTTAATGATGTCTCTGTGCTTGCCAGCAAGTCGATCTGGCTGTGTCTTTCCTGTTATACCTGCTCCACCCGTTGCCCACAAAAAATCGACGTGGCCGGGGTTGTCGATGCTTTGCGGATTGAATCTAGAAAACGTGGGGTGAAACCCGCCGTACCCGAAATCTCGAAGTTTTACGAAACCTTCATGCGTAGCGTGAAAATATTTGGTCGGGCTTATGAATTCGGATTAATGGCAAGTTACAACATCACACAGGGCAAGCCCCTTAACGATTTAAAACTTGGTATGCGCCTGCTGACCAGGGGTAAGATGAATATTCTACCGCATTTTGGCAAGGCCAAAGCGGATGCCACAAAACGATCTAATAGTGCCAACGCCATCGGTTATTATCCGGGGTGTTCGCTGAGCTCCAGCGCCATTGAATATGGCAAATCGGTAAAAAATATTGCCGCCGCAATGGATATCGAATTGATCGAACCAAAGAACTGGAGTTGCTGCGGATCGGGCGCGGCACACTCAATCGACCCAAAAGCCGCCAATGTTTTACCGATGAGCACGGTTGCCAAAATTGAGCAAATGGGCCTTGATACCGTGACATCACCATGTAGTGCATGTTACTCGCGCCTCAAACAGGCCGAGCACTCTGTTAGCGTCAAAGAGCTGGTTCGCAAAGAGGTTAACGAGGAACTGGGCTATGAATACCAGGGTACCGTTAAAGTAGAACACCTGGTGGATATTCTTGTTGACCGTATCGGGCTCAACGAAGTAAGCAAGCGCGTTACCAATCCGCTCAAGGGCCTTAAAGTAGCCTGTTATTACGGTTGCCTGATCACACGACCAGCCCAAATTACTGGAGCGGAAAACCCCGAATACCCACAGAAAATGGACCGGCTGGTGAAAACTCTGGGTGCTGAAACCGTGGACTGGTCGCGCAAAACCGAATGCTGCGGCGGTGCACTGGCAATGACGAAAACCGAGTCAGCTGCAAAACTGATGCGACGCATCGTCGATGACGCCAAAGCCTGTGGCGCCGAAGCCATCGTCACCATGTGCCCGATCTGCCACCTCAACCTCGACTCCCGCCAGGGCGTAATGGGTTACAGCGAAGCCGAAGAAATCCCCATCTTCCAGGCCACCCAGTTAATGTCACTGGCTTTCGGCCAGGGCGAGAGCAAAGCCGCGCTCAACAATAACCTGACCAACCCGAAACCTTATCTGCAAGAGAAAGGGGTTTTGGGTTAGGGTGGTAATCAAGATACTCTGAAAACACTAAACCGGTAGAAAAACATCCATGCTCTAAACACCCACCTTAACGGGAAAAATCGAGATTTGCTCCATTATTTCTTGATCTTGACCACTTCAGGGAAGTTAACGATAAACTGGAGCACAACAAGAGTGATCTACTACTCATCAAGGTCAGCATAGTTATCCTGGCAATTATTAAGCCCAATAATGAAGGTAATCTATTTTATCAATGGTTATTACTGGAAATTATATTTATAGTATAATTTCGTCGTTTTTTTACCATCGTCACACTTCGACCAAAGCTCTATGAATATAGAACAACTACTATTACAAAGCCTGCAGTTACTCGGCCTGGGAATGGGTTCGGTATTCATTATTCTTTCATTGCTAATTATTATCATACAAGTCGTGTCCCGACTGGTACCGGAGGAGCAGATCGCACCATTGGCGACACCTTCGCCAGCGACAAACACCGAACATATCGCGGCCATTCAGGCTGCTATTCACCAATATCGCCGCAATCGTCAGGCGTAATGCTAAGCAGGAAACAGACCTTATGAGCAAACCGCTTTTACTCACCGATCTCGTTTTGCGCGATGCCTCGCAATCTTTACTGGCTACCCGGGTACGCATCGATGACATGTTGCCAATCGCAGCCAAACTCGACAAGGTCGGCTTCTGGTCACTGGAAACCTGGGGTGGTGCTACTTTTGATTCCTGTATCCGTTTTCTTGGCGAAGATCCCTGGGAGCGTTTGCGCCGGCTTAAAGCAGCGATGCCGAATACACCAATGCAAATGCTATTGCGCGGCCAGAACGCACTTGGATATCGCCACTACGCAGACGATGTGATCGAAGCCTTTGTTGATCGCGCGGCTGAAAACGGCATGGATGTGTTTCGTATCTTCGATGCGATGAATGACATGCGTAATCTCGAGACGGCTATCAAAGCAGCAGTGAAAACCGGCAAACATGCACAAGGCACTATGTCTTATACGCTTAGCCCGGTGCACGATACCGACCTCTGGGTGGATATGGCAAAGCAACTCGAAGACATGGGTAGTCACTCGATATGTATTAAGGACATGGCTGGCCTGCTAAAGCCCTATGTTGCCGAAGAACTGGTCTCGCGTATCAAGGAAAACTGCGACATTCCACTGAGTATGCACTGCCATGCCACAACCGGCCTGTCCACTGCGACTTACCTGAAAGCCATTGAGTCCGGAATCGATATTATCGATACTTCGATTTCATCCATGAGTCTGACCTATGGCCATTCGGCAACCGAAACTTTTGTTTCAATTATGGAAGATACCGATCGCGCTACAGGCCTCGATCTCGATCTGCTCGAAGAAATCTCGCTTTATTTTCGCGATGTGCGTAAGAAATACGCCAAATTCGAAGGTGCTCTAAAAGGCGTCGACCCCCGCATCCTCACTGCACAGGTGCCGGGCGGAATGCTGACTAATCTTGAAAGCCAATTGCGCGAGCAAAATGCTGGTGACAGGCTCGACGAAGTCTTGCAGGAAATTCCCGAGGTGCGCAAGGATCTGGGTTATATCCCGCTGGTAACACCGACTTCGCAAATCGTCGGCACCCAGGCAGTTATCAATGTCCTCAGTGGTGAACGCTACAAATCAATCAGCAAGGAAACCGCTGGGGTGTTGAAAGGCGAGTACGGTGCAACCGCTGCGGAAGTCGATCAGGCATTACAGCAACGTGTGCTCGAAGGCGGTAAAGCCATCACCTGCCGTCCTGCCGATTTACTCAAACCCGAGATGGACCGGCTAACCAAAGAACTTGAAACCCTGGCGCAGGAAGAGGGCATCAAACTCTGTGAAAACAAGATTGATGACGTACTGATTTACGCCCTGTTCCAGCAAGTGGGGGCTAACTTCCTTAAAAACCGCGGCAACCCCGACGCTTTCGAACCCGCACCGGGTACCGAATCTGAACCGGTCGTAGCCACCGCTGCACCTGTTGTCGCAAGCGATATCGAAAATTATCGGGTTAGTGTAAATGGCACCGAATACGATGTTGTAGTCGCACCAGGAAACGGCGAAATTACCCAGGCTGCACCCGCTAGCGCACCGGCTGCTGCGCCAGCAGCAGCACCGATAGCTGCCGCGGCGACCAACATGATTAAAGCACCCCTGGCGGGTAACGTAATTGAGCTGCTGGTTTCGGTGGGTGATGCAGTTGCAGACGGCGACCCGGTAATGATTATAGAAGCCATGAAGATGGAGACCGAAATACGCAGTAACAGCTCGGGCACAGTCCAGTCGGTGCTGGTGAATAAGGGTGACGCCATCCAGGCTGGCCAGGACCTGGTAGGTATTGGGTAAATCCTTTTCGGGTTAAATAATTATGGAACAGGGTCTCTTAGAACTATGGGCATCTACCGGTATTGCCAATTTCACAATTGGCCAGGTAGTGATGATTGCAATCGGCAGCCTGTTGATTTACCTCGCTATCTCCAGGGGTTTCGAACCATTACTACTAATCCCAATCGGTTTCGGCGGCATTCTGGCCAATATTCCGGTTGCTGAAATAGCAGGCCCCGAGGGCTTACTCGGCATCCTTTATCATTCGGGCATCGAAAGTGGCGTATTCCCGCTATTGATTTTTATGGGGGTTGGTGCAATGACAGATTTCGGCCCGCTGCTGGCGCGGCCGAGCCTGATGATACTCGGCGCTGCAGCACAGTTTGGAATCTTCGTGACTTTGTTTGGCGCTATAGCGATGAACCTGATACCGGGTATGGAATTCACTCTGGCGGATGCTTCCGCTATCGCCATTATCGGTGGCGCCGATGGCCCTACTGCTATTTACGTTGCTTCTCGGTTAGCACCGGACTTGCTCGGTGCGATTGCCGTCGCCGCTTATTCGTACATGGCGCTGGTGCCGATTATCCAGCCACCGATCATGAAACTGCTGACTACCGAAGAAGAGCGTAAAACACAAATGACGCAACCACGTCATGTCAGCAAGCTGGAAAAAATACTGTTTCCCTTAACGCTACTATTGGTCACGTTATTACTACTTCCGTCGGCGACACCACTGGTGGGTATGCTCTGTTTTGGTAATCTGCTGAAGGAAAGCGGCGTGGTTGACCGACTTAGTAGTACCGCACAAAACGAGTTGATTAATATCGTTACTATTTTCCTCGGCCTCGCAGTAGGATCAAAGCTCGCCGCAGATCGCTTCCTCAGCATTGAAACTATCGGCATTTTATTACTCGGTATGGTGGCTTTTTCAATCGGCACCGCAGCCGGGCTTTTAATGGGGAAACTAATGTACCGGCTTACTGATGGCGCAGTGAATCCTCTCATCGGCTCAGCGGGTGTTTCCGCGGTACCAATGGCCGCACGGGTCGCCAACAAAGTGGGGCTGGAAGCCAACCCGCAGAACTTCCTGCTCATGCACGCCATGGGGCCGAACGTCGCCGGGGTGATTGGCTCCGCTGTCGCAGCCGGTGTATTGCTGGCGATTGTCGGTTAATTTTTTCAGGCGCGAACAGAGCG
Organism: Gammaproteobacteria bacterium; assembly: GCA_024224415.1. Lineage (GTDB taxonomy): Bacteria > Pseudomonadota > Gammaproteobacteria. The sequence continues at coordinate 4,038 of JAAENK010000113.1, read as the reverse complement.
CTGCAAGGTCTCCCAATCCTTTCCAAGCCCAATGCTGGCATCTGAGGGATCTAACATACCCTTACCTTTGATAATATCCGCGGCGCGTTCCGCCAGCATAATGGTGGGAGAGTTCAGATTGCCATTCGGAATGGTAGGAAATATCGATGAATCGACCACACGCAATGATTCGATACCGCGCACCCTGGTTTCTGAATCGACCACCGCCAAATCATCTTCACCCATACGGCAGGCGCAGGATGGATGGTAGGCGCTCTCTACCGCAGAACGCACAAAGGCATCGATCTCTTCATCGCTTTGTACAGCTTCCCCAGGTTGAATCTCCGAATCACGATATGGATCCATGGCTTTCTGTTGGATGATTTCACGTGTTAAGCGTACGCAGGCACGAAAGGCTTCGATGTCTTCCTCATGTTGCAAATAGTTAAATCGAATTTCAGGTTTGTCGCCAACCTGTGCAGTTTTTGCGCGGATGGTTCCACGGCTTTTTGGTTTATTATGACCGACATGCACCTGAAAACCGTGTCCATCGAAGGCTGCATTGCCGTCATAACGCATCGCGGCGGGTAAAAAATGATACTGGATATCTGGCCATTCGATACCGGCTTTGGAGCGGATAAAGGCGCAGGATTCAAAATGATTGGTGGCGCCGAGACCTTTTTTAGTGAAAAACCATCGCGAACCAATGAGGAATTTGTTCCACAGATCGAGTTTGCCATTAAGCGTAATAGGTTGCTTGCAGCGGAACTGGAAATAGAATTCAAGATGGTCTTGCAGATTTTCACCGACGCCAGGCAAATCATGCAGCACATCGATACCTGCCTGTTTGAGTACTTCACCGGGGCCTATGCCCGAGAGCTGGAGCAAATGCGGCGAGGCGACTGATCCGGCGCTGAGGATGACTTCGCTGTTAGCCATTACCTGACTCAACTCACCATCGCACAAATACTCAACCCCGACTGCTTTTTTACTTTCGAGTATCAACCGTTGAGTCAAAGCTCCGGTCACTATCTTCAGATTTGGGCGCTTAACCGCAGGCTCTAAATAAGCATTTGCGGTCGACCAGCGTACACCGCTTTTAACAGTCATATGCATCGGCCCGAAGCCTTCCTGCTGGCGGCCATTATAATCGTCAGTCTTCATATAACCGGCCTCTGCGCCTGCTTCGATGAAGGCACGATACAACGGGTTTTGCATGTTGTTGCCGTTGTTGACCGAAAGCGGCCCCTGTTTTGAACGATAGTCATCGCTAGCAAAGGCCCAGTCGTCGGCTTTTTTGAAATAGGGTAGGCAATTGCTGTAATCCCAGTCTTTCGCTCCCTGCGCCTGCCACTCATCAAAGTCCCTGGCGTGACCGCGCACATAAACCATGCCGTTAATCGACGATGAACCACCCAGCACCTTACCGCGCGGACAGTGCATACGACGGTTGTCCAGATAAGGTTCGGGCTCCGATTCGTAAAACCAGTTGAATTTCTTCATATTCATTGGAATCGAAAGCGCAGTCGGCATCTGGATGAATATGCTGTTATCGCTACCTCCGTATTCGAGGAGTAAAACCGTAGTAGCAGGGTCTTCACTCAGGCGGTTTGCAAGTACACAGCCGGCTGAGCCTGCTCCAACGATAATGTAGTCGAATGTCTGAGACATTAATCTTTCCCAAAATTAGTTTGGCGGAGTATACCGCCGTATATTTCTTTGTCACCGACGATACCGACCATTTTGTCCTTGTCTACCAATAACACTGGCCAGCCGGTCTGGTGACGAACCTCTATATTCCACCTCATTTTCATACTTGAGGGTGCGGCGACCAGTACATCATCCTGCAGGGTTTCAATTCTGGTATCGATATCACACTGTTCGATGCGTCCGACGCTGCCGTCGAAGCTGGCGGTGACGGGTTTGTCGTTTTCATCGAGAGTTACTCGATAGTGACCATGGCTATCCAGCATGATATCCATGCCCTCGCGTTTAAGTTCTGTCAGTGGGGTCATGAACGATGCTCCCTGAAGTACGTTTAACGGATTCATGTGAGCCACAAATTCAGCTACATACTGGTTGGATGGATTGAGTACAATATCTTCAGGCTCGCCATACTGGACGATTCGTCCGCCTTCCATGATGGCGATATGGTTACCGATTTTTAAGGCTTCATCGAGGTCATGACTGACGAAAATAATGGTTTTCTTCAGCTCTTTTTGTAAATCCAGCAAAAAGTCCTGCAAGTGGTTGCGAATGAGTGGGTCGAGAGCCGAAAATGGTTCATCCATTAACAGGATATCTGCATCGGTAGCGAAAGCGCGCGCCAGTCCGACTCGTTGTTGCATGCCACCAGAGAGTTCGTGGGCGTATTTATCCCGCCATTGGTAAAGATCTACCAACTTTAATTTTTCTTCTACTATTGGAGTACGTTCTTCCTTGCTCATGCCCTGTAATTCCAGTCCCAATCCGACATTGTCTTCGACTGTACGCCACGGCAGTAAAGCAAACTGCTGGAAAACCATGGCGATACGGTTCATGCGCATGTTACGAAGTACGGTTGCATCACAACTGGCGATGTCTATCTGTCCACCTTCGTGGCTGACCAGTACTTCACCGCGGGTAACTTTGTTGAGTCCATTCACCGCACGTAACAAAGTGGATTTTCCAGAGCCGGATAAACCCATGAGAACACAAATTTCTCCCTCATGAATATCGATACTTGCATCTGCTACACCCAAAACAGTGTCAGTTTGCTCTAAAATCGTTTCACGGGTAGCACCCTTATCGAGCATTTCTATGGCTTGTGCTTGCTCTTCACCGAATAAAATGTCCACTTTCCTGAAGGACACCGCTACAGGATTATCTGTTATAGACATGGTTTATTTCCTTCTCTTTTTTTCGGGTAATTTACAAACCCGGTCCATAATGATAGCCACAATCACAATTGCAATACCGGCTTCAAAGCCCTTGGCCGGGTTAACCTGATTTATTGCACGAAGAATGGGAATACCGAGACCGGGGGCAGCCACCATCGAGGCGATGACAACCATAGAAAGTGACAACATAATCGTCTGCGTAAGTCCCGCCATAATATTGGGTATCGCCGAGGGCAGTTCTACTTTCCAAAGGAGCTGCCTTTTTGAAGCACCAAAGCTTTCTGCGGCTTCGATGAGTGGCGCAGGTGTGGAAGACACGCCGAGATATGTCAGCCGAATAGGGGCAGGTACTACAAAGATTATTGTTGCTACCAGGCCCGGTACCGGACCAAGCCCAAACAGGGTAAGCGCCGGTATCAGGTAAACGAAAGTGGGGATAGTCTGCATCATGTCCAGAACGGGCCGGATGGATACCCACATTGCAGGACGATGCGCTGCTGCAATGCCAACCGGAATACCTATCACCAGACACAGCAAGGTCGCCCAAACCACCAGTGATAGCGTTTCCATGGTGTCTTCCCAATATCCAAGATTAACGATTAACAGCATCGATATAACAATGAACAAAGACATTTTCCAGGAGCGGTGCAGCCACCAGGCTGCACCGGCTATCAAGGCAATCATTACGAAAGCTGGTATGGAAAGCAGTGCCAGCGATGTTAAATCGAACACATACTCAAGCGAGACTGTAAATCCATCGAAAAGCCAGAATAGATAATCGTTTAAAAAATCTACGAAGTCGGCAAGCCATTTACCTATTGGTATTTTATGCGATTCCAGCCATTCCATAATCTTTGACCCTAGCTTTCAGATAGCAGCTATTTGGAAGGGTTATTTTAAACTGGCTTTAACCGCTGCCAGGCCATTGTTTCCATCCATAGTTGATACACCATTTAGCCAGCCGTTTAGTATGCTCATATTGGCTTTCAACCAGGCTTTTGCGGCATCGTCGGGTTCTTGACCATCGTCGAGGATAGCTCCCATAATTTCATTTTCCATTGCCAGTGTGAATGTCAAATTGGTTAACAATTTACCCAGGTTCGGACAATCGGACGAAAAGCTTTTGCGGGTATTGGTGTAAACGTCTGCACCACCAAAGTTCGGGCCGAAGAAGTTATCG
>JAAENK010000112.1 GCA_024224415.1 Gammaproteobacteria bacterium | reverse complement strand
GGTTATAAAGTTGATCTGGTTTCAGGCTTTTGATTTTTTTCATAATCCGCCACCAAAATATGGCTTGCAGCGAGAGCGATAAATTAATTTTAAAGATTCACGTTTTAGTGGACACTGATCTGGATCAAATAAACATCAAGCGTGTATGATTACCCCTGTTACCAATCCACCAGAAAGAAACATTATGCACTGGCAAGACAGACGTGAGCGATTCCGCACTCAATTAAATAGTGACTCCTGCGTATACCCCGCCTCGGTTTATGATCCAATCTCAGCGCGTATTGCCGAAGAGTTGGGCTTTGAGGTCGGCATGTTTGCCGGATCAATAGCTTCACTTACGGTACTGGGCGATCCTGATCACATCGTTCTCACGCTCAGCGAGTTTGCCGAGCAGGCTTACCGAATCTGTCGCGCTGGTGAACTGCCCTTGCTGGTCGATGCCGATCACGGTTACGGCAATGCGCTTAACGTCAAACGCACCGTGGAAGAACTGGAAACCGCAGGGGTTGCGGCTCTTTCTATCGAGGATACAGAGTTGCCGCGCAGCTACGCCAGCGGCGGTAAAACCAGCCTGATTTCTATCGAGGAGGGCACAGGCAAGATGCGCGCCGCAGTAGCGGGACGTCAAGATCCCAATCTGGTCATTGCTGCACGCACCAGCGCCGTCAAAGTAACCGGTCTGGAAGATACCATAGCGCGTATCGAGGCTTACCAGGACACCGGCGTCGATGCAATTTTCCTCATCGGGATATCAGAAAAACAACAACTCGACGCCATTTCAAAAGCATGCAAACTACCCATCATACTCGGTGGCGCACGCGCTGCGGTGAAAAACCTCGACTACCTCAGCTCGATGGGTGTACGCATTTGTCTGCAAGGCCACCAGCCGATAATGGCAGCAATTCAGGCTACTTACACCACATTAAAAGCACTACATCAGGGTATCAAACCATCCGACCTGGAAGGCGTCGCAGACAGCGAGCTGGTTAAACGTCTGTCGCGGGTCGATGACTATGAACGCTGGATCAACGACTTTCTCGAATAGCCGCGATTTGAAGCATTCAGGACTGGCCCAGAATTAATACCAACATACCCACAACCGTAGCAATAACCACGTTATCTGTCTTCCACATCAGGCCAACTACACATAACATCGCCAGTATTTCAACGATGTTTCCCTGACGTACTGCAGGGATTAGAATGGCCATGAAAGCACAACCAGGCAAGGCTTCGAGGATTGGTCGTAGCCAACCGATATGACGAATCTGCAAGCCTACCAGATAGCCGCCGAGACGCGTTGCATAAACAATCGCAGCCATCATGCCGATGGTGACCAACACTGGGTATTGCTCAGGCATGTTTAAGCTGCCAGTGAATAATAGCGGCAACGATACCGATTAAAACCGAGAGAACTAATATCAAATAATTCGCCGTCCCGATTTCAAATAGCACCAGCGCCACTATACCCGATACCACCCAGGGGACGGGGCTGGACTTCGATCCTTTGGCAAACAAGACCATCATGGTTGCCATTACAAGTGGGCCAGCAAAATCAAGCGAGTTCAGATTCGCACCCGCAAACCAGTCAGCTACCGTCAAGCCTAACCAGGTAGAGCTCATCCAGCTAATCATCAACGCGATACCATATCCGGTAACATAACCCAGACGATCAACCCGTTCATCGATTCTGAATGAAGTCACCACGCCGGGATCGTTGAGGATAAACAGCCAGAGAATACGTCGGCGTAAGCTATGCCCGTCAAAATGATGCGTCATCGACATACCGAGCAGAATGTTCCGGCTGCTGACCAATGCCACCGATAAAGCTATCGTGCCCAGCGGTAAAGGCGATTGCCAGAATTCCAGCGATGCAAACTGCGCCGAGGCACTGAATACTGATGCGCTCATCAACATGGCCTGCCAATGTTCGATTCCTGCCGAAGCAGCCGCAATGCCAAACATGACACCGAATAGAAATGTCGAAATAAAGTAGGGCCCGGAAGATCGCAAGCCTAGTAACAGGCTTTGGTAGGTGGACATTGGATTTTGCTTAATTGCGGGCGACCACAAGGGTTCGCCCCTACCTGGTTGGTTACTATCGATTCACTTACTACTGCCCAAAGCCTCATTCAGCGTAACGCTTGGCCGCATCGCCGCTTTCATCTTGTCCATATCGGCATGGTAGTAGCCAGCCAGATCAACCGACCCACCCTGCACCACACCGAGCTCTTCCAGTATTAGTTGTTCATTCTCGGATAATGATTTTGCCAGTGGCGCAAACTGGGACTGCAATTCCTTATCGTCGGTTTGTTCTGCGAGCGCCTGCGCCCAGTACATGGCCAGATAGAAATGACTGCCGCGATTATCGAGCTCGCCCGTTCTACGCGAAGGGGATTTATTGTTATCGAGCAATTGTCCAGTAGCCTGATCCAGCGTTTTTGCCAATATTGCGGCTTTGTCATTATCAGTTTTAACTGCAACATCTTCGAGTGATACTGCAAGCGCAAGAAACTCACCCAATGAATCCCAGCGCAGGTGATTTTCTTCTATGAGTTGCTTAACGTGTTTGGGAGCAGAACCACCTGCACCAGTTTCGAATAATCCACCACCTGCCATTAGCGGCACGATAGACAACATTTTCGCACTGGTACCAAGCTCCATGATGGGAAATAAGTCGGTGAGATAATCGCGCAGGATATTGCCGGTAACAGAGATAGTGTCTTTACCACGAATAATACGTTCCAACGAATACCGCATCGATCGCAACGGTGACATGATTTGAATATCAAGACCATCAAGATCGTAATCTTGCAGGTACAAATTAACTTTTTCGATTAATTCGTGATCATGGGGACGATATTCATCTAGCCAGAATACCGCAGGGATATTTGATTGACGAGCCCGATTCACCGCAAGTTTCACCCAGTCACGGATCGGCGCATCTTTAGTCTGACACATACGCCAGATATCGCCCTTCTCGACTTGCTGCTCAATCAGTACCTTGCCATCCTGGTCGACAATTCGAGCTACACCATCGGCAGATATTTCGAAAGTCTTATCGTGCGAGCCATACTCTTCGGCTTTTTGAGCCATTAACCCAACATTGGGTACAGTACCCATGGTGGTGGGATCAAAAGCACCGTTAGTTTTGCAGAAATTTATAACCTCCTGATATATACGGGCATAAGTGCTTTCTGGAATCGAGGCTTTGGTATCCTTCAACTTACCATCCGGCCCCCACATTTTTCCACCATTACGGATCATGGCAGGCATCGAGGCATCAACAATTACATCATTTGGGGCATGCAAATTAGAGATTCCCTTTGCAGAATCAACCATCGCCAGTTCTGGCCGGGACTGGTAACAGGCATGAATATCCTCTTCAATCTCTTCGCGAAACGAAGTCGGCAGGCTTTCGATCTTTTCATATACACTGCTTATACCGTTATTTGGATTTACACCGAGCTTTTGGAAGAGATCACCGTATTTGGCAAACAAATCTTTATAGAAAACCTTAACCGCATGACCAAAAACTATAGGGTGGGAGACTTTCATCATAGTGGCTTTTACATGTAGTGAAAACATTACACCGGTTTCGCGAGCATCTTCCAGCTGATCTTCAAAAAACTCACAAAGTGCACTGGCGCTCATAAACATGCTGTCGATAATTTCGCCTGCGAGCAAACTGGTTTTTTCCTTGAGAACAATAGTCTCACCTTCATTAGTTACCAGATCCATGGTGACATCGCAGGCTTTTTCCATAGTCATACATTTTTCGCTGGAATAAAAGTCCCCCTCATGCATGTGCGAGACGTGCGTTCTCGATGCAGGACTCCATTTGGCCATCGAGTGTGGGTTCTTCTGGGCGTATCGCTTCACAGCCGGTGGTGCACGTCGATCCGAATTACCCTCGCGTAAAACCGGATTAACTGCACTACCAAGTACTTTCGAATAGCGCGCCAGAATACTGCTTTCCTCATCAGATTGTGGGACTTCCGGATAATCTGGTATTTTGTATCCCTGGGACTGCAACTCACTAACCGCAGCAATCAACTGCGGCACCGATGCACTAATATTAGGTAATTTGATGATATTGGTATCCGGAAACTGAGTAAGCCGACCCAACTCGGCTAAATTATCGGGTACTTTTTGACCATCATCCAGATAATCGGAGAATTCGCCAAGGATTCTTGCGGCAACTGAAATATCACTCTCGACGATATCGATACCAGCTGATGAAATAAAGCGTCGAATTATGGGGAGTAGAGAACAAGTAGCCAGCAATGGCGCTTCATCAGTAAGTGTATAAATAATTTTTGTATCGGCCATATTACTATCTCTCTCCCCGTATCATTTTCATCATTAACAGGGGTATTTTAGTGGCTGCGGGCAATTAAACAAAATTTAATCGCTTACATGCTTATAAGTAGTGAATCTTGCGTGTAAATACTCAGGAGTGATCGGTAAAGCTTAATGCTGTATCAGCTTCAACCAATCCGGCTTATTTGCAAATATATTGCTGACATCATAAGCAAAACGATGCGTACCATGGCAATGTGCGCAGGCCTGTACTGCCAGGGTACCCAGCGCCCGCCCCTGATCTTTAACCGTGCCTGTGTTTAAGCTTTCCTCAAGGTTGGCTATTGTTTTGATCATTTTATCATCAGGATATTGTTTGGAGCTTTGTTGATGACAGACTGAACAGGTTTTACCTAAATCATTGATGCCTTCTTGCAGATTAGACAATGACGATAAAGACAATTCCTTCATACCATCTTCAGATACAATTTTAATCTGGTTAACCTGTTTGATCAGCTCTTTCATGTGCTCTTTATATGAGGTTGATGGCGTAATCTCAATTGAAGAAAAATCTGGTGCACGATACATCGTTGCAACGATAGCCCTGTAATCGGTATGACAGGATTGGCAGTTTCCACCTATATTCTTAAGTAAGCGCGGCACGTCCTGAAAATTATTGTTACTGACAGCCGCCTGTAAATCCGACATTGTTTCTATATCCAGTTTACTGCGCCACTCCGGAACCATCTCAGCCATTTTCAGGTAATGTTGACCGAATGAATCTGCCCATTTTTTCAGAAGCTCAGCATTCCTGTTGGTAGCATAGAACTCCACAGCCTGCATTTCGCGCCTCAATTTAAACATATTGTGCAACCAAACCTGCCGCTTGTTATCAGGTTTGTACCATTGCGCCAGCGATTCAGGAGGTTTTTTTGTTAAATGCACCCTGTCTTTATGTATGTAGGCAATGCCGACCGCAATCAAAACCAGCAGGCATTGGAGGATAATAAAATGAGACCAGCGCATGAAAGATATCTAACTCCATATATTGTGAGTACAATCATTATATAAAAAAATGGTTCATCACCCAAAACGCAAAATGCATAGTTAACTACCGCGCATGCTCAAACTCATCCAGTCCGAATGGCGCTTGTTGTTGTTCGGATTTTTAATGACCTTCTGGTCGTCACCCGGACAAACCTTTTTCATTTCTCTATTTAGTGGTGAAATCCGTGCCGATTTGAATTTGAGCGATGGCCAGTTTGGCGCGGTTTACTCATTGGCGACCCTACTTAGTGCCATTGTCATGATTTGGAGCGGAACATTACTGGATCGCATCGATTTAAAAAAATTCGCACTCTCCACGGTTTTTGGTTTAGCCGCAGGTTGCGTCCTGATGTCGTTTAGCGCTGGCATCATCAGTTTGTTTATCAGTCTTTTTATGATGCGCCAAATGGGTCAGGGATTGATGTTTATTACCAGCACCACGGCTGTAGTGCGCTATCTTGATGCCAGCAAGGGTAAATCCACTGCTTTGGCAGGTATGGGTTATGCCGTATCCGAAGCAGTGATGCCAAGCCTGGTCGTGGCATTGATTTTATGGCTAGGTTGGCGTCAAAGCTGGCAGGTCACTGCCATTGTGCTGATGCTATTTATGCTACCGGCAATAGTCTATTTATTGCATCGACATCGACTGCGTCACGAACAATACCTGCACCAGTTAATGTCCGACGACGATAACAAAACACGAGTTGATAAAAGACGACAGTGGACACGAGCTGAAGTCATACGCGATAAACATTTTTATCTATTTGCACCGGGCTTGATGTCACAACCATTGATGTTCACGGGTTTCATCTTTCATCAGATCCACCTTGTCGAATCACGAGGCTGGTCACTAGTGGCCTGGGCTTCATTGTTTTTTATGTATGCGCTGGTGTCGGTGGCTACCAAGTTTGTCACCGGATTCTGGGTGGATCGCTTTGGCGCTGTGCGCTGCCTGCCTTTTATCGGCCTGCCGATGTGTCTCGGTTTACTCATCCTTGCCTCAACATCAGGTTTATTCTGGGGCGGGATGTTTCTCGCGCTGACCGGGGTTACCGTGGGTTTCCAGTCTACTGTCAGCGCACCCTTCTGGGCCGAAATGTATGGCAGCAAACACCTGGGTGCGATCAAATCGCTAGGTGCTGCGTTAATGGTATTTTGCACAGCGGTGTCACCAATTCTGTTCGGCTGGTTGATTGATATAAAGATCAGTATAGAAACGCTTGCGCTGGCAAGCGCGTTGTATATGCTGGCTACTTCTTTGCTTGCATATTACGCCTATCGACAAAGGAACTGCTGACTAATT
>JAAENK010000111.1 GCA_024224415.1 Gammaproteobacteria bacterium | reverse complement strand
TAACACCATAAACAATATTTTTAATATCGCCTTTTGCTGGTGCGGTCAGCAGAACTTTTCCAACACCTTTTGATTTTAAATGCTGGGCAAGTCCTTCTTCATCAGTCCAGATGCCGGTGTTATCAACTACTAACACATTGTTTATACCATACGTTGTGTAGTCTATTTCAGCCGGGGATTTTGCGTAGATAACTTTTATGAAGGCGCCGTTTGCTTTGATAACATTGTGTTCTTTATCTATTGTTATGCTACCATTAAATGCGCCATGTACTGAGTCACGTCTTAAAAGACTTGCGCGTTTTTCCAGATCGTCTTCATCGCCTGGACGAACAACAATTGCACGTAAATTCAATAGCGAACTAGGTCCGGCTCGTTCAATCAGTAGTCGCGCTAATAAGCGGCCTATTCGACCAAATCCGTATAAAACAACATCTTTTTTCTGCTCGACATCACGCGCTTTACCAATTGTTCCCAGTTCCTGTTTTAAGTACTGCTCTTTGGAAAGGCCGTTGGCCATATCAAGATGTAAGTAGCGAAAAGCTAATTTGCCAATGTCAATGTTTGCCGGTGCAAGGTCCATTTCGCTTAATACCTTTAGAAAAGGCAGGCTCTCCCGCAAACGGAGTTTTTTGTCCTCGTGTAATAAAACTGTTTTGTGTGCCTTAATAATGTCGATAGCTGAAGCATTGACTAGCGGTTTACCATAAATAGAAATTTCAATGCCTTTGTTTCTGAATAGCTGACCAATAATTGGCTGCATGGTTTCTGCAAAAGTCTGACGTTCCTGCCAGCTAGTCAGGTATTTTTCTTCAAGGAGAAGTGTCATTAATTACGCCTTTTATTTCTGGGGGTTTATAACAGGTTGGGGATTATATAGGTATTTGTATGAATTTCGAATGTTATACCGCAATGGTAAGTCGAAGACCTGCCTTCAATTAGTTAAATAGCGAATCACAGCGATAGCCGGGCTGAATAGCCATAAGTACATGCCAGTATAAAATTACCTCGAGAACGGTGATTTCCTAAGCGCTGATACAATTAGCGCAGACTAATTCTGATAGCTGTCCGTGAACCACACCTCGATTATATTTGTACAGATGCTATATATATAAATAATGAGGTAATCGCATATGGATAAACTGTCAGCAAATAATTGTGTAGAACAGGTCGCTAATCTCCGAGACTATTTTCGTAGGTCAGTAGAAGATGTTATCGATAATCGTGGAGTAGACATGGATCCTCACGCTGCCCATTACGTCGTCAATCTGCTTACGTCATTCTCGCGCTCTGAAGCGTTATATGAAGACGATGGCGAATCCTACGGACTAAAACCTCTCGCACTCATGCTCGCTGACGCCGCAAATGCAAGTAGCGCTGAGGAGCGTAGCCAATCTTTGCAGCGCATTGGTGACGTGTCTCTATTCGTTTCCGGCTTTTTCAGTAATAGTCTGGCCAGGACTGCCGTTGACATTGATTACTACATTAACATGGGTGGTAACGCGTATGCGGTTTTGTCTGAGGAAGTACGCGGCACATTTCGCGGTAATGCATTTGCGCCTATTTATCAGGAGTTGTCAGAGAAGTTTCTGGTTCTTATCGATATACTTAACGAGGTTCGTGATAGCAAACGCATAGACTCTGATGTCGATTTGCTGCGTACCTATCAGCAGTGGCTAAAAACTGGTAGCCGTCGATGCGAAAAGCTATTACGCAAACAGGGCGTAGTGCCGATCTCACAAGCCAGTAAATATCGACATTAGTACATATGCTGCTACAACTACAACAGCAATTGACCGATATCTACCAGGTAGATCGCGCCTACGACGTGCGCGATTATCTGATTACCGATCGTCAACTGGCAAATTACCTGGGCAAGAATGTACTGCTGGAAGACACGGATGAGAGTTTACTGGTCGCGCAGGATGATGAGGGCCTGGAATTGTCGCTATTTCTTGATGGTGAAATGCTCACCCGTCTTGAAGCTGCTGGTCCAATCGCCTGTCTTGGCTCGGAATTGCTCGACGACTGGTGGAAGGTCATTGAGGGTATTAGCCATTTTAATTGTGTTGCATGGAAAGCTTCACAAGATCGCACAGTTACATTCCTTGAGCTGGAGTTACAGGCTGAGATAGACAAGTTTGTCAGCACAATGCTTCTTGCCATGGAACAGTCTAATAGCGAACTCATGGCCAGTTTGCACGGTCGACTGTTCGAGGGTGTCAGTTTCCATAATGACCTCGACGACGAGCAGCTTGAGCGTTATCGATCTGCCAATAACTATGCCTCACGATATTGCCACGCGCTCCGGCAGCAATTGATCGACGATCACCAGTTGGCGAAATCTGAACTACGCCATTTCTATCGTCTTCAGTCGCCTGAGAAGTTTAGCCACATTCACACTAAAGCCTGGTCTTAGGTCTTTCTAGCCAGAATAAGGGTCCGGTGGCACAGTCGATGGTGTCGATTTTTACGTCAACTATCGCGATCTGTCATCATTAACAGCACAAACACTCTCTCCTACACTGGATTCTTGATCATATGCAGATTTGAAACTCAGTGATATTAAATCCGATCTAGAAAAGCAGGCCAACCACTACGAAAACCCGTGACCAGCTTTTTTGTATTCCTCGCGGGGTGGCGCGAACAGGTCATAAATCACGGCACCTTCTGAGCCCGCAGTAAATCCATGTTCGACATTTCCGGGTGTGCACCAGAAGTCACCGACTTGCACAGCAATATCCTCGCCACCCTGATGCCTTACCCCGGATCCACGAAAACAGAAACCCCATTGCTCCTGAGGGTGGGCATGTAAATCACCAGTGGCATTAGCCACAATACGCACAATTGAAATCATCGCCTGCTCACCTGGAAAAATTCGCGTACTTAATCCATCGGCAAGTTCACGCTGGATTCCCTGCTCCAGCACATCAACATTGAAAAAATTTTCGTTTTGCATTACTTTTTGCTCTCTCTGTCTAAACGTTATGAAGTGCCCGGAATGAGTTCTTTATTCTGCACTCTTTACAGAACATGCTGCAACAATAAATTGAAATTGGAGAGGTAATGCATAAACATGTTATAAAGGTACTAAATCTGGCCCTGATAAAATGGCTGGCATTACTGAGGCGGATATTTCAAGCAATAAACTATTTGTTGCTGACCTCAAACTAATAGCGACAATTTTGCATAAAAATAAAAAAGGTAATAAACGGTTTGACCAAATCTACTACCGAACTGCTGGGCGAACTATCGAACGCAGAAATCTTTAAAAATGTCGATCTGACGCAATTGCAGGATCATTTAACCGATATTCAACAGCTAGAAATCTCGAAAGGAGAAATCTTGCTGTCGACGTCACGTCAAAATGACGAGATCTACTTCTTGATACAGGGTGAATTGAAAATATGCCTGGATCAAGATGGATTAAACGAATTTGCACGAATATTACCCGGGGACTGTGTCGGCGAAATTTCCATTATTGACGACAGACCCCCATCAGCTTATGTCAAGGCGACAATTGATTCCCTGTTGATTTCTATTAACCGTAAAGTGCTTGTCGAGATGTATCAGAAGCAAACCAACCTGGCTGCCAATTTACTCAAATTGATCGCAGATCGGTTTCGGCAAAATACAGCCGTATTAACCCGTACAGTTGACTTGCAGCGCGAGTATCAGGACAAATCTGAACGTGATGGATTAACAGGTACTAATAATCGAAACTGGATGAACGACGTGTTCCCCAAACAGATCGAGCTCTCACAACATCTCGGCCAGAAAATTTCGATGCTGCTTATCGATGCTGACTATTTCAAACAGGTGAATGATCAGCATGGTCATCAGGCAGGAGACATCACTCTGGCCGTCCTGACCAGCATCATAGAAGGCTGCCTACAGGAGCCTGATTTGTTGGTAAGGTATGGCGGTGATGAGTTTGTCGTGCTAATGCCAGGTGCAAGCCTGAGTCAGGCTCGCGCAATTTCGGAATGTATACGTCGCAATGTCACCCAGACACCGATTAATTTAGACGACGATAACTCTATCAAAATTACGGTTTCTATCGGAATTGCGGAAGCAGGCAAGGATGACAATATGGGTGATTTGATTGAAAAAACAGATAAAGGCCTGTATCAGGCCAAGCAAAGTGGTCGCAATAAAATAGGTGCGGCATGAGCACTCTCTCAAAAGATATAATTACTCAATCACAAATACGACCGTCACCTTCTTCATAACTCCTCTAATTTTCATCTTTAGCCCTTAGCTAGCCAACCCTCCCCAGTATTCGATCCAGCATGCTGTCGCTTATCGCCCGCCTTAACCAGGCAAACAGGTAAGTCTGGAAAGTGACCGGGTAGCGTATCTTTGGTCGTTTGCTTTCCAGTGCGTGCACCACGCGTTTGAGTACGGCCTCACGACTGAGATCTTCGCAGGCACCCGACTGACCATAAGCACCATTAGTAAACAGTGCATATAGATGTCCACCGGTTTTTTCGAGTACCTGCTCGACTGCGGCTTTGATGCTCGCTGAGTCAGCATAGTCGAGTAATAGATATTCTATGCCTGCTTGTTCAAACACGGCAATGTCATCTGGGTTGCGGACGCTTGCGAATACATGGTAGCCGCGTTGGTGTAAACCATGGGCTACGCATTTACCAATACCGGTTGAACAGCCTGTGATCAGGATGGATTTGTTTTAACAGACTTCGTTGCGTGCATTGCGTTTACTCCTCCATTTCTTTCATAAAGGGAACATCCACCTGGGCGAAACCAATTGAAGCGCTACGAGAACCCGGGCCCTGATAACGCAGATCCCAGAACTTGACGCGCCAGCCCTCCGCTGTTTCCTCAACATCCCAGTAAGGGAAACGCATCCAGTTGACGAAGCCACGTATGGATTCAGACTGCATGGCCTTTTTAACAATCTGGCCTGGTTTTTCGCTAGGAATGTCGTAGTCGTTACCCTGCGGATCGATAACCCGGTAAAATTCATCGTATACGAGGATGACGCGATGGGAAAACGGTTTACCGGGCAGCGGGTTGGCCTGAGTTTTCAAAGGTGCTTCATATTGCTCCGTAACCAGATTTTCTGTAATCCTGGCAACACCGTACAGGGTACAGATGTACATAGTCACCATGGCTAAACTTAGGCGTGCATAATTCGGTACCGAGTTATTTGCGGCTCGTTTAATCCGCAAAATCACTATTAATGCCATGCCGCCAAACCAGGCCGATAAAATCCAGACATTTGCGTGGCCGGTATTCAACACAAGCAAGCTCGATAACACTGCAACTACAAACCAGAAGGCCAACTCACCATAGTTTACCTGCCGAGTCAAAAACACCCCCGCCGCGAGTACCAACCAAATCCAGGGATCGATAATGAACAGAGTGTCACCGTAAAACCAGCGTTCGTCGAAAGGCATAAGCAAACGAACACCGTAAGTATTCATCCAGTCAAGCAACGGATGTGTGCAAACAGCCAGGAAAGCGAGTGAGACTATCCACCCCGGTCGAAACGCCTGCCCGTCATCAGTCGAACCATTACGCCAACGGTTCCATAGCCATATCAAGCCCGCCAGCAATAGCGGCAAAACCACCAGCGCGAGGATACCGTGGCTCCAGCCGCGCCTGAAGAACAACGAAGCGTCTGGCCCCCAGAATTTTGCGATGCCATCGATATCGGGCAGGTTGACGCCAATCAGTATAGTAGCGGTGGCGTAGCGAGAAACCTTCTTAAGTCCGGTTTCCGCAAGTGCGGCGCCGACTAATGTATGTGCGACAGGGTCCATGGGAGTTTAGGTTAAATTGGGGGAGCTTGACATCTGGACGGTGGTTTTACTATAGCCAGGCTCTCTCCTGGGTTGGACAGATTGCCAGAGGTAACAACAGGAAACTTAAGACATAGATTCCGGCACTTCAATACTAATTAAATGCAACCCTTTAGCTTTCGCTCTAGGGCTTAGTTTACGCTCCTGGCGTTGCTGCAGGTAGGTGGCGATGTCAGCTGCTGTGATGCGACCCCTATCCAATTCAAGTAACGCGCCCATCAAGTAGCGAATCATGTATCTGAGAAAACCATCTCCTATAATTTTCAGGTAATACATATTTCCAACCAGTGGTGAAAAATTGGCCTCGTGAATGTCACAGTAGAATACCTCTCTAACGCTGGTGGCTATGCTTTTGTCGCGACTACTAAAATTATAAAAGTCATGCTGTCCAACAAATAGCTGGCAGGCTGCACGTAGCGGCATCGGATCAAATGCTTCATTGCGGTTGACAGGCAAGTGCAGCGCAATATCGGAAGTAGCGACATTTTCAACCGGTGAGGCCAAAAAATAATAGTGATATTCCTTACTAAGGCTACCTCTATTAGGTTGAAAATCTTTCGTCGATAATGTGCATTTCAGAATACGAATGTCGACTGGCAACAGGGAATTAAGCCCCATTAAAAGATGCTCGGGGCTGATCTCTTCGGGCATGGTGATTTTTGCAATTTGGCCCTGTGCATGGACACCGCCATCAGTACGACTAGCAGCTGAAATAGTACAGCGCTGATAGTTCGATATCTTCTTCAAGGCATTGAGTATCGTACCTTCGACGGTTGGCTTTGTTTCATGCAGGGTATCTATAGATTGTGCCTGCCAGCCAAAATAGTTGGTACCTTTATAGGCAATCGTAACGCGAAAGTAGTACATGCTGGTTGTCTTTTCTGTTTTATTCGAATCAGGCAATTCCCATAAACATTCCTTTCATTCACCTTTATACTTCACCTGCAAACCCTTCATAAAATTCCGCAAAATCTGATCCTTACACTCCCGATAATGCTTATGCCCCACTTTTCTAAAAAAAGCGCTGAGTTCGTGGCGACTCATTCGTAGATCGGCCAGTTTCATGATAGCGAGAATATCATCATCTCTAAGATCCAGCGCAATTTTCAATTTTCGAAAAATAATGTTATTCGTCAGTTTCATTTCCGGCACAGGTTGCGCACCCTCTTTTTTGCCACGTCGGTCGTTGATTAAGCCGTTTAAAAAAGTCGCTAGCTGGGAATCGCCAAGCGACTGATAATCATCCCGGTCCTCTTTTTTCAACCAGTTGCTGACCTGCTCTCGGGTAACTTCGCATTGCGCCTGGGCAAATAGCGAAATCATTTTGTCGTCACCAAAATCAAAGATGTAGCGGATGCGACGCAAAACGTCATTGTTCGTCATGTTTCGATTCCAGGTTTTTCCAATCAAGCATTGTAGCTGCAAAAAAATATAGACTCAAAGACATGGGTGCAGATACAACTGAACTGCATGACCTAACCCTGACACCTGCCTCTGGAGAAGACAGTTTTTAAACCCCTACTCGACTGAGCAATAAGACACTCCTCTGGTTTAATCACCACCGACGCTAACTCGCCCACGCTGGCTCTCCCTATAAATGGTAAAAATTGCTGCGGCAATAACAATCGACGCTCCAACCCAGGTCGGCACACCGGGTAGGTGTCCAAAAACCAGATAACCGAACAGTGTCGCCCACAGTAAACGAACATAATCCAGTGAAGCCAGTAAAGACGCCTCACCGTATTTATAGGCAAAGATATTGCAGCGCTGTCCAATGTAGGACACTAACACCACGGCGGCGAGCAAGAGCCACTCCGACGAAGCAGGCTGTTGCCAGAAATAAATACCAGGCGCTATCATGACCAAACCAACGCCCAGTGACCCATAGATCATAATCGAATTCGTACTCTCGCTGCGCGAAAGCATGCGCAGTAATATCATCACGGCTGCTGCGCCCGCCGCGCCGATCAACGACCCCAGGCCATAGATAGAGAAATTATCGGTGCCGGGTTGCAGCATTATCAATACTCCGATGAAGCCAATCAGCACCGCACTCCAGCGGTACACGCCGACATATTCAGCGAGGAAAATAACGGCGAATACTGTCAGGAAAAAACTCTTGGCGAAGAAGATTGCCGTAGCGTCGGCCAATGGCAGGTGGATGACCGCGGTAAATCCACAGAGCATCGCCACCAGCGCAAAAAGCACGCGCAATGCCTGTAATCCGGGACGTGAAGTATGCAGCGAACCAGGTAAGTTCCGCAGTATCGCCGGCGCCACCATGACAACCATACCTACCTGGCGCACCAACAAAATTTGTGTGATATGCAGACGCTGCCCAAGCAGTTTAATGAGCAGCGCCATCAAGGCAAATACGATCGAAGCCAGCATCAGTAAAGTGATACCTTTCAGGTTATCGGGCAAACGATGAAACCAGTTCAAATTATTTAGCCATAATCCCAGTGGAAGCGCGGCATTGTCTCCAATCCCGGCCTGCAGTGCAAAAGAGGAACAAATAGCTAACACTTGACCTGAAGCTAGATAAGATTAAAGATCGTCCCGAATCTTCCTCCTGGAAAAACATCGATGAGCGCTTCACAAGACCCTCTGCTGCAACCATTGCAAATCAAACACCTGCGTTTGCGTAACCGCATCATGTCCACCAGCCATCATTGTGGATTGGAAGAGACGAACGGTATGCCGGGCGAAGCATATCAACGCTATCACGAAGAGAAGGCCCGGGGTGGCCTGGCGTTGACTATGTTTGGTGGCTCGGCCTTCGTCGCTGCCGACTCGATTTGGCCGGTTACCCAGGTAAATATGTCATCCGATGCGATTCTGCCTTACCTGGAGTCTATTTCACAACGTGTACACGATGCTGGTGCGGCGATTATGATTCAGCTGACGCATCTGGGTCGACGCGCCGAAACCAACACCCAAAACTGGTTACCGGCAATTGGACCGTCTCCCCTGCGCGAAACCCTGCACCGTGCTTTCCCCAGAGAAATGGATCGGGATGACATCAACCGTGTGGTCAGGGCTTTCGGACAGGCCGCATTGCGTGCACGACAGGGTGGGCTGGATGGTCTTGAAACCATGGTCGGTGGTCACTTGATCGGCCAGTTTCTATCACCTTCGACCAACTTGCGCCGCGATGAATTTGGTGGCTCGCTACAAAATCGTTGTCGTTTTGGTTTGATGGTTCACGAAGAAATTCGCAGGCAGGTGGGCGATGAGTATATCGTTGGCATGCGCTTTCCAATCGACGAGGCAATGGACGATGGTATGAATTTCGACGAATGTGTCGAGGCCGCCAACATTTTTCAGGACTCGGGATTAGTCGATTTTTTCAATGCCAATTATGGCCGTCTCGATACCATGATCAGCATGGTAACCGACTGCATGCCTGACATGGCGTCTCCTATCGCGCCCTGGCTTGAAGTGGCGGGCAAATTCAAACGTGCCGTCAAATTACCGGTTTTTCACGCGGCGCGGATTACTGATCTCGCCACTGCGCGCTATGCGATCCGTGAGGGTTTGCTCGATATGGTGGCAATGACCCGTGCACATATTGCCGACCCGCAGATAGTCAACAAAATTCAAAGTGGCGAGGAAGCACGCATTCGCCCCTGTCTGGGCATCACTCACTGTATGGGAGAGGCACGACCGACCTGCGTACACAATGCGGCCAGTGGTCGAGAAACCGATTGGCCACAGCTTATCCGGAAATCTTCCAGGTCGGGACGTAAGGCTGTGGTAGTGGGCGGCGGCCCAGCCGGACTGGAGGCAGCCAGAATCCTCGCCGAGCGAGGTCATCGGGTAACGCTATTCGAAGCTACCGATCAGCTAGGCGGACAACTTAGAATGGCCTCCGCTGCAAGCTGGCGTAAGGATATCGTTGGTATTACCGACTGGCGTCTGCAGGAGCTGGCAAGGCTCGACGTCAACATTAACTACAACATCCTGGCCGAAGCGAAAGACGTGCTCGCGCTACAGCCGGATATCGTAGTGATTGCCACGGGTGGGCTGCCCGATCTCGACTGGATCCCTGGCTCGGAACACTGCAGCTCAGTCTGGGATGTTTTATCTGGTAGCGAAAAACCAAAAGCCGATATCATTGTCTATGACGGAACCGGACGTCATCCGGCTTTAACCGTAACCGAGTTCTGTACAAATGCCGGGAGCAAGGTCGACCTGGTTATGCTCGACGCTCAACCCGCCGCAGAACTTGATTACGGCGAAGCAGTCACCTGGCGACGCCAGCTAGCTGCACTCAAGTTGCGACCATTATTTGAGTACCGTTTGAAGGAGGTAACAAAACAGGCAGACAAACTGTCAGTTTGTTTCGTCAGTGATTTGACCGCAGAACAAATGATTCTACAAACCGATCAACTCATCGTCGAGCACGGCACCATTCCGTTCGACGATATCTTCCACGCACTACGCGAACAGTCATGCAACAATGGCATCACCGACATCCCTGCCCTGCTAAACGGTGAACCACAACCCGACAATGATCAGGGATTTAGCCTCCATCGAATCGGAGATGCACTATCCAGCCGAAATGTTGCAGCAGCCATGTTCGATGCATTGCGTTTATGTTCGGTGATGTGAATGCCTGATCCTGATCCGCAATCTATCGCTAGATCGGCGAGTGCATCACCTAGCCTGCCGCCGACACTCCCCCGGTGACTGTTGATAATACTGCCGAAACAGGCGCGAAAAAGATGATAGCGAATTAAAACCGGTTCGGATTGCGATCTCCTGCAAACGCAAGCGTGTATCGACCACCATGCGGCGTGCTGTCTGTAGTCGCAGGCGACGGTAGTAGGCGGCCGGTGATAAATTAAGTGTCTGAGCGAACAGGTATTCCAGCATGCGTGTCGATAAATCGAGCTTTTCAGCAATGACCGTGATAGCTATGATTTCATCAATATGCTGCTCCATGATTTGAATTGCAGCGGCAACACGGGGTTCATGGTTTTCGAGCATACCCAGTGATACGAGCGGCTGCGTATCGGTAGCACTATGCACGCCGTCGTAGATAAAGGCACTGGAAACTTCGAGCGCGAGCGGATATCCATAGCGGGTTCGGATCAGGTAAAGCATAAGATCAAAGGTTGGCGATGCTCCGCCGGTAGTGAATATTTTGCCATCGATGACAAAACGATCAGGTTTTAAAACAACACGTGGAAACTGGACAGAGAATTCTTCCTGGTCTTCCCAGTGCGTGGTGGCCTGCTTACCATCGAGCAAGCCGCAGCGTGCCAGCAACCAGCTACCAGCCTCAATACCGCCGATTGCCTGGAATCGACTGCATAATTGTTTGATGATTTTTATTTGTTGCCGATTCACGTGTTTGTATTGATTAAACCCGGCAATAACAAATAGCAGATCGCCCCTGATATGTGCGTCAATCTTACCCTGTGGCGCAACAGGTATGCCGCAGGTTAGCGTTGCGGGCTGATCATCGATTGTAAGCAGCTGCCACTCGAACAAACCGCGACTGGCAATGCGATTAGCTGCTCGCATTGGGTCAAGCGTAGAAGCTAGCGACATCATCGATGTTTCAGGTAACACTAAAAGGCAGACTCTTAACTTCTGTTCACTGACTGAAAATAGTGACATTTCGATATTTGTAAAATATTTTGCGTGAAATGACAATCATAACCTGTTTTTCCATGACATGATTGCGCAAATTCCAGAGGAGACTCGTCATGCCTTTAACTGCCAATCAAAAACCATTCATCACCTGTGCCGTTACTGGCTCCGGTGGTACCCAGGATCGCTCCCCACATGTGCCACGCTCTCCAGAGCAAATTGCCAATAGCGCAATCGATGCCGCCAAAGCTGGAGCTGCCATCGTACATTGTCACGTACGCGAGCCTGATACTGGCAAACCTAGTCGTCGCATCGAACTCTATCGCGAAGTTACTGAGCGTATTCGTGATTCTGAAACAGACGTGGTATTGAATTTCACGGCTGGCATGGGAGGTGACCTGGTATTCGGTGATGCAGAAAATCCACTACCATTAAACGAAGCTGGTACTGACATGGCCGGTGCTACCGAGCGCGTCGCGCATGTTGCGGAATGCCTGCCAGAGATTTGTACTCTGGACTGCGGCACGATGAATTTTGCCGAAGCCGATTACGTCATGACCAACACTCCCGGTATGCTTCGTGCAATGGGGCAAATGATGACCGACCTGGGTGTGCGCCCGGAAATCGAGGTTTTCGAAACTGGTCATCTTTGGTTTGCCAAACAATTAGTCGAGGAAGGCATCATCCAGGATCCTGTGATGATTCAAATGTGTATGGGTATTCCATGGGGAGCACCCGATGATTTGAACACCTTCATGTCGATGGTAAATAACACACCGAAGGACTGGACATTTTCAGCATTTTCCATTGGACGAAATGAAATGTCTTTTGTTGCTGCTGCCATGCTTGCCGGTGGTAACGTACGAGTCGGTCTTGAAGACAACCTCTGGTTGGAAAAAGGTGTTCTCGCAACAAACGCGCAACTCGTCGAGAAAGCTGCAACCATCGTTACCAACATGGGTGCAACTTTGATGACACCAGCCGAAGTACGCGAAAAACTGCAATTGCAGAAACGTGCACCGGTTGCCAGATAGGAGTCACGAAATGTCAATCATCAAATATGCCGCAGTTATTGGCGGCGGTGTAATCGGTGCAGGTTGGGTATCGCGTTTAATCGAAAATGGCGTTGATGTTGCTATATATGATCCTGCCGAAGATGCAATGGAAAAGGTCGAAGCTGTTTTAAAGAATAGCCGCTACGCTTATGGCAAGCTGATATCAGCCCCACGCGCAAAAGAAGGTAGCATCAGTTTTAAGGACTCTATTGCGGCAGCTGTGCCTGGTGCCGAGCTCATCATCGAATCAGTGCCAGAAAGACTGGATATCAAACAGTCCGTGTATGCCGAAATAGAGCAGTCTGCCGATACCGACGCAATAATTGCCTCCTCAACTTCTGGAATCATGCCATCTGATCTACAGGCTAAAATGAGTAACCCGGAACGTTTGCTGGTGGCACATCCGTTTAATCCTGTTTACCTGTTGCCACTGGTTGAGTTGGTTGGCGGTAAATCTACATCGATGGATACCATCAACCGTGCCAGAGAAATCTACACATCGGTTGGTATGCACCCCTTGCATGTCAAAAAAGAAATCGAAGCCTTTATTGCCGACCGTTTACTCGAAGCCATCTGGCGTGAGTCCCTGTGGTTGGTGAAAGACGGTATTGCAACAACACAGGATGTCGATGATGCCGTACGCTTTGGCTTCGGTTTACGCTATGCGCAAATGGGTGTGTTCGATACCTATCGTGTTGCTGGTGGTGAAGCCGGTATGCGGCACTTCATGGCGCAATTTGGTCCTTGCCTAAAATGGCCATGGACCAGGCTCATGGATGTACCAGAATTCACTGATGAACTAGTAGACCTTATAGCCGGGCAGTCAGACGAACAATCCGGTCATATGACAATCCGCGAAATGGAACGTATTCGTGACGATAACCTGATCGCTATCCTGCACGGGTTGAAAGGCAATGACTGGGGTGCAGGACAGGCATTAGGAAAGTATGAAAGCCACTTGCTAGAAGCAGCCAACGACGATTAACGGGGACAGACTCATGCATTTTGGTTTAAGTTTTGAACAGGAAATGATCGTCGATACTGTACGTTCATTTGTCGAAAAAGAAATATACCCACACGAAGCAAAAGTCGAGCGCAGCGGTGAAGTACCCATGGAGCTGGGTCTTGAAATCCGTGACAAGTGTCTCGAAGCTGGCTATTTCGCTGCCAATATTTCCGACGAGTTTGGTGGTGGCGGCTTAAATAATCTTGATTTTACCCTGCTGGAACGTGAGTTGGGTCGTGCCTCGAATGCTCTTGCGGTTTTCTTTGGTCGCCCTTCTGGTATCTTGCAAGCCTCTAATAAGGAGCAACAGGAGAAGTATTTATTCCCTGCTGTTAAAGGTGAAAAATTCGATGCGCTGGCAATGACGGAACCAGGTGCTGGCTCTGATGTACGGGGCATGAGTTGTAACGCAAAACAGGATGGCAGCGACTGGGTTGTTAACGGCAGTAAGCATTTTATCAGTCATGCAAATATTGCCGACTTTGTTATTGTTTTTATTGCTACCGGTGAAGAAGATACACCACGTGGCAAGAAGAAGAAAATCACCTGCTTTCTGGTTGATCGTGGCATGCCTGGTTTTGAGATTCGTCCGGGGTATAACTCGGTAAGTCATCGTGGATATAAAAACTGTATCTTGAATTTTGACAACTGCCGCCTGCCAGAAGGCCAGATTCTGGGTGAATTACACGGTGGTTTCGATGTCATGAACGAGTGGCTTTACGCCACGCGCTTAACCGTTGCCGCTACTAGCGTTGGGCGTGCACGTCGTGCATTTGAATACGCACTACCTTATTGCACCGAGCGCAAACAGTTTGGTCAACAAATCGGCAAGTTTCAGGGTGTGTCTTTCAAGCTTGCCGACATGATTACCGAGATTGATGCCGCTGAGTGGTTAACTCTTTCAGCAGCGTGGAAACTTGACGAAGGTATTGAGTGTAATCGTGAAATTGCCAGCGCCAAACTTTACGCTACCGAAATGCTTGCGCGCGTAACTGATGAAGCAATCCAGATTTTTGGTGGCATGGGCTTGATGGACGAACTACCGCTAGAGCGTTTCTGGCGCGATGCGCGTGTAGAGCGTATCTGGGATGGAACTTCTGAAATTCAGCGCCATATTATTTCGCGTGATTTGCTTAGACCGTTGGGTGGCTAATGTCTGGTCTGGAAAGATTAATAAGGCCAGCGTCGATAGCAGCCATCGGCGGTTTAGAGGCCAGCCGTGTGGTCGAACAATGTCAGCTCATGAACTACGAAGGCGAAATCTGGCCAGTACATCCAACTAAAACCGAAGTCGATGGCTTGCCGGCCTTTGCATCGGTAGCTGACCTACCTGGTAGCCCCGACGCTGCTTTCATCGGTGTCAATCGTCATTTGACTATCGAGGTAGTTAGACAGTTATGCGAAAAAGGTTGTGGTGGTGCTATTTCCTTTGCGTCGGGGTTTCTTGAAGCCGATGAAACCGGGGGTGAGTTACAGGCAGAACTGATTGCTGCCGCTGGGGATATGCCGGTACTCGGTCCCAATTGTTACGGTTTGATCAACTACGCCGACGGCGCTTTGCTCTGGCCTGATCAGCAGGGCGGTAAGCGACTAGCTGAGAACCAGACTGGAGTTGCCATTATTGCGCAATCATCCAATATTGCGATCAACTTTTCCATGCAACAACGCGGTTTGCCACTGGCCTACCTGGTGACAGCCGGCAACCAGGCCATTGTTGGTACTGCTGCAATTGCCATCAGTATTCTGGATGATCCTCGTGTTACGGCTTTAGGCATGTATGTCGAAGGTTTCGACTCAATCACAGCCATGGAAGAGCTGGCGGAAAAATCGCGACAGTTAAGAAAGCCTATTGTCGTTTTCAAGGTTGGCAAAAGCCAGCATGCACAAGTTGCAGCGATGACACATACAGCCTCATTGGCTGGTTCACACAATATCAGCAGTGCATTTCTCAAGCGTATTGGCTTTGGTCAGGCTGATTCTATCCCTGAATTCCTGGAATCGCTAAAATTGCTACATGTACACGGTGCACTGGATGGTTATCGTATTTCTTCGATGAGTTGTTCGGGTGGCGAGGCCAGTATAATTGCCGATGCTGCCGATGGTCGGAAAGTATATTTCGATGATTTAAGCGACGCACAAAAGGCGCCAGTAGAGGCAGTACTTGGGCCATTGGTAACCGTTGCCAATCCGCTCGATTATCATATGTATTGTTGGGGCAAAGGCGAAATCATGACGGCCGCTTATTCTGCTATGGTCGGCAATGGTTTTGATTTGAATTACCTCATTATCGACTTCCCACACCGGCAGCGCTGCGAGGATTGGGAATGGCAGATCGCAGCTGAATCTTTTGATACAGCATTAAAAGCAAACAATGCCAAAGGCGCATTTGTAGTTGGCATGGCGGAGAATATCTCCGAAGACTATACCGAGTCATTTCGTGATCGTGGGATTGTCGTACTTTATGGCTTCGACGAAGCCCTTAGGGCAACTGAGATTGCCGCCGATATTGGTGCCGCCTGGCAACATGAACCAGCAATACCAGTACTAAATTTGCCGCAGGTTTCAGAAGCACGAGTAACACTTGATGAGGCGGATGCCAAACAACGGTTATCGGAATATGGTGTCAGGGTTCCCCATGGAAGGCGCTTACCTTCTGGTGACATACCAGAGTTTCCGGTCGTGCTTAAGGCTCTCGGTATCGCGCACAAAACTGAACAAAATGCGGTACGCCTGAATTTGCAGGATGCAATCCAGTTGCAGCAGGCCGAAACTGAATTACTCAAGCTCAGCGATCAGCTCTATTGTGAAACAATGATCGATAGTGTCGTTGCAGAGCTTCTGGTTGGTGTTACGCGTGACCCACAGTTTGGGCTGGTGCTCACCATAGGCAGTGGTGGTATTCTGGTTGAAATTTTGAAAGATAGCCAGACCTTGTTAATCCCTGCCGATCGCGATGATATCGAGCAAGCGATCAGGCAGCTAAAGCTTGCCCCTGTACTTAATGGTTTTCGTGGCAAAGCCAGTGCCGATATTGCAGCCACTGTCGAGGCTATTCTCGCCATTCAGGAATATGCCATGGCCAATGCCAGCAAGTTAATTGAACTCGATATTAACCCGTTATTATTATGCACAGCTGGCGAAGGTGTATTCGCAGCCGATGCGCTCATCGTCCTGGAGGATCAGTAAATGTCTGATGTTGTAAAAACCAACCGTGTAGGTGGTATCTTCGAAGTAACTCTCGACCGCCCCAAAGCAAACGCCATCGACCTGGTTACCAGTCGTGAGATGGGAGAGATATTTAGGGAATTCCGTGATGATTCCGCATTGCGGGTAGCCATCATCAAAACCGCAGGTGAAAAATTCTTTTCAGCAGGATGGGATTTGAAGGCTGCCGCCGATGGTGATGCAGTCGATAGCGACTACGGCGTTGGTGGTTTTGCTGGTTTGCAGGAATTACGCAACCTCAACAAACCTGTGCTTGCCGAAATCAATGGCATGGCTGTTGGTGGTGGTTTCGAGTTAGCACTCTCGGCAGATATGATTTATGTAGCCGAACATACGACGTTTGCATTGCCTGAAATCCGTGCCGGTACACTCGCCGATGCAGCCACACTGAAGCTACCGAAACGTATTCCTTATCACATTGCTATGGATATGCTTTACACTGGTCGTTGGATGGATGCCGAAGAAGCGCATCGATGGGGACTGGTCAATGAAATTCATGCCGCTGACAAACTCCACGACCGCGTCTGGGAAGTTGCAGAACAACTCGAATCCGGGCCACCACTGGTATTTGCTTCGATCAAAGAAGTTGCTCGCGAAGCCGAAGGCATGAATTTCCAGGATGCTATAAATCGCATTACCCGACGCCAATTTGAAACCGTAGATGTGTTATACGGCAGCGAAGATGGACTTGAGGGCTTTAAAGCGTTTGCTGAGAAACGTGATCCAGTCTGGAAAGGCAAGTAAATCCCCATAGAAGCAATTCGTCATTGCGGCCCTGAGCCGCAATCCATTATGATTGCGGCTTATAAAAAAATGGATCCTGGATCAAGCCCGGGATGATGGAATTCACAAGCTATGACAACTAATCCATTGCTCTGGTCACCCAGCAAAAAACTGATGGATGAAGCCAACATCACTGGCTTCATCTCTTTTGTTAACACCAGTTTCAGTCAGTCTTTCGAAAATTACGATGAGCTTTATCAATGGTCGATTGATAAAAAGGAAGACTTCTGGTCAGCGCTATGGGACTTTGCTGAGGTTGTTGGTGACAAGGGTGATCGAGTTTTAATCGAAGGCGATAATATTGAGGCAGCGCAATGGTTCCCTGATGCCAGTCTTAACTTTGCTGAGAATCTATTACGCAAGAAAAATAGTGAGATCGCAATTTACTTCCGTGCCGAAGATCAGGCCGATTACCAACTTACCTACAAGGAACTCTACCAGCAGGTTGCGAGCGTTGCAGACTGGTTGAAGCAACGGGGTTTGCAGCCGGGTGATCGAGTCGCTGCATATCTGCCCAATATGCCAGAAACCGTTGTGGCAATGCTGGCGGCTACCAGCCTGGGAGCCGTGTGGACTTCGACATCGCCCGACTTTGGAGAAGAGTCTGTGGTAGATCGTTTTGGTCAAACTCGTCCGCGCTTTTTGTTTTGCGTCGATGGTTATTTCTATAATGGTAAAAAACTCGACCTTAATGCCAGAGTTTCGTCAATTTGCAGGCAATTACCCAGTGTCGAAAAAGTCATTCAAATAAACCTGGCCGGATTCGGTAACAGTATCGGTGCCGAAAACTGGAATGAGATTATCGCCAACCCGGTCAGTCAGATCGATTTTGTACCACGTAAATTTAATGACCCACTTTATGTACTGTACAGCTCAGGCACTACGGGCAAGCCAAAATGTATTACGCACAAAGTCGGCGGCGTGCTGTTGCAACATTTGAAAGAGCACATGTTACACAGCGATATCCGTCACGGTGACAGAGTGTTTTATTTCACTACCTGCGGCTGGATGATGTGGAACTGGCTGGTGACTGCACTCGCGAGCAAGGCGGCGCTAGTGTTATATGATGGCTCGCCGTTTTATCCGAATGGTGAAGTTTTATGGAAGTATGCGGAAGATATAGATATTACTTTGTTTGGTACTTCGGCAAAGTATATTGATGTGCTAAAGAAAGAGGATTTTCAGCTAAAACAAAAATTCAACTTGTCGAAACTCCGTACTCTTTGCTCGACTGGCTCGGTACTGGCGCCTGAAAGCTTCGATTATGTCTACGAAAATATAAAACAGGATCTCTGCCTGTCATCGGTTTCCGGTGGCACCGATATCGTTTCCTGCTTCGCGCTGGGTTGTCCAATACTGCCAGTTTATCGTGGTGAAATTCAATGTCGTGGACTCGGTATGGCGGTCGATGTATTTGACGATGACGGTAATGCCCTGGTGAACCAGAAAGGTGAACTGGTGTGTACGCAAACTTTCCCCAGTCAGCCAGTTTATTTCTGGGGCGACGAAGGCGGCGAGAAATACCACAATGCTTACTTCGCCAGATTCGATAATATCTGGCACCACGGTGATTACGTCCTGATTACCCAGCAGGGAGGTATGGTGATTTATGGTCGCTCCGATGCAACACTAAATCCGGGCGGTGTGCGAATTGGTACAGCCGAGATATATCGCCACGTCGAGCAACTCAACGAAGTCGTCGAAAGTATCGTCATCGGCCAGGACTGGGAATCCGATGTGCGTGTAGTATTGTTCGTGGTGCTTCAGGAAGGTATAGCCCTGGACGACGCGTTAACAAAAAAAATCCGCCAGACTGTGCGCGAGAAATGTACGCCGCGGCATATGCCGGCAAAGGTCATTCAGGTTGCAGAAATACCACGTACCAAGTCAGGTAAGATTGTAGAACTTGCGGTTCGCGAAGTGGTACATAATCACCAGGTAAAGAATGTTCACTCGTTAGCAAATCCAGAAGCGCTAGATTTATATCGTGATTTGCCAGAATTACAGATCGACTGATTAAGCGGTAAACGGTTTTGTTTAACTGGTTCCTGTTAATGTGCCTGGTCTCTGTCTGGGGCACATCCTTCGTATTTATATCGATATCGGTGGAATCGATCGATCCCCTGACGGTAGTGTTTGCTCGCGTTTTAATTGCCGCTATTATTTTAACCAGCATTGTCTATATCAAAGGACGGCGTTTACCGTTTAATCGCAAGGCCTGGCTGGCTTTTTTTGTGATGGGAACTATGGGTAATGTGTTCCCATTTTTCCTGGTCACCTGGGGGCAGTTATCGGTTAACTCCGGTGTTGCAGGCATGATAATGGCGATCATGCCGTTGATGACCATGCTACTAGCACACTATTTCGTTGAAGGTGAGAATTTAAACCGCTACAAAATAACAGGATTCATGTTTGGTATCACCGGCATAATCATACTGTTGGGCCCTGTATTCGAAGGTGGTGGTCAGGCTGTTTTGGGAGGCATCGCAATATTTATTGCCGCCACCAGCTACGCGGTGAACACTATACTGGTACGCCGACTGCCAAACTTCAGCCCGATAATAGGGGCTGCCGGGGTCATGATTGCTGCCAGCATTATCATGCTGCCCATCTGGCTATTTCAAACTACGTCGAATTATGCGCAAATAACTTTGAGTTCGATCAATGCGATGCTCTGGCTCGGTATAGGGCCAACTGCGATTGCCACGATGATTTTATTTGCCGTCATAGAACGCGCAGGACCGACTTTTCTGTCAACAATCAATTATATGATTCCAGTAGTGGCATTCTTTTCCGGTGCGCTCATATTGTCGGAGCCAATTGAATTAAACAGCCTGTTTGCTCTGGCGGTCATATTGAGTGGTATCGCGTTGACGCGTTTTCGTGTGAATGGGTGACCTGTCTTTGCGCCCAAATCAAAATCCACAACCTGCTTCAGACCGTTTTATCTGTGGTGGGTTTTTTTCGACATCCTGATAAATTACCACCTCGACACAGTCCTCGACTAAAAATTGATTGCTCTTACTATAAATCACCAACTCGCCACCGTCTCGCAGTTTGATAGCATAACGCATGGTTGTTGCAGTGGAATCAGACGGGTCTTCAGACGTGAACAGGAGACCGAGGCCAAATGAGATATGCCCGCCACTAAAAATACTTGCTGAAATACGTGGGTTTACCTGAAACCCACCTTGCTCGACGTCCTCTACCTGAACAGCTTCCTTTTCGACAATTTTGCCGATTTTGGTCACCACATCCGGCAATTGATCGGCGTCGGAGCTTTTCTGGCTACAGGCCGTAGTCGTCAGCAAGCACAGAATGATTATGATGTAACGCATAGTATTAACTTAAGTGATTTGGCTCACTGCTGCAAACGATAAATCACTATTTTGTTATTATTAGTCATGTAAACTTCTGGTAAACCCCGAACCGCAGATTTTACCTTGATATGTCTAAATAGGCACCTGGTACCGGTGTAGTCTAAGCCCTCACCTTTAACCCTGTCAGGAGTTAGCCATGTCAAAAACACGAAGCTCTTTCACTATATACAAGCCTTTAGTAATCAGCATTCTTGCAATGGCAATAACGTCGGTAGCACAGCATGCGCTGGCAACCCAGCAACCTGCAATACCGAAGATTCAAATGGCTATTATCCTGGATACCAGCAATAGCATGGATGGATTAATCAACCAGACGCGCAATCAATTGTGGCAAGTGGTCAATGAGTTTTCCACTGCCCGCCAGCATGGCAAGACTCCGACTCTGGAAATCGCATTATACGAGTACGGCAACGACGGCAATTCCGCTCGTGTGGGCTACGTTCGCAAGTTAAATGGCTTCACAGGTGAGCTTGATGCAGTCTCTGAAGGTCTATTTTCACTGACTACCAACGGTGGTTCAGAGTTCAGTGGCTTAGCTATTCAAACTGCGGTTAACAACCTGCAGTGGAGTCAATCCGACAGAGATATCAAAACAATATTCATAGCCGGTAATGAAGCCTTCACGCAGGGGCCAATAGACTATCGAAAAGCGATAAAACTTGCAGAACATCATGGCATTACTATTAATACCATCCATGCCGGTAATCATCAGGAAGGTATCAACGATAGCTGGCAGGCAGGAGCCATACTCGCTGGTGGTGACTATATGAGCATAGATACTGACCAGCAGGTGGTTCATATTGTGGCACCACAGGATAAGAAAATCGCCGAACTCAATGCCAGATTAAATGAAACCTATGTCCCCTATGGCGATCAGGGTAAAGAAAAAATACAAAGACAGGTACAACAGGATGCATATAGCAGTGGGATTTCTGCAGGATTGCTGGCAAAAAGAGCTGAATCAAAAACCTCATCATTTTATCGCAATTCAAAATGGGATCTAGTCGACGCCCTTGAGGAAGGCGAAGTTAACGAAGAATATCTGCTGCAATTAGAAGACGACACTCTCCCCGAACCAATGAAAGGCCTGTCATCAAAACAGAAACTGGATTATGTACAGCAAAAGGCGGCAGAACGCGAAAGCATAAAGCAGGAAATGGCCGAACTCAGCCGTTCAAGAAACGCATATGTTGCCGAAAAGAAACGCAAGCAGGTTGCCGCCGCACCCAGCGTGGGTGATGCATTAAGTCGGGCAGTAAAAAAACAGGCTGAGTTGAAAGATTATGTTTTTGAGTAGCTAGCAGACTGTTGGAAAAACTACTTTTGTGTTTCTCAAGCTCCGCCACAGGTTGGCGGAGCTAACTTTACGGTTAAACAAAAAATTCTTCTGTCTGCTCAAACACACTACCTGCCAATTCATGCCGCTCGACACTGATTACATCAACCAGTTTTTCGGTCTGCCGAATCAATTGCTGCAAACGTTGTTCTTCGTTCACCAATAGCCACATGCGGCTACGAGGCAATGTACTACCGGCAACGGGACGTACCATCACTGCTTCGAGGTTATATGATCGTCGTGCAAACAGCCCACAAACATGCGATAGCACTCCGGGGTGATTATTGACGGTTAACTTCAGTAAAGACATAGTTTTCGAGGTCATGCGCTTGCTCCGCAGATCATATCTCGATTGGCTCCGCCAGGAGCAACCATCGGATAAACCATTTCGGTTTCACAAATCGGTAGATTGATAACCCAGGGCCCAGGTTGTAACAAGGCGTTTTTGAGTTCATCGAGCGGGCTATCAACTATTCCAAGATCGATGCCTTTCAATCCCATGGCTTCGGCAGCTTTGGCGAAATCGACCTTTGCATGAAATTTTACCGCAGAGAGGTTGCTCTCATAAAACAGCGTTTGCTGCTGGCGAACCAGGCCCAGGTGCTGGTTATTGAGAATAACAACTTTGATATCAAGGTCCTGCTCTGCTGCTGTCGCCAGTTCCTGCAAGTTCATCATCAAACTGCCATCACCCGAAAAGCAGATAACTTTACGCTCTGGTTGCGCTAGCGCCATGCCAATCGCCGCTGGCAGACCGAAACCCATGGTTCCCAAACCACCTGAACTGGCCCACTGCCGGGGCCGGTTAATTGGATAAGCCTGTGCCACCCACATTTGATGCTGTCCTACATCGGTGGTGATATTGACCGAGTCATCGAGCAGCGAGGCAATGGTTTTAATCGCACCATAGGGGCGGAATAATTCATTCTCACCATCCAGAATCAATGGGTATGATTGTTTGAGTTGATCGACTCGGTTACGCCAGACTGGCCGTACATTTGCTTCGAGCATAAAATTCGCCGTATGTAGTACCTCACCAACATCGGCCCGAATTGCCAGCGCTGAGGGAATAATCTTGTCGATCTCACTATGATCGATATCAACATGAATAATCGTCGCTTTTGGACAAAACTCGGCAACCCTGCCAGTAGCCCTGTCATCAAAGCGAACACCCAGTCCAACCACCAGGTCACATTCTTCCAGTACCAGATTCGTATAACGCGCACCATGCATACCCAGCATACCGAGTGACAGCGGATGATCCGATGGTAAAACGCCAAGACCCATGAAAGTTTGCACAACCGGGATATCAAGCTTTTCGGCAAATTCAATCAATGCCTGAGATGCATCAGCATAAATAATGCCCCCGCCAATCATCAAAATCGGACGTTGCGCCTGCCATATTCTGGTTAGCATTGCCTCCACATGTGCTTCTTCAAGAACCGGACATGGCAACGCTTTACCCGGTTCTGGCAGTGTATCGACGGTGATTAACTCATTCTGTACATCCTTGGGAATATCAATTGAAACTGGGCCGGGTCGATCAGATAGCGCTATCTCAAACGCTTGCGGGATGACTTCGAGTAATGCCTGCGCTGAGCGAACCATCCAGTTGTGTTTGGTGATTGGTAGCATTAAACCGAAGGTGTCAATTTCCTGAAATGCATCGGTACCGATCATCGCCTGCGGCACCTGCCCGGTTATAGCTATCAGTGGTACTGAATCCAGTTTTGCGTCGGCAACCGCGGTTATCAGGTTGCTGGCACCTGGTCCAGAGCTGGCAAAACATACCTGCGCTGCACCGCTAGCTCGTGCCATACCCTGAGCTATAAATCCTGCCCCCTGTTCATGCCTGGCAAGCACATGCTTGATACTGGAAGAGGTTAAAGCATCGTACATCGGCAGATTGGCGCCACCCGGAATACCGGCAATATGCGTCACGCCCTGGCGCTCAAGCAATCTAATCAATAGTTGAGCGCCTGTGAGTTGCTGCGTTCTGGATTCTGGGTCTAGTGCTGAATCTGGCATAACTTTATTCTCAAAAATGTTAAGGGCAAAAAAAAACCCTTCGGCGCAAGCCGGAGGGTTTTTAGAAATAAATGTCTAATCAACCGCTACGGCATAGAATCTCCCACGACCACCACAGACACCACGACGCTCACTGTTGCGATTTGCAGCTTTGTGGTCGATTGAATGTTTGTCTGATTTGCGTTGAGCATTTAGTTGAGCTGTTGTTTAAAAAGTTGTTTACCAGTCAAAATTACACCGTCGACGCAGTCTCGGTCAAGTTTTATTTTACAGGTGGTAAAGAAAATTAAACTGCAGCGAGTCGATATCGTCACGCATCACATACTCGCCACGAAATTCCACCTGCTCGCTATTAGCAAATCCCAGACCTACACCGGTCATGATGCCGTTATCGTCACCGATATCAAAGCCAAGACGTGCCAGCCATTGCCATCTTGAGTTAATCTGCCCGTCAACAACATAGGTTCCCCAGATACCGGTACTATCTCGTGAGAAACCATAATCCATAATGCCGAACTCAACCGAGCTTCTTACGCCTGAGACCAGATTGACCTCGTCTAAATCGTAAGCCACAAAAAACTGTAATCCAAATTCATCATCTGTAGGCCCACTCACCGAATTGTTAGAAATACCGCCCCCAATAGACAATAGATTTCTATCGAGCAAAGGCTCATGGTTATCAGCTGTTGCCGCAGAGCTATACAAACTAAAACTCAGTACACAGCACAGAACTGTCAGTACATTGCGAGTATTAAACATGGTTGATTGTCTCCTTTGTTAGATCGAGGATATCTTATCGGCTTCGCACCAGAAGACTAGTTAAAAATTGGATATTTACTAAATCAAGTGGTGAATATTTGATGACAAAAAAAGGCAGCGCGGCTCACACAGGAACCGCGCCAGGGAGGAGACTTACGAGTTAGCGAACTCGATGCCTTTGGCAATATTGCCATTGAGTACATCGGCCATTTCATCTAGCAATTTTTGTTCATAGTCGCTCAGTGCAGGCAATGCCGGAATAGAATCGACACCGTCTTTACCGAGCTTGACTGGTTGCGCATGAAAACTGGTGGAATCGTCACCGGTTTGCACGTAGCAGCATTCTTCCACAGCTTCGCCATTCATCGCCATCACCAGTGACATGGTGAAACGTGCGGCAGCCTGCGCCATTGAAAGCGTAGCCGAACCTGCACCGGCTTTGGCCTCAACAACCTCGGTACCGGCTTCCTGGATGCGTGGCGTCAGAGATTCGATCTGATCCTGGCTCAGCGATACGCCGTCGACACTTGAAAGTAACGGCAGGATAGTCACACCACTATGTCCGCCGATGACTTTAACGTTGACATCATCGCAGCTTTTACCAACCGCTTCGGCAACAAAGGTATTCGAACGGATAACGTCCAGCGTGGTAACACCAAACATTTTACGCTTGTCATAAACACCGGCAGCTTTCAGTATTTCAGCAGCAATCGGCACGGTTGAATTCACCGGATTGGTGACAATCGCGTAACAGGCATTCGGGCAGGCTTTGGCGCCGGCACTCACCAGCTTCTTGACGATTCCGGCATTCATATTGAATAGATCGTCACGAGTCATACCAGGTTTACGTGGCACACCCGCCGGAATAACCACGATATCGGCATTCGCCATCGCGGCTTCGACATCGTCGCCAACAAATCCACTAACAGCAACATCGGTCGGGATGTGGCTTAAATCAACCGCGACGCCCGGAGTAAAAGGAGCAACATCGTAGAGAGATAATTCGCTACCCGCAGGTAACTGTAATTTCAGTAATAGAGATAACGGCTGGCCGATACCACCGGCTGCACCAAGCACACAAACTTTCATAACGGGCCTCGTTGAGTAAATGAGGGGATTGATTGAACAACCATCTTATCGGCCTACCAAATTGTTGACAACCAGATATATAGACCAAGTTTAACTATTAATACAGAGTATTGGTCGAGCTTATGTTGATCGAAAGACTAATAGAGGACAAAAGCTGGACTTACAGATCACCTGTTTTATGCTTGCCAGCAAATTCAAGAGACATGACACCCACTCAATTAGATGAAGAAGCCAAATGAATAAAATCGCAATATTTGCCGATGTACAGAATATTTACTACACCACACGCCAGGCACATGGCCGCCAGTTCAATTATCGTGAACTGTGGAAACGGGTGAGCAAGCAGGGAGATATCGTTCTCGCAAATGCCTACGCCACGCAACGCCATGATGATGGACAAATCAAATTTCAGGATGCGTTAAAACGCATTGGCTTTAATATAAAACTAAAACCCTATATCCAACGCAGTGACGGTACGGCCAAGGGTGACTGGGATGTCGGTATTACAGTTGATGTGATGGACGCAGCGCAAAATGTCGATACAGCTATTTTGCTATCGGGTGATGGCGATTTTGATTTGCTGCTGAAGAAAGTCAGTGGGGATTTCCAGGTTCGCACCGAAGTTTACGGAGTAGCTTCACTCACTGCGAATTCATTAATAAATGCGGCAGATGTTTTTCATCCGATTGAGAGTGAGTTGTTGGTTTGATTTTTAACAGCCATGTAAAAACTATCAATTCACTTTGGTGACATCTACCTGCCCATTGCCCTGGATATTTTCCCCATAACGCGTAATCAAACGTTGTCGATAGTCATCGTGGTCGGTAGAGGTTTTCTTAAATGACGGCAGTTCCAGCATCGCCTCATACCAGTTCTGAAATCGCCGCCATTGATCGCCTTCCGCAGGCAGGGAAAAATCTCGATAATAGCCAAGCAGGTGAATAGCTCTGTAAACGAAAGGCATCAGCGCAATATCCACCGCGCTGACTTTATCACCGTTGAAATAAGGCCCTTTATCATCCATCGCTTCAACAATTTGCATTAAACCATCGAGTAATTTTCCCCGTGTATCTGTCTGGGGGTCTTTCAGGTAACGATATAAATGTGGTGTAATTTTATTGCTGACATGGTCCATCCAGTACTTCTGTTCGGCGCGCGCATTGGGGTGATCGGCAAAAATTGGATTCTGCTCGGGATAAAGGTCTTCCAGATATTCGAGGATGCGATTCGACTCTACTATCGTGATTTCACCTTCATCGTCGTTCGCCTGCACCAGCACCGGCACTAGCGCTGTACCGCGCGACAGCTTTAACCACCAGTCGGTTTTATCGTAGGGATCGACCTCGATATATTCATAATCGATGCCTTTTTGTTCAAGCGCCATCCAGGCCCGTTGGGCGAAAGGGCAATACCATGCGCAATAGAGTTTCATTCTAGGAACCTTCTGATTAATTAGTCATTGTGAGGAGCGTCAGCGACGTGGCAATCTTTATGGCGTTAACCGGGGAGTAAAAGATTGCTGCGCTCGCAATGACGCTATTCTAAACTTGATTAGCATCCGACGCTTTTATTACCGACTTCGGTTCAGCCCTGGGCCAGGCACCCAATGGGTAAGGATGGTAATCGCTGTTAAAGGTAAGAAACTGGATAATCTGGTAGATGTAGCTGCCGAGTCCCTGACCAAGTTTGAGTAAACGTTCGTTGACCTTACCAGTGATTAACCTGTGCACAAACTGAAATATCACCACACCGAACAGAACAAAATCGGCGATGCCTGCCAGAAAGCTAAATAACAACATGTAAAGCCCACGTATCCAGGTATTCTGGTCTTTCAGATGCTTCTTTAGATCGTCACTCATGCCAATCTCCGTGTTGATTGCTAGGGATAACTGTTAATAGATGGTGCTTGATCATTCTGTCTCAAGGTCAATGTTCGATTTATTTAGCGAATTGTTTCTTGCCCGAATTTACAAGGGCCCAATCCCATCTTGTTGAAATGATCTGCCCTGTATTCCCGCTGTCAGGGATGATTCAGATTTAACCGCCAGTTTGCCAACATAGCGACTACAGCTTCCACCACTTCATAAAACGCGCTGAAAGCCATCACCAGGCTTATTGTCAGTAGACTGGTCAGCTTACATAATTATTACGCAGCTGCATCACTGTAGCACCCAGCCCCGCTAATAAAAGCCCGAATGTGAACAGGCCGCCGACAATCGGAATCCACTGTACGAAACCGATGACAATGATAGCGATAGCAACCCAGAGCATTCTCTTCGCCATCGTACCAACATCCCGGTGTAACAGCTTTGCGAGCCAGTCTCCAACAAAGAAACATCCTATTAGAAATCCACCAAGCAGCGCGACCAGATATAAGGCTAGCATAGTCAACGCTATCCAGATCCCCAGCACGATGCTCAGTAGAAGAACGATCAACAGCGGCGTTACCACCAGGAGCAGAAAGCCGAGGCCGAGACTATGCCACGGGCTGGTTTTAATTCTTTCTACCGACGACAGGGTGAAACCGGGAAACAGCCAGAACAGAACGAAACTGGCGATAATCAGGGTAAGCGCAAAGAATAGACCAAATCCGCGGTGGGAATGATCCCAGTCAGCTTCATGATAGCGGATATCCCCACTTATTTTTGCTCCACTATGCACACCGGTGTCACTCCGGCTTTTGTAGACCAGATCACCATTGATGACCGCCGATTCGAGTACTTCGATTTCGCCACCTTCAAGTTCGACATCCCCAAACACTGTACCAGACAGTACTATTTTACCGCCCCCTATATACAGGTCTTTATTGACTGTACCCGCCATTTCGACTTCACCGCCCGCCATCCAGGCGTCACCGCCGATAATGACATCGGACGAGACGGTGATTTTCCCGCCACTGGCGGCCAGGTCATCACCAATATCGGCATCGATATTGACCTCTCCGCCACTCACACGGGCATCATCATCAACCTGGCCACGCAACCTCAACTTGCCGCCTGCGGCCAGCAAGTCACCCTGAATATGCTGCCCGATATACAGTTCACCACCAGCGATGACCGCATCCCCCTGGATGTCGGCATCGATATCGACGACACCACCTGCTGCATAGTAATCGTCATCTATGCTACCTCGTTTGGTGACTGTTTCGCCAGCGTCGGAAGCGGCATAGGCAGGCAGAGTAATACTGGCCAGTAACGCCAGGATTGGTATAAATCGACTATTCATCAGAGACCTCCTTTTAACTATGTAAAGACAAATTAATTAACCCTACGAATAGACTTTTACACTCTTTCGGCTTGAGCCCAATTGATCTGGCTCAAAACCATTGTCTTTTCCCTGTAGTAACGTTAGCTTTCAACTGAGGATAATCGATATCAACTAACAGGGTCTCATAATGCCGGTTCGAGTTTGCCTGATTTGCCTGTTTCTGCTCTCACCGCTTGCGATTGCAGAACAAACACCCGATCCCAGCGAATTGATCCGTGCAGCGATGGATCACTGGCGTGGCGTCACTTCCTATTCAGAAATGACCATGACCGTACACCGCAGCGACTGGCAACGGCGCATGTCGATGCAGGCCTGGACCAAGGGTGATAAAACTTCGCTGGTGCGCGTTACCGAACCCAAACGTGACGCCGGTAACGGCACGCTCATTAAAGACCAGAATATGTGGACTTACTCGCCCAAGGTGAACCGCATTCTCAAGGTGCCCTCTTCAATGATGAGCCAAAGCTGGATGGGTAGCGACTTTTCCAATAAAGACATCAGCAAGTCCACCGATATCATCGACCAGTACGACCACCGCCTGATCGCAACCGAACTAAAGGACGATCATTATTTTTATACTATCGAGTCGATTCCCCACGAAGAGGCCGCGGTAGTCTGGGGTAAAGAAGTTATCGTTATTCGCGATGACTTTGTCATGATACGCCAGGAGTTCTGGGATCAGGATGAAGTCCTGGTCAAACACATGAACACCCTTGAAGTGGTATCGATGGGTGGACGAGCCATTGCCAAACGCATGCATATGAACAAGGTCGAAACCCCCGATGAATGGACCGAAATGTCGGTCGATCAGATCGAGTTCAATATCGAATTAAGCGATAGCCTGTTCACCCTCTCCAACCTGCGGAACCCGCGTCAGTGAACAACATTTCACTGCGTCTGGCCTGGCGTAATCTGTGGCGACACAAACGCCGCACCTGGCTTACGGTTGGTGCGATGATTTTCTCCAACTGCCTGTTGGTGTTTAGTATCTCGTTGCAGTTCGGTAGTTACGAAATGATGATCGACAATACCTTGCAAGTTTTTCCCGGGCATATCCAGGTTCAACATCGGGCCTACCTGGATAATCCCAAAATGCGCTATACCATTGCCGATATCAAAGCTACCGCGCAAAGCCTGCGCGACCAGCTTGGTATGCAGGACATTAGTGCTCGCGCGGCCGGTTTTGCCCTCGCGTCGAGTCAGGATCGCTCCTACGGTTTACAAATTGTGGGGGTTGAGCCGGACTTCGAACCCAGAGTCTCCAGCATTCCAGGTTTGATCACAAAAGGACGTTATCTTGAGCAAGACAGTTACGATGAAATCGTTATCGGTGCGGTACTGGCGCGTAACCTGAAAGTGAATATCGGTGACGAAATAACTTTTCTTGGCAGCGGCCTGGATGATTCGTTCGCGGCCGGGGTAGTCAGGTTGGTCGGTATTTTTGAGTCGGGCCTGCCTGAGCTGGATCGCAGCCTGGCGCAAATCAGTCTGGCCTATTTTGACGATAGTTTCGCCATGCAGGGTAAGGGTCACAGTATCGTCATCCGCGCCAGCCATATCGAAGCGGTGGAAAATTTGCAGACTCGTATCGCTGCTTTGATCGACACTCAGCAAAACCTCGTGACCAGGCACTGGGAGGAACTACAACCCGGCCTCAAACAGGCCATCCAGGCCGATATGGCCAGTGCCTGGTTCATGTATATCGTTCTCATCGTACTGGTGGCGTTTAGTGTACTTAATACACAATTGATGTCGGTACTGGAACGCACCCGCGAATTCGGCACGATGATGGCACTGGGTATGAAACCGAGTCTCTTGTCGCGTCTGGTGGTGATGGAAACGTTGATGATGTCCGGCCTTGGCCTGATGCTTGGTGTGGCTTCTGGTTTTGCTATCACCGGGTACCTGAGCCAGGTCGGGTTTTACTATCCCGGTATGGAAGAAATGGCGTCCAGGTTTAATTTACCCGACCGTATGTATCCCAGCATTACCCTGCTGTCGCTGTTGCTTGGCCCCGCCATTGTATCCATCGCCAGCCTGCTGGCGTCGACTTACCCGGCAACGAGGCTGTATCGACTGTTGCCCATCGAAGCAATGAGAGCAGCATGATGACCAACAGTCTGCCGTTTAAAGCGATGCTGGTTTTATCCTGGCGTAACCTGTGGCGTAACCATCGCCGTACGGTAATCATGCTCACAGCCATT
Organism: Gammaproteobacteria bacterium; assembly: GCA_024224415.1. GTDB lineage: Bacteria > Pseudomonadota > Gammaproteobacteria. The sequence goes on along the minus strand of JAAENK010000111.1, from coordinate 911 downwards.
GTGGTCGGGGTCTGGGCGATGATGTTCATGACCGCGCTGATGCGTGGCATGGTTGACGATATGTTGCATCAGGGTATTAAAAATTTGCCCGGGCATATTCAAATACATCACCCGGCGTATCGCGACGATCCGAGCATAGTAAACAGCATGCCCGCACCGCAGGGTGAGCTGCTCATAGCCCTAAATAGCAAGACCACCAAACACTGGACTACAAGCATTAAAGTTCCTGCGGTGATCGCCAGCGAGCGTGATACTCGCGGCATCACCCTGCTTGGAATCGAACCCGAATTCGAAGCCCCGATCAGCGGCATAGATAGTCAAATCATCGAAGGTCGGTTTTTGCAGGACAACAACGACAAAGGCCTGATACTCGGAGCAAAATTACTTGAAAGACTGGAAACACGACTCGGCAAACGCGTAGTCATCATGACGCAGGATCCGGAAAACAATATCGCCGAACGCGGCTTTCGCGTGGTGGGTATATACAAAGCTAAAATGCCGGGGTTGGAAGAGTTTAATGTATACGCAGCACGAGATACGCTACAGTCGTTACTTAAGATTGGAAATAAAATATCCGAGATCGCAATTGCCGACGAAGACTTCCGTGATATCGAAACACTGTATCAAAACATTAGACACGCTACACCACCGCCATTGGAGGCCAGAGCCTGGTACGAACTCGATAGTTATCTGAGTTACATGCTGAATATGATGGATGGTTTCGTGCTGGTGTGGGTAATCATAATTTTTCTGGCGCTGTCTTTCGGCCTGGTGAATACCCTGGTAATGGCAGTATTCGAACGCATCCGCGAGATTGGCCTGATCCAGGCGCTGGGTATGCGACCGGGTATGATTATTTATCAGATTTTGCTCGAATCTCTTTTGCTACTGCTCATCGGTTTAAGCATCGG
>JAAENK010000110.1 GCA_024224415.1 Gammaproteobacteria bacterium | reverse complement strand
ATCACAGGGATTTGCTCTGAAGCCTGGCGCATTTTTTCCAGCACCTCATCGTTCATGCCCGTGGTCCCAATTACAATCGCCCGACCGGCATTGTTACAAAACTCGATATTGAGCAGGGTTGACGCGGGTGTCGAAAAATCGATCATGATATCGAATTCCTGCTCCTTCGGGTTATCTACGACGCTTATGCCCAGTGGCCCGGTGCCCGCAAGCATACCGGCATCCTGGCCAAGGACTCCTGATTCAGGGCACTCCAGCGCACAACTTAGCGAAATCGCTGCATCATTCTGAATCGCGCGAATAATCGCGCCACCCATTCTTCCGCTGGCACCAATCACGGCAATATTTAGCATGGTTATAAATGTCACTTTATTAGATTGAGCTAGCATACCTGCGTGGCGACAATTTGCCAATCCATGTGTGTGGATTTTTCGAGCATCGCAGGCTCGATTTCAGGTATGCTTACCACCAGTCAATCCTGCCACACAATACAAGCCTTTATCACATGTCTACTCGAAAGATTACCCT
>JAAENK010000109.1 GCA_024224415.1 Gammaproteobacteria bacterium | reverse complement strand
CCAAACTGGCACAGGCTGGATCGGCGCCGACGATGGCTTATTGCTACTCGATCAAAATGGCAACGGCACAATCGATAACGGGACCGAGGTATGCGGAGATCGCACCGCAACAGACAGTCGTACTGCGGAAACCGGGTTCGAGGCACTCGCTGCACTCGATAGCAATGCCGATGGTGTAATCGATGCCAATGATGTCCAGTTTGCCGATTTGCAGGTATGGCAGGATAGTAATCAGGATGGCATTAGCCAGGCAAACGAACTGCATTCCTTGACTGATGTTGGTATCGAGAGTATTTCGCTAACACATAGTGATGTCAGTGAAAATCAAGGTAATGGCAATACCATAATCGAAACCGGTACATTTAATTTTACCGATGGTACACAGGGTGATGTCGCCAGTTTAGCGTTGGCAAGTAATCCATTTAATTCGAATTTTACCCAGTCGGTATTTGAAGGTCTTGAAATACCCGAGGCATTGCAAAGTTTGCCAGATATGTCGGGTTCGGGCGCAGTGCGTGATTTGATTGAAGCGGCGTCCCTTAATGCCAACCTGGTAACAGTTCTTCAGTCTTATTCCGCTGCCGACACACGTGAAGCACAGATGGCGTTGATAGATGAAATGCTTACGGAGTGGGCAGAAACCAGTGAGTTTGATGATTGGTTGGAACGACTAAGCAATGCCACTATTAATGGCAAGCCAGTAGTTTTTCGAGTGTCAGAAATGGAGCCAGTGTCGACTGGCGGCGATAATGGGGAAGAAGGTATAGGTATTGATCCCGAGGCTGCGGAAGAATTACAGGCCAGGCTTAAACTGCTGGATCGTATCAAAATTCTGGAGGCTTTTAATGGGCAGGCATTCTTTAATTTTGATTTCGAGTCCGAGTCCGCCGACAATTCTGGAATGACCGATCTCCATTTTGGTGTGGGAAGTATTCATCATATTGTTTCCATCGATGCTAGTATCACGATTACTCCGAAAGATTTAGCACCGACCCAGCCACAGGCAGATTTGCTCAACCAGGCTTACGATGCGTTGGTTATCTCTGTTTACCAATCTTTACTACTGCAAACCCGTTTCGATAAACATCTGGACGCAATAGGGTTGGCAGTAGTCGATGGTGAAATAGCACTAGATTTTAGCGGTCTTGAAACTGTCTTTGACCAGGATATATTAGACAACCCGATACAGGGTTTAGATAATTTATTGGAGTTTGCAGAGCATACCTCCAATGGTATCCGCTGGGAGTCTTATGAATATATTGGCAATAAAATTCGAGCGGCCACGGTTGATAGCGACATACAGGCTTTATTAGATGAGTATGGCATTGAAGTACTTGCTGAGGGCAGTCTTCAATACACAATGAGTGAAGCTGGTACGGGGATCGGTAATGACCTCGACAATCAAATTAATGGCTCGGTGGAAAATGATCGAATATTTGGAGATGATGGCGCAGATGTTATATCCGGCGGGGAAGGTGATGATTTGCTATCAGGCGGTGCCGGTAACGATGAGCTAATTGGTGGTGCCGGTGTCGATTCGCTGCATGGTGGTGCGGGTAACGATGTTCTATCGGCTGGTGATGGTGTTCAATATAATAACTCCACAGGCCAGTATGTTTATGGCAATATTTTCGAAGGTGGTGTTGGCGACGACACAATCAACGGTAGTATTTATGGTGATAGCTATTATTTTAATGTAGGCGATGGTCAGGATGTCATCAACGATGATGGTACGCATGCCAACCAGGAGGGATTCCTGGACACCATTTATTTTGGCCCCGGTATATCGCAGAACGATATCAGCCTGGTGCGGGATGGTCTGAATCTGATCTTTGTACACGGCAACGGCAATGATCAGATTATCGTTAATAACTGGTTTGAGACGTCGGCGGCTTATCATCATATTGAGCAAGTCAACTTTGCCGATGGCGCCAGTTGGGATTTTGAACAACTAACTGCAATGGCGTTGATAACCACGGAAGGCGCCGATTTATTAAATGGAAGCATTGCTGATGATGTGATCGACGGTCTCGGTGGTGACGATGTGTTACACGGAAAAGATGGTGATGACATCATAAACGGTGGTGACGGTAACGATACACTTCAAGGTGATAATGGTAGTGATATTTTGAGAGGCGACGCAGGGGATGACCTGTTAAGTGGAAAAGATGGTAATGACACGCTTGAAGGCGGTGATGGCAGGGATCGTATCTATGGTGGTGCTGGAAATGATATTTTGCGAGGTGGTACCGGTATAGATGATCATTTGTTGGGTGAAGCCGGTAACGATACTTATGAATATCGTATCGGTGATGGTAACACAACAATATCTAACTATGCCCCTGATTTTGGGAGTCAGGATGTTCTCAAGTTGCTTGGGGGTATTTTGGCTGCCGATGTTGTTGCTACACGGTCTCTTGATAGTTTGGTTTTGACCATCCAGAGTAGTGGTGAAGTGATCACAGTAACAGGTTATTTTGTTGGCCATACCCACGAACTGGATGCCATCGAATTTGACGACGGCACTATCTGGGACGTCGCATTAATTAAAACCATGGTACTGACGACAACCGAAGGCGATGACGAGGTTCGCGGTTATAACGCTGACGACGTAATCAACGGTTTTGGTGGCAATGACGAGCTATACGGTGCAGAGGGCGCGGACACCATTGATGGTGGTGCTGGCGATGATGATGTTTACGGTGATGAAGGTGTAGACAACCTTAATGGTAGCGACGGTAATGATCAGGTTTACGGTGGTGATGGTAATGATGTTGTTATTGGTGGCGCAGGCGATGATTCCGTCTATGGCCAGGCAGGTGATGATGTCATTGAAGGTGGAGACGGTCGAGACCGGGTCTATGGTGGTAGTGGTAATGATATCTTGCGCGGTGGCATTGGCGAGGGAGATTATCTGTCGGGAGATGCGGGTAACGACACTTACCTGTTCGAAACCGGGGACGGCAACACAACCATTTATAACTACGATGCAGAAGCGGGACATAGCGATGTTTTGCAATTTCTCGATGGTGTAGCGCCAGCTGACGTTACGGCTACTCGCATCAGTGACAATTTATTACTAACGCTTTCCAGCACTGGGGAAGTTATTGCAGTGACTAACTATTTCAACAGTAGTAATTACGAACTAAATGCCATTGAATTTTCCGATGGTACTGTATGGGATACTGCGGTTGTTAATGGATTAGTGCTCGGTGCTACCGATGGCGCCGATAATATAACTGGGTCAGATGGAGACGATACGCTAGATAGCCTTGGTGGAAATGATTATCTCTACGGAGGCAATGGCAACGATACGTTATCAGGTGGTGAAGGTAGTGATCGTATTTATGGTCAGAATGGTAACGATACTGTTCGTGGTGGTACCGGTAATGATTATCTTTATGGTTATGCAGGCGATGACGTACTCGAAGGTGGGGATGATCGTGATTACCTCTACGGAGGTACAGGCAACGATACCCTGAGTGGAGGGACCGGCACCAATGATTACCTCTCGGGGGACACAGGTGATGATACCTATTTGTTTGCAGTCGGTGATGGTAGTACGACGATTTATAACTACGATGCAGGATCTGACCGAAACGATGTCTTAAGGTTTCTGGATGGAATAACGCCTGCTGATGTTGTGGCTACACGGTCTAGCATAAGGCTTTTACTGACAGTCCAGAGTACCGGGGAGGTAATCACTGTTAATAATTTCTTTAGTGGTACGAATTACGAACTGAATGCCGTGGAATTTACCGATGGAACGATTTGGGATACCAATATGCTGAAAACCCTGGTTCTGGGTGCAACAGAAGGTGCGGACAATATCACCGGCTACAGTAGTGACGACACCATTGACGCCATGGGCGGTAACGATTACCTCTACGGCGCAGACGGCAACGATACGTTATCAGGTGGTGGTGGAGCTGATCGTGTATACGGCCAAAACGGTAACGATACAATCGATGGTGGTGCAGACAATGACTACGTTTATGGCGATGCCGGTGATGACATACTGAATGGTGGAGATGGTCGAGACAATATCTACGGCGGCACAGGCAACGATACCCTCAGCGGTGGCACAGGCGCAGGAGACTATCTTTCGGGGGACACGGGTGATGATACCTATTTGTTTGCAATAGGGGATGGTAATACAACTATCAGGAACTACGATACCGGAACCGGTCGACAAGACACCCTGCAGTTTCTGGATGGGATTATACCCTCAGATGTCGCGACGTCACGTTCAGGAACAAGTTTGCTACTAACCATTCAAAGCACCGGAGAGGTCATTACCGTAAATAGTTTTTTCGGGAGTTCATCCTATGAACTGAATACCATCGAATTTAGTGATGGTACTAGCTGGGATCCTGATCACATCAAGGCATTGGTAATTGAAACGACGGAGGGTGCCGACAACGTTACCGGTTATGACACGGACGATACGCTAAATGGTCTGGGTGGCAGTGACTATCTGTATGGTGCGGATGGTAACGATACGCTTTCAGGTGGCGACGGCAATGATCGTGTATACGGCCAAAATGGTAACGATACCGTTAAAGGCGATGCAGGTAATGATTATCTTTATGGTAATGCGGGTGATGACATCCTGGAAGGTGGTGATGGCACTGATCGTGTCTATGGCGGCGCTGGTAACGATACATTACGCGGTGGTAGTGGCGATGGCGATTACCTTTCGGGAGAGAGTGGTAATGACACCTATCTGTATTCTACTGGTGACGGGAGTACTACTATTTTCAACTACGATGCAAGTGCTATTGACGACAAGCTAGTGTTCGACACAGGAGTTTCGATTGATGATATCTGGTTTAGTCAGGCAGGTAATAACCTAATTGTTACGTTAGCCGTCTCCGATGATCAAATAACCATAAATGGGTGGTTTGGTAACGACTATTACCAGCTCGATAGTATAGAAGCAGGATCATCAGTTTTACTCAATAATCAGGTTGATCAATTAGTATCCGCGATGGCCGCTTACAGCGTGCCCAGTGGTGCTGGGAATGTGATTCCCCAAGATGTTAAAGACGCGCTGCAACCTGTATTGGCTGACACCTGGCAGGCGGCATAAATTGTAATCGCAAAGCCAGCAAGTGCTTAGTACCCCGCGGGACATGTTGCGGGGGTATTTAGGCAGTGCCAGGTTTAAAAAAATATACAGGTAGGGAGAGAGATTGTTGTTATGGTAAATTGGTATGAAAAGATCTACAGGAGATGTAGAAACTCTAATGGCACTTGTGAGTTTTTGTATTCGGATGTATTCTATATTGGAGTAGCAAATCAGGACACCAATTATGTCAAAGACTGTAACATTAAGACTGAATGATGATACTTATGCGAAATTTAGAGCATTCGCAAAAAGTGATAACCGTAGTCTTTCAAACTTTATTGAAACATCAGCATTGCGATATATTTCAGAAAGCGAATATATTGATGAGTTTGAAATGGCTGATATTGACAGTAACATAGAATTACAAGCTAGCCTCAAACGTGCATTTAGTGATGCTAAGAGCAAAAAAGGTAGCCTTATAAAGTAATGTATGACCTGTTTGAAACTGATGAGTTTTCAAAAAGTTTAGGGAAGCTACAGAAACGCGATAGAACCCTGATCCAGAATAAGTTAAAGGAATACGTATATCCTCAGATAAAATCTGAACCTCACTTTGGGGTTAACATAAAAAAATTAAGAGATTACTCTCCAAATACATGGCGATATCGTATTGGCAATTATAGGGTATTTTATACCATCGATGAAAATGACCAGTTAATACTTTTACTCGTGGTAGAGAATAGAGATAAGGCTTACAGAAAAAGCTAAAATTTAATCATTTATACCTTCAGATTATTTACCTAGCCACCCTTTACCGGCGGTAGCAGGATTATCTTATCCGCTGCAGTTACCCGGATTGTATCGTAACTCTCTGCATCTATTTTGCTATCGTTAAATACCACCAGATAGGGCTTGTTCCGAGGTATCGACAATAAAGCTAATACCTCGGTGAGATTTGCGTTATCCGGAACAGTTAGCGTACAACTATTGAAGGTGCTTCCCGCAGGCATGAACTGGCGCAATGCACCAAACAACTTCACGGAAACCTGCATGTTGGACTATAAGCCTAACCGCTTTAGCGTGTCGGCGGTGGGTACGCCTTCTTCATCCCAGCCGCGCAATTCATAATACTCGGGCAACATTTCATCGAGTTTGCAAACCTGTCCTTTGGCGGTGCCTGCGTCTGCAGGTTCTTCGAGGATGCGCTTTGGCAAGCTGTCATCTTTTCTGCCAAGACCGGACTTAATATTGAAAAGACGTTCCAGATTCCAGATACGCTCTCCCATGGGTTGAATTTGCTCAATGCTCCAGTCAAGTTCGCAGGCTGCATTGACAAGTTCCAGGTATTCTTCCAGACCCCAGCCACAGCCGGCGGGAAAACAACACAAACCGGTTGAATCGATAAATGCCATATCGTGTTGCGAATCACGCACGATTTCAGCTTTGCCTGCGATTTCGGTGGTTTCAAAATCATGGCCGTATGGATCTGCACGCATATGACAGGCGCCGCGATTATTGGTGGCATAAGCCAGACCCATACCCTGCATACTGCGACCATCGTAGCCGGCAAATTCCTGACCCTTAACGGTCATAGATAAATCAGGGTGGCCATATTTTTCACAGAGCAACTTTGAACCCATGGCGACATCGGCGCCAAAGCCTTCACCGCGTGCGATTAAATCGGTGATAGCACAAAGAGCTTCAGCCGAGCCGAATTCGAGTTTGATACCACCGGTATCTGCTTCGCTAATCGCACCGATATCGAACAATTCCATAGCCGCAGCGATAGAACCACCCAGTGAAATGGGATCCATGCCATATTCATTGCAGATAAATCCAGCATAGGTTGCTGCATCGATATCATCGACTCCAACCGCCGCGCCGAGTGCATAAGCAGTTTCATATTCAAGACCACCGGAAGCCCCATGATATTGCGGTTTGTCTTTCACCGAAAAATGTGTGGGATCGACTTTGCAAATACGACCGCAGGCAATGGTGCATCCAAAGCATGCTCCATTGGTGACGATGTTAGTGTGACCATTTGCATTCGGTGTATGCATAGCTTCCGGGTTGAGTTTCTCAGCACCCTCAAAACTAACATTGCGATTATTGCGAGTAGGTAAGGACCCAAAGTTATTGGTGACGTCGATCATTCCCAGGGTGCCTTCCTGTGCCATGCCTTCTCGGTCAGTAAGACGAGCATTCACCTGCTTGACTGTGTTGAAAAAGCCGGTTGGGTCGGGGCTTTTCACGCCTTTTGTGCCACGCACAGCAATAGCCTTGATCTTTTTCGCGCCCATCACCGCGCCAACGCCAGAGCGTCCTGCTGCACGGTGTAAGTCGTTTACCACGCAGGCATAGCGACAAAGATTCTCTCCGGCCTGACCAATAGAAGCGAATCGCATCTGTGGATCCTGATATTTCGCCTGCAGCATTTCTTCGGTTTGCCAGACAGTTTTACCCCATACTTCGCCTGCATCGCAAAGCTCTACATTGCCGTCTTCGATATGCAGGTATACAGGTTTTTCTGCTTTACCCTCAATAATCAGCATATCGTAGCCAGCAAATTTGAGTTCTGCACCAAATTTGCCGCCCGAATTGGATGCAGCGATAGCATTGGTCAGTGGACCTTTGGTAATCACCGAATAACGGCTACTGGCCGATGCCATAGTGCCGGTTATGGGACCCGTGGCAAAAATCAACTTATTTTCTGCCGAAAGCGCGTCAGCTGAAGGATCCATTTCTTCATATAAATACTTGCTGCCAAGTCCGCGTTGTCCCAGGTAATCCCTGGCCCAATCCATATTCAATGGCTCGATCTTGCAACTGCCATCGCTGAGGTTTACGCGCAATATTTGTTGTTGCCAGGTCATCGGGGAAGTTCCTCGTGTTAGTGTAGCCGGGTTTAATATGCGTTGATTGTAGCGCTTAAACGGTACTTTAAACAATTCAAAATTCATCGAAAGCAAAAGATTGATTTTACCAAGGTTATTGTTAGGCTAGGAGGCTACACAATCGGTAATAAAGTAGAAAATCATGATTAAAGTTATCATCGAACGCGGCGTCGCTGAAGGACTCGAAGTACCTTACGAGAAAGCGATAGGTGAGCTGTTAAACGTCATGACGCACGCCCGTGGTTATATCTCCGGCGAATCACTGGTGGATGTCAGGCGACCAAATCATTACATCGTCATCGCACGCTGGACGGACCGCAGCTGCTGGGATGAATGGTTTTACTCCGAGGATCGCAAACAATTACTCACGGCAATCGCACCTTTCCTGCAAACTGACGAAAAATTTTCCGTTTTACAGCAGTTGTCTTATCACCAGTATTCGAAAGGTTGAGTACCACTGTTAACTTTTAATTTCATACGACCCAGTAATTCAAAATCAAATCAGTTATCATGCGCCCCAAGTCAGCCGGGTAATCGCTGGTCTTTTAAGTAAGACTGGAGGAAAGTCCGGGCTCCACAGGACAGAGTGCCAGATAACGTCTGGGAGGCGTGAGCCTACGGCCAGTGCAACAGAAAGTATACCGCCATTCGTAATCGAACGATTTCGGTTGGTAAGGGTGAAAGGGTGCGGTAAGAGCGCACCGCGCTTCTGGTAACAGAAGTGGCATGGTAAACCCCACTCGGAGCAAGACCAAATAGGAAAACTATGGCGTGGTCCGCGCTGTTTTCGGGTTGGTCGCTTGAGGCTGGAAGGCGACTTCCAGTCCAGATGAATGATTACCCTTGACAGAACCCGGCTTACAGGCTGACTTATTTTTTACCCTGCACGAAACTGCTGATCACTTGAATGAAAAGGGCATTACTATGAGTCGCTGTTTGCAGCTGGACGTGCCGAGGACTCCATCGATTTACAGACGTATTGCCGCTCTCGACCTAGAACCGGAATCATCAGTATCGAAAACACCAGTGCCGGTATCAATGCCATCTCTGTTTGACTGGTAAGTTCCGCGATCCAGCCTCCAACTAACGGAAGTATGAACGCCACAGCATATCCGATTAGCGTTGTCCCAGCGCTTAATCGAATAACGCCAAGTCCTTTGGCTATAGAAGCAGGCAAAGAAACCAGAAGGATAAGCTCTATTGTGGACGTGAGACCCGCAATAACTGCTGATAACCATGATGCCCAGCCATTGAGTAAATAAAATCCCGCAAGTCCCAGGGTGGCAATAATGGCAGATGCGCCCAGCGGGTTACGCCTACCAATCCATCGTGGGGCACTTAGGACAACGAAAGAAGCCAGCAGTGGGGTCGAATTAAATGCAATCAGCAATCCAGTAAGCGCATACTCTTCACCTCGGCTACGGAGAATTGCACCGACATAAGCATTTATCGTGAAGAAAATAACAATGGAGCAGGCGAGTAACAATCCGAATTGCCATACTTGACCGTCATTCCAGCGTGGTAACGAAGCCCACGCCCCAGTTCTGCTATCGGTTGTGCCTTCTTCTTCCTGCAAACCCACCTCTTCAGATTTGGCCAGAAACGCAATAAGCGCGATAATTAGAATCGGGAAGGACCAAATTACGAGAGCAGTTCGCCAGTCACCATCTGCCAGCGGTAAAACAATCGGCAACGTGAGACCTGCTCCGGAGAACTCCCCTACCATCATCCCATTCAGGTAAACTGCGCTTCCCGTTGCTATATGTGAAGGTGTCCAGCTACGAACCGCTGCTGGAAGTGCGGTTTGAAACAACGCCACTCCCAGTCCCATCAATAAGGATATGGTGAAAAGCAGCATTGAAGAAGGCGCATAGCCACGAGCTATCGATGCGAAAGCCATGACGACTATCCCGCCGACTATTGCGGATCGCAGGCTAAATTTGGCAATCAGCCATGCTGCTGGCAACGCGCCAAAGGCTACAGCGACGATGGGGAGCATAGTAAGTGCTCCAATACCCGCCTCTCCAAGGCCATAGGAGTCTGCAATTCGTGTAGCTAATGGCGGTGCTGCCAGGATAGGGACGCGTAAAGTCCACCCGATCAGCCATAAAATGGCAAACATTCCTAAGGGTAATGAGCGCAATGATGTCATGGTCACCGATTCTGTTTATTAAAGTGTAAGCTGACTCCTGTGTTTTTATACTATCATGGAATAATTTTAAGAATTGAGGTTCTGACAGATCTCATTTCAATATCAGCATGCGGCATCTTTCAGTTAATAACGAAAGTGCGGTTTGGGCATTGGCAATGACGGCTACCGCCGAAAGCACGAGTTCCCGGTTGGAAAATGAATGGCGGATTCTTTGATATTGCAGCCAAACAGGACAGACTTTATAGATATTCATTATTTGTTGGTGCTAAATATCCGCAATGTTGACAGACTGGGTGAAAACTCCTGAATTTGGAGCTGGTGACAAAATATTTCCCACTGGCAGTTAAAAACAATGCCTAATTTGCATTCTACTACCCGCTTTCAGATCAATTCTGGCCCCACTTTGATTTTCCATAAATAGTTTTCACACAGCCTGTTGATAAAGCAGCCGTTCAGGATATAGGCTTGTAGGTCTCAAAGGTGCCCATTTGAGACAGCTAGCTAACTTACTCCGGTAACCCAGCCATTCTCATATGGGATTGCAAGCGGGTAAGCACATCCGAATCACGGAAGTTGTCCCAAATCGTATATGTTGTGACGGAGGCATTCGCATCAAACTCGACAGCCTTGCGGGTGGTTTCGCGGGCAATATCAACGCGATTATCGGCAATCTGACAGGCAGCCAGCCATGCCTGACTGTAGCTATTGCGTTCCGGATTCTTGCTGATGTATTCGATTGCCGTTTCGTAGTTCCCTGCACAATAGGCAACCATGCCGCGGTTGAGCCAGTACCAACCAGGGTGTAGTGGGTTGATTGATATCGCTCGGTCGATCATGGCCTCAGCCTGATCGATAAGGCCGAGACAGGCGAAACGATAGGCGTTTCGGGCGATAACATCGGCATTGTTTGGATTTAGATGTACCGAGAGGAGTCCATGATGCTCGCTTAAGTCTAGGTTGCCGAGAGCGTGGTAACAGGACGCAAGGATGCGATGCACCTCATCCTCGGTATCGTCGAGTTCAAGCGCTTTAAGAGTTAAGTCAACATACTCTTCCCAAATGCCTCTGGTGTATTCACCGCGAACCGCGCTCATCGAACAGACTTTCCATGCATGCGCCCGTGCAAAATTTGGGTCGATAGTGACCGCCTTGCAAAACTCATCATGGGCCAGGCGTGAGTCATCCTTGTCTGGCCAAAATGTCTTATGATGGTGCAGGCCGCGTAGCAGGTGCTCGTATGCGCTGTAGTTGCTAGTCTTACGGGCTAGCGCGTGCTCGGTTTCTATTTTCCGCACCTGACCAGCAATTGTTGACACGGCTGTTTCGACGATCTGATCCTGAGCAGCAAAAATCTCATCGATACCAAGATCAAACTTATCCCCCCAGGCATGCGCCCCGCTAGACAGATCAATCAACAGGACGTTTATTCGAACAGCATTGCCAAGCTTGCGTACGCTGCCCTCGATGGCATAGTCAGCATTTAGTTTACCAACCAACTCCTCGATGTTTTCGGTGACACCGTCAAACTGAAAAGCAGAGTGGCGAGCGACTACCCGCAAGTCACGAAAACGGCTGAGCTCGGTGATGATGTCTTCGCTCATTCCCTCGCAGAAAAAGGTTTGCTCGGGGTCACTACTCAGGTTCTGGAAAGGCAATACAACGATTGTTGGGCAAGCGTTGCGCAGCAACTTGATAGTCGCTATTGCAATTTCCTCACCTGAATCCGGCACAATTTCCCTGGATACCGGGGAAAGAAACTGGAAACCGCGCCCATGTACAGTCTTGATGAAGGCCTGTCGCTTGCCGTTGTCACCAAGTGCCTTGCGAGCTTCCTTGATCTGGTTGGAGAGCGATGCATCGGTTACGATCTGCCTCGGCCACAGGTATTCAAATAGTTCTTCCCTGGTGACCATCCTTTTCTGGCTGGACACAAGATAGCTCAGCAAATCGAAAACCTTAGGCTCCAACGTCAGCTTTTGGCCGTTTCTGGTCAGCTCGAAATTACCGGTATCGAGCTCAAAATCTTCAAATCGATAAATCACTATGGGTACCTTCCTAACGAAAATCAATCCTACTTGAAACTGTGCTTCAGTTCTATTATGCACCGGGTTTCGGGCAATCCTCAGGAAATCATCAGGTTTTCCTTAAGTATCTACGGTCGGAGGAGAACATAATAATCCCGTCATTCACTAAATCAGGACAGGAAAGAAAATGAACAGATATATTATTGAACGCGACATCCCGGCAATCGGGTCATCCGACCGTAAAACACTGGCCGGCGCCGCGGCAAAATCGAACAGCGTACTATCAGCCATGCAGGCCGAGCAGAAATCCATCCAATGGGAGCAATCCTATGTTGCAGGTGATAAGACGTTCTGCGTATATCTCGCCGATGGCGAAGCATTGATCGCGGAGCATGCCGAACGCAGTGGATTCCCGGCATCGATTGTCACTCGCGTTGCGAACATGATCGACCCGGTCACTGCTGAGGGGTAGGCTTGCAAACCGGCTAATAACACAAGCGGGTCGTCACGATGCGACGACCCGCTCTCAGGATTTCTACAATTGGTGAGTAGATCGGTCAACATCAGTGCAGGGATGTCTGCTATGTGCCGTGAAGAGTCAATTCTAGATGTTGCCGGTAATGTCCCCTTTTTTAACTATCCGGACTAACAGGGTCTGGCATGTTGAAAAAATCTGATT
>JAAENK010000108.1 GCA_024224415.1 Gammaproteobacteria bacterium | reverse complement strand
GGTGGAAGGATACAAGCATTTACCTATCCCGAAAATTGAGTTGCACCGTAAGTCGGTTGGTAAACCCTACCTCTATCACGAAGACTCCGATATTATCGCCATCGCCTGCGATGCCGAACTACCCGAACCGACTGATATTTCCATTCTTGATATAAACGATATTTCGGCAATTGCCGAGTTGATCGTCGAGCGGCTTCGCTAAGCTTTACCCGAACAAACCGGGCAGGCCGGGCTCTTCGGTAGCTTCACCTGATTCCATTCCATGGCATTGGCATCAAATAACAGTAATTTGCCCACCAACCTTTCACCAAGACCGGTTAATATCATCATAGCCTGCAGGGCCTGCATGGTACCAATCACACCAACCACCGGCGCGAGCACGCCCTCAAGTTCGCAGGTTTCTGCATTTTCATAATCATGACTATATAAACATTGATAGCAGGGGCCTTGCATACCGGGCTGGTAACTCATGAGTTGGCCTTCCATGCGGATGGCCGCACCAGATACCAGCGGGGTGGCTGTCTCGACACAATAGCGATTTGTTTCAAAACGAGAAGGGAAGTTGTCACAACAGTCGAGTACGATATCGACACGTTCGATTAGGGCACGTAACTCATCTCCATCGACCTGATAATTAATGGCTTCGACATTGCAGTCGGGATTCAATGCTTTGATAGCTCTCGCAGCGGAATCGACCTTATTGTCGCCAATAGCCGCATCGACATGAATAATCTGACGCTGCAGGTTGGAGGCTTCGACCACGTCATAATCTGCGATGATCAACTTACCGACCCCACCGGCCGTCAGATACATCGCCGCCGGGGACCCCAGCCCGCCCATGCCAATGATTAGCACAGTGGCATCGAGTAACTTTTGTTGCCCGGCTTCACCGATCTGCGTTAAGCGAATCTGGCGGCTATAGCGATCAGCCTGTTGCTCGTTCATGAAATGTTACCCACCGCCGCGTTGAAATCTGAGGTCAAAGCAGGCTATAAACCGATCTCGCTCATCGGTAGAAAAATCTCTGAAGCCGAAGCTGACTTCAACCCGCTCGACCCTGATATGACCTAATACCAGATCCGGTAGCGGCACCACGTTGAGGGTCAAAACATGGTTCTTATGCGGATGAGTGATGGTGACAACCTGCTTGTTTTTCGTGTACCGATACTCTCCGATTGCCGCTGGCAGGGTTCGATAAAAATCCTTTTCACTGTAACCCATGTCACGCGTGAACTCATCGCTGGTAACTTTATTTCTGGTCACTAAGTAGATATCGACGGTGCAAGCCCGCTCATCCTCCTGCTACCGGGGGCCAGATCGAAACCTTGTCGCCAGCCCGCAAACAAGGCTCGTCACGCTCTACACCACCCTTGTAAATACCATTCACCAAAACGATATGCGCCTGTTCATGCGGGATTTTCATCTGGTCGATCAGGTTGTTGAGCGTGAAATCGTCAGCTACTTCCAGTTCGGACGCATGCCTACTCGAGCCCGGCGGCAGCAATGGCATCAGCGAGGCGAATAATTCCAGGGTAATTTTCATTCTACTCTCGGGTTTTTAATCCAATCGGTCTATATTATGTTTCTCAGCACGGCTTAACCACCCATCCGTGTGTAGTGGTAGAAGAGTACTAGCACTGGGGCCAAATTGAAACCTTATCACCTGCCCGAAAACATGGTTGGTCACGATCTGCACCACATTTGAACCTGCCATTGACCAGAACGATGTGCGCCTGCTCGCGTGGAATTTTCATTTGATCAATCAGGTTGTTGAGCGTGATATCGTCACCCACCTCCAGTTCCGTGGCGTGCATACTTGAGCCCGACGGTAGATACGCCATCAGAAAAGCGAACAGCTCTAATGTGATTTGCATTTAGTTTTCAGTATTTACTCATTTCTGTCGTGTATAACCCTGGGTACAGCCTAACCAGGCATACATGATTTTACTCGGATCCTGCTTTAACTTTTGCTTCCACTCGCCAAGATCGATTTTGCCCTGAATCAACCCCTGGAACACGCCTGCGTGTTCTTTAAACCCGATGCTGCTGGCACCGATCAGGCGGTTTCCGTCGAATTGTAAGTCGATAAATTTATGATGCTCGGGCTGGCACATCTGTACGCTATCACCTCCGTCTACGCCTTCGACCAGTCCGAACGAACAGGACACCAGACCCAATATGTCGAGTACGTTCATGTTAATGCTGCCGCGCCAGCCAAGAACATTGCCTTTGACCATGTTGATCCCCGCCAGCCTCCCATGTTCTACAGCGACCGGTTGAATCGCCATCACTGTTTTTTCATCCAGTAGAAAATCCGGTGCCTGTGCGACATCTCCCGCCGCATAAATATCAGGGCTGCTAGTGTTGAGGAATTCATCGACCAATACGCCAGTGTCGGTCTCAATTCCACTGCCTTCGAGGAAACCGGTGTTCGGTGCCACGCCGGTCGCCGAGACGACCAGATCCGCTTCTATGGCATCGTGTCCGGTGAAAGAAACGCTTAGTTTTTCGCCGCAGGCTGTAATGCTTTCAACTCGCGCCGAAGTGATAATCGTCACGTCTTTATTTTCGCACCACTTACGGATAATATCGCTGCCGTCTTTACCCATCATGCGGGGAATCAAACGGTCCTCCATCTCGACGATGGTCAATTTAGCGCCACAGTCAACAAGAGCCTCTACTATCGTGGTACTGATAAACCCGGCACCAACCAGGACAACATTTGAATCCTCTACCGCTCGGGCTATAATGTTACGTGCATCTTCGAGCGTCCAGCAGGGATGAACTCCTGTCAGGTCGATACCTTCAATCGGTGGTGTTAAGGGTTGACCTCCAGTGGCGATTAGCAACTTATCATAATCGAGCCTGGCACCACTGGATAAAGCCAGTTTTTTTTCAACGGGATCGACCGACTCGACGCTTGCATTGACCAGTTCGATTTTTAGATCATCGTAGTGGGTTTCCGAAATCCTGAAATAAGTACCACTCTCCTGAATCTTCTTTTTGATTAAATAGGGAATTTACTTTTTTTAACTGTTCAACTACCTTTACATAGCCATACGGTACTTTATTAAATTGATCAACTAATGGTGTTTGAAATGATCCATCTGGATTATTCTGGAGATAACCTAAAATATAT
>JAAENK010000107.1 GCA_024224415.1 Gammaproteobacteria bacterium | reverse complement strand
TTGTTGCTGGAATAGCAATTCACGTTCATCGAGTAATTTTTTCAGTTCCAGGTTTTGTTTTAAATTGACCTGCAACGCAGTGGTGTCTGCGTTACTACTGACCAGCAGGTTTTCGTACAGTGGACTGCTGATCATTTCTTTTTTCGCCAACGCGATGTCAACATCATCGCTTTCCAGAGTGCGGGTCTGGCGCGAAATCTCGGCCAGCGTCATCGGCGGACTGCTGACCAGCGGCACATCGAGCAAACTGATCACCGAGCTAACATGGTCGATGCTGTTTAACTCTTCACGTAGCTGATAAATGTCCTGCAGAGTTGAGTCATCGAAAAGAGGTTTTTTCGGGCTATAGGTGACGATGAGGAAATCGTCTGAGCCGTAGCGTTCGCGTACACCACGGTAATAGTTCAGCGTTGCGTCGTTTTCCAGAATCAGAGAATCGGCGGAGGCGTCCAGTTCGAACTGGGTGGAATGCGTGATGAAAAATGCTATCACAGCGGCGCTTACCACCAGGGTAATAATCGGTTTGCGTAAAACTATGCTGTTATAGAAATTAATTAAATACGAAGTCATACATAAAACCAGATCTTTGCCAAACGAAAGCAGCCTATCATACCCACTGGCATTAGTTTATTTGTTGTTGACGATAGAGTTCGGCCGGAAATCGACGGTAACCCCATTGATATTGTTCGGGATGTTTTTTGATCAGGCATTCCATTTGTTTATTCAGGTAAAGCAGGCTTTGTTGTTGGTCGCCGCTGAGTGAATTTCGATCGAGTGCTTCGATACACAAATTGAATCTACCCAGATCCTGACTGCGAATCATCGCTGCAATAAAAATATCACAGTTGGTGCTGCGGCAAAGTTTATGGATCAAGGGGCTACTTGAAGCGGAGTGACCAAAAAAATCAACTGTGATTTCCGTTCCCGATTTCCCCGGTCGCTGGTCGGGCAAAATCATTACTGTTTTACCCTGTTTTAAACCACGACTCATTTGACGCAAACCAGCTTTATTGGTCGGTAGCATTTCTGCGCCGTTACGACTTCTGGCTTCGAGAATAAATTGGTCGAATGTGGCATTTTCCTGTGGCTTGTAAAGACACATGAAATCCGGGCGTTGCGCTAACCATAAAATCATCAATTCCCAACATCCCAGATGAGGTGCAATAATAATACTGCCCTGATGACTTTGCCGGAAAGATGTACAGATATCCTGACTATTAACTGTGTGTAAAATTTTCTCCGCTGGCGCACACCAAACCGCCGCAAGTTCGAACAGGCTGTAGCTACTATGCTGAATAGATAATTTGACCAGTTGCTGTTTTTCTTCTGAAGCCATCTGCGGAAAACATAATGCAATGTTTAGGCGCGTATAGCTCGAAGTCCGGTTTGGAATCAGACGAATGAAGAAACCGAAAAAACGCGCCAACCGGTACTGTGTTTTAAGCGACAGCCTGGAAACTAGTCTGAATATCAGGGACATGAATTCAGGATTTGTCGATCTTTGCCCAGCTGTCTCGCAAGGTCATGGTACGATTAAAAATCGGCTGTTGCTGCGTCGAATCCGAATCACTAATGAAATAACCCAGACGTTCAAACTGGTAGGCCAATTGATTGCCGGTTACCTCTACGGCGGGTTCGAGCCTGGCATTTTCGCGAACCTGCAATGAATCCGGATTGATGGTGGCGACAAAGTTGTCTTCAGCGCCGGGACTTCGCGTATTAAACAATCGATCGTACAGGTTCACCCTGGCGTCGAGCGCATGGGCCGCGCTAACCCAGTGAATCGTGCCTTTGACCTTGCGACCATCGGCAGATTTACCGCCACGGCTTTCGGGATCGTAAGTACAGACTAGATGATTGATGCTGCCGTCATCGTTCTTAATGACTTGCTGACAGGTTATATAGTATGCGAAGCGCAAACGTACTTCGCGGCCGACACTGAGGCGGAAAAACTTCTTCGGTG
This sequence comes from Gammaproteobacteria bacterium, assembly GCA_024224415.1. Taxonomy (GTDB): domain Bacteria; phylum Pseudomonadota; class Gammaproteobacteria. The sequence continues at coordinate 7,414 of JAAENK010000107.1, read as the reverse complement.
CGTCTTCCATGAAATCGTCCTGTTCGATATAAATTACTCTCGAAAAAGGGATTTCACGATTACCGTATTCGGGATCCTGTGGATGGTTGACGCCGGTCAGCATTTCATCCTGGTCTTCCGGATAATTTTCGATAATGACTTTGAGTGGGTTGATTACCGCCATGCGTCGTTCGGCGCGTCGATTTAAGTCTTCGCGTAAGGCGTTTTCCAGTACGCTCATTTCGATATGGCTGTCTTTCTTGGTGACGCCGATCATGCTGCAAAAATTAACAATCGATTCGGGTGTAAAACCACGACGTCGCATGCCCGAAATTGTAAGCATTCGTGGGTCGTCCCAACCGTCGACATGGCCATCGACCACGAGCTGGTTTAATTTGCGTTTGCTGGTCAGGCAGTATTCGAGCTGCAGGCGTGCAAACTCGGTTTGTTCCGGGCGTGAGGGTGTTTGTAGTCGATCCAGTATCCAGTCGTAAAGTGGGCGGTGGTCTTCGAACTCAAGGGTACATAATGAATGGCTTACGCCTTCGATGGCATCCGAGAGGCCGTGGGTAAAGTCGTACAGCGGATAAATACACCACTTATCCCCCGTATTGTGATGACTTATATGGCGAATACGGTAGATAATCGGATCGCGCATATTGATGTTAGGCGAAGACATATCAATTTTGGCGCGCAGTACATGCTCACCATCGGCGTACTTGCCATCCCTCATATCTTCGAACAATTGCAGGTTTTCATCGATGCTGCGGTCGCGATAAGGGCCATCGCTACCGGGCTGTTTCAACGTGCCACGGGTTTCGCGAATTTGCTCGGCGCTCTGGCTGTCGACATAGGCGTTACCTTGTTTAATCAGGTCGAAGGCATAACCATAGAGCTGGTCGAAATAGTCCGAGGCGAAAGGGTTGCCATGCCATTCGAAACCCAGCCATTCGACATCGCGGCGAATTGCGTTGACGTACTCGACGCTCTCCTTTTCCGGATTGGTGTCGTCGAAGCGTAGGTTGCAGTAACCACCAAATTCCTGCGCCATACCAAAATTCAGGCAGATTGATTTAGCGTGACCGATATGCAGGTAGCCGTTTGGCTCGGGCGGAAAGCGGGTAATAACCCGGCTGGTTTTACCGCTGGAGACATCGGCTGCGATCATATCGCGAATAAAATTGGAGGCCTCGGTTTCGACAGCTTTAGGATCTGACATGAAAATGTTACGACAAGGAGAATAATCGCGGCATTTTACCTGATATGTAACTAAAGCTGAATCAACTTAAGGGATCCCTGACTAATTCAAGGAAATTGTCATTGCGAGCGAAGCGCGGCAATCTTTTCTCTACTAATCAAGGATATAAAGATTGCCACGTCACTAATGCTCCTCGCAATGACTAAGCTATAAGTAAATACTCAAATAAGTGTAGAATATCATTCTGGTCGTTGTCGTCTTAAATCACCGAATGCAAATACCTGTTAAATATCTACCTGGGTTTATTTTAATCAGCCTGTTGTCAGTGCTGTCATTGCCGGTTACTGCAGCCAATAGCCTCGAACATCATCCCTCTCCTTATCTGGCCATGCATGCAGATGATCCGGTTGGCTGGCAGATGTGGAATCCGCTGGTATTTAAGAAGGCACAAGCCGAAAACAAACTGATTTTTGTCTCGGTGGGTTATTTTTCCTGCCACTGGTGTCATGTTATGCAGCGTGAAAGCTATCAAAATGATGGCGTTGCCGAGATACTCAATCAACACTTTGTTGCGGTAAAAATTGATCGTGAATTGAGACCAGAGCTAGACCGTCGCCTCATCGAGTTTGTCAGCCAGGTTAGTGGTTCGGCGGGATGGCCCCTAAATGTTTTCCTCACGCCCGAAGGGTACCCACTAACTGGATTTACCTATCTACCAACGGATGTGTTTTCAGAAACTCTGTCCGGGCTTCAACAACAATGGATTAATCGGGGTGACGAAATTAGTGCCGCTGCCAGGGAATACCATGAGGCCCTGCTTGCCAAAGAAGCTCGCAGTGCCCTGGTCGAATCATCGGGTATGGGTATCGAGCGCATGGCGAATGCCTATATCCGCCAGTCGATGCAGATCGCTGATGAATTGCAGGGTGGTTTCGGTGATGCCAGTAAGTTTCCACAAAACCCAGAATTACTCTCGCTGTTGCAATTGATAAGACAGGGGAAGCGTCATGAGCCAGGCGTGTCTGAGTTTGTTCAATTGAGTTTGAATATGATGGCAAGTCGCAATTTGATGGATCATGTCAATGGCGGATTTTTTCGCTATACCACCGACCCCGACTGGCAAACACCGCATTACGAAAAAATGCTCTACGACAATGCGCAGATGGTTTTGCTTTATTTTGAAGCTGAAAAGCAATGGCCTGGCGAAGGTTATGCCCAGGTCGCCGAACTGACGCTGGCGTTTCTTCAAAAAAGTATGCGGCATGCAAATGGGGGTTATGTGTCGAGCCTGTCGGCGGTTGATGTTGATAACCAGGAAGGTGGTGCTTATCTGTGGCATTCGCAGGCATTGGGTAAAAAGAACTTCGAGTATCTGAATGATAGCTGGCAACTTTCTGAAACCGAGAGTTTTCTGGTGCCGCCACTAATCGGCATAGCGGCGCGGGGTGATAGGCAACGCAACCAACTGATTAGGCAAGCACTACAATCGGTCAACAGGCCATTAATGCCGGTAGACGATAAACAACTGGCAAGCTGGAACGCCCTGATGTTGCAGGCGTTGGTTGCGGCGGCTAATTACGATGCAAAATACCTCACCCAGGCAAAGCAACAATTTGCCTTCATGTCAAAGGCCTTTTTTAATCAGCGGCAATTGATTCGATTTGTGGGTAACAGCGAACTGGCGGAAACTACTTTTGAAGATTATGCCTTTGTCGCCCAGGCATTCAACCAGTACGCCAGATTGACAGGCGATAAACAGGCAGATGCACTGGCCGTAAAACTTGTGCAGAAAGCCTTTGATTATTTTTTCGTCGATCAACGTTGGATGAGTAGTCGCTCGAAATTGATGCCGAGCGGCTCCGGGCGCTGGTTGATTCAGGATTCGGTTATGTCGTCAGCACTCACTCAGTGGCTTGATGCTGCTTTGACCTTGCCCCATATGGATACCGAAATTAGATCAACGGCGGCAGCATTGATAAAAAGACAAACCCGCGACATGCTAGATACACCCTTTTATTATGGTTCCCTGATAGCACTACGTCACCGGCTAAAAAAATAGAGCTGACAATATGCCAGATGTTACACTGGCGCCCATGATTCAATACCAGATTAGCAGCCAGAATCCGGCCACTCATTATTTTGATGTAAAAATTTTGATTGATAATCCAGATCCAGCCGGACAGGTTTTGCGCCTGCCAAACTGGATACCGGGCAGTTACATGATCCGTGACTTTGCTCGTCATATTATATCGATGCAGGCCAGCAGCAACGGCAACCTGTTGCAGATAGATCAAATCGACAAATCTAACTGGCGCGTCGCAAGCTGTAGCGGACAATTATGCGTCGAGTATCAGGTTTATGCGCGAGATCTTTCCGTGCGAGGCGCGCATCTTGATCATACTCATGGCTATTACAATGGCACGAGTGTTTTCCTCGAAGTGTTAGGCCAGGCTGATAGAGCCTGCGAAGTACTGATCGAAAAACCAGCGGCGGATTATTGTCAGTCCTGGCGGCTCGCCACTACGCTGCAGGTGAAAGATGCCGAGGCGTTTGGCTTTGGTTTATACGAGGCGAAGGACTACGATGATTTAATCGATCATCCGGTGGAAATAGGTGACTTTCACCAATGTCGTTTCGAAGCCTGCGGTGTCCCGCATGACATCATTCTCACCGGTCGATTTAACTGTGATGAAGACCGTCTGCTGCGTGATCTGCGCAGTATCTGTGAACATCATATCCGGTTTTTTGGCGAGCCCGCCCCAGTCGATTATTACCAGTTTCAGGTATTGGTGGTTGGTGATGGCTATGGTGGTCTGGAGCATCGCAGTAGCACGAGTTTAATCTGCAGCCGTGATAGCTTACCGCAACCCGGCGAAACCACGATGAACGAGCGCTATAGAGACTTTCTTGGTCTTTGCAGTCACGAATATTTTCATACCTGGAATGTAAAACGCATCAAACCAGCGGTTTTTCAACCTTACGATTTGCAGCAGGAAGTGTATACCGAATTGCTCTGGGCATTCGAGGGTATTACATCTTATTACGATGATCTGGCGCTACTTCGATGTGGCGTAATCGAGCAAACTGACTATCTCGAACTGCTTGGGCACACCATTACCCGGGTTTTACGTGGCAAGGGTAGTGCGCGGCAATCCGCCGCGGCGTCGAGCTTCAACGCCTGGACACGTTTTTATAAACAGGATGAAAATGCGCAGAATGCCATTGTCAGTTACTACGCCAAGGGTTGCCTGATCGCACTGTGCATTGATTTGAAAATGCGTAGTTTGACTTCTGGCGAAAAAAGCCTCGACGATATAATGCGGGCCTTATGGCATCGGGTTGCTGATGGTGTCGATAATACCGATATCCAGCAGTTCATTTGCGATATCAGCGGCAGTGATTTGCAAGAGTTTTTGCATCAATTGATTCACCAGGCTAGTGAGTTACCGCTGGAAGCATTGCTTGGTGACATCGGTGTCGAAATGATTCGACGCGTCGCCGGCAACCAGAGTGATAACGGAGGGAAGATAATCGAGGACTCACTACCAAAGGTCGCCTTTGGCGCTTTTCTGAAACAGCAGGATGATGGCTTGCGTATCGTCAGGACCGATGAAGACGGCAGCGCGCAAAGCGTCGGGCTTTCCGCCGAAGATGTTATCGTCGCAATCGATGGTATCAGGCTAGGGCTGGATAAGTTTGAGAACCGATTATTGCTCGCCGAAGTTGGTGAATGCTGGACTGTGCACGCTTTCCGTCGTGATGAATTACACCAGTTTAAAGTGGCCTTGAAACCAGCCGCCGAGCATACCGTTGTTTTGCAACTCTCAGATCGGCAGCAAAAACAACAGCAGGCCTGGCTTACCGGGAAGTAATGTCTGATACTGAGTGCGCTTTTGAGACCTTACAGCCCGAAGAAATCGAAGTCGCGCTGCGCTCGATGGGGTTGTCGAATCATCAACTGCAATATCGTGAGGTCAGCGAATCGACCAACAGCGATGTATTGAATTATTACCAGACACATCAACAGCCCTCAATCGCTATTTGTGAAAAACAAACTGCAGGAAAAGGGCGTCGAGGTCGGTCGTGGCACTCGCCTTTTGCACAGAATATTTACTGCAGTATCGGCATCGAAAAAACCATAGCGGCTGGGCAACTGGGGTTAATGAGTATCGTCAGCGGCATCGCCTTATGTCGTGCTTTATCCACCTGTGGTTTTGATGAAATTAAATTAAAATGGCCGAACGATTTATACCACCAGAAACAAAAGCTCGGCGGTATTTTGATCGAATCAAAACCGGCCGGTAATGATGGCTATTTTCTCGTCATCGGCTTTGGACTCAATGTGTTTATGTCTCGACAACAGCTCGATGAAATCACGCAAGCCGCTACCAGCCTGTCATTGATTAATCAGAATGAAATCAATCGACAGCAAATATTGCTTACCGCGATTGAGGCGGTGATGGCCGAAATACAGAATTTCGATGAAAGCAGCATCCCCGAAGTAATCCAGAAATTTATGCGGAATGATGCCTTTCACCAACAGTCGATTGCAGTGCTCAATGCGGGTGACGAAATTTGCGGCGTCAATAAAGGCATCAACCCGAGTGGATTGCTGCGACTGGCGACAGAAGAGGGCGAACAAACTTTCTCGGCGGCCGAAATTTCGCTGCGAGGGCTTGAATAGTGTTGTTACTGGATCTTGGTAATAGCTCGCTTAAGGGGCAGTGGTGGCAGGACTTTCGTTTGCAGTCCTCATGTTATATTCGAATCGAGGATGGCTGGCAGCGACGTTTTAATCGATATCTGGACGCAATCGGTGCACAGCAATGTCACTGTGCCTGCGTACCCGGCTCACAGGCTGCTGCCGACATGGATACCTGTCTCGATAACTTCATCGACAGCAGACAGCGTTTCAAAATGCTTGCGCAGCAAAACTGTGGCAGCATAACCAGCGGTTATTCCAGGCCCGAAAGCATGGGTATTGATCGTTGGTTGGCTTTGTTGGGGAGTGCGGATGTTGAGGTGCGAGATGCCATTGTTGTCGATGCAGGTAGCGCTATCACCGTAGATTTGCTACGTAAAGATGGGCAACATCTGGGTGGTGCGATATTGCCCGGATTCGACACTTCAGTTGAGCGTTTCAGAGGTATGTTGTCGGTGGCGGATTTTAATCATGCCGAGATAGGCGCCAATGAAAACCCAGGTGGTTCTACCGAAAGCTGTATTCATATAAACTACTCGACCGATACGAGTGATTATCTTAACCAACTCATCGAACGTTGGTTTAGGTTGTTATCCGACGATGCCGTACTGATCGTGACCGGTGGTGATGCTGGGCAGGTTGAGCAGCATACTGGACACGATTATCGACAGCTGCCCGATCTGGTTTTTCGAGGCATGCGTCGGCAACTGGAAACCTGAGAATGAAGATATTTTTTAGCCTATTGCTTATCGCCAACATTGCATTCGGGTTGATGCAGTGGCTAATGCCCTACGAGCAATTGTTCGAAGAAAAAACCGAGTTTGAAGTTGCCGAAAAGCTGGTGTTACTAACCGAGTCCAGGGCGTCAGAGGTGATCACCGAAGTCGAAGCGATAGCCAAGGATGACAGCAAATTGCTGGTTAGCGAAAACTCCAGCAATCAACTGCTCTGTTATACCATCGGCCCGTTTAAGGACAAAGCCAGGGCGCTGGAGATCAGCGGACGATACTCGATGCAGCAGATCAAGACCAGATTAAAATCCAGTCTGGAAAAAGATTATCTGGGTGTCATGGTTTATCTCTCGGGACATGAAACTCGAGCGGATGCGGTGAAAAGAGCCGAATCGCTGGCAGCTAATGGTTTTCGTGAATACATCATTGTCAACGAACCAGGCAAGTCGAATGTCCTTTCAGTCGGCGTATTTGGTTTGAAGAAAAATGCCGAACGATTGATGGAGAAGTTAAAAGCGTTCAACTACCCGGTAGAATCTGAGTCGAGATATCGTGAGCACACCATATACTGGCTCTACTACCAGCAATCCAACGAGCGTGAACTGCTTTCCCTGCTCGATGCCGAAGACGTTTCCAACGGCATCAGTCAAATTCCCAGACAATGCTACTGAGTCTTTAAAGCGCTTGCCAAGATTCGGCAAAACCAATAGAATTCGCGCTTCCTGAAGGGCAGCATAGTCCGAGGAAGCCGGTCGCAAAAACCGGTTATGAAAATGCATTAGCCGGCGTAGCTCAGTTGGTAGA
>JAAENK010000106.1 GCA_024224415.1 Gammaproteobacteria bacterium | reverse complement strand
ATTTATTACGTTGTCCACATTGGTTAATTCCATTACACCAGGATTCCGTACTCTTTCTCCCCAACAAGCTTGACCAATTGGTATTCGAGCTTACCGACTACCCTGGTGAGTTCGGTTTGTGGCCAGGCTTTCATCAACGTGTGGATTAATGGATGGTTATCAGTCGAGTTTATAAATAGGGTCTAATTTCCGCCAGGTAGGCATCCAGTACATGGGTTTGCTGTTGGGTCGATTTGCGTGCGCTGTCGCCCAGGATCTTTGCCTTTTCCGGGTTTGCCAGCAGGTATTCAATTTTTCGCCAGCAGGTCGGCATGTCTTCAACCTGTATAATGCCATCGGCGAGCTGCTCGATATCGCCGCTGATATTGCTATCGGATGGCCCGGTGATGATCGCACAACCCAATTTCGCAGGTTCGATAATATTATGGCCACCGGTCTGATCGAACGAGCCACCCATGATGACAATATCGGCATACGCCATGAACGATTTGAGCTCTCCCAGCGTATCCGCCAGGTATACTCGTGTGTGCCCATTAACCGGCTGGGACTGGCTGCGCACTGCATATTCGACACCTAAATCGGCCAGCTGCTTTTGGATGATTTCACTGCGTTTCGGGTGTCTGGGGGCGATGACCAGCAGGTGCTCTCGCAACTTATCGGGCCTGTGTTGGAGAAACAGGACTTCCTCCCCTTCGTGGCTCGATGCCAGCAATAGATATTTTTGCTCAATCAACCTGTTGGTTGTTTCAGTATCCTCCTGGCTGGATTTTAAATTACCAGTGACCTTGATGTTCTGATCTTCTGCACCGAGTTGCATGAGTGATCGTCGGTCTTGCGGGTAGCGTGTGATGTGAAGGGTGATGGCGGTGATAGCTCTTCGTAGCAGATAGCGTATGAATATCGGAGCCTGTAGCGATTTGGCTGATAGCCGGGCATTGACCTGTATTATCGGAATACTACGCTGTGCAGTCTGGAATAATAATTCAGGCCATAACTCGGTTTCCATCAACAAGCAAAGTTTGATGTTATGCCTTCGAACAAAAAAACGACAATTCAGAATAAAGTCAATGGGTGCTATGCCCGACTGAAGCTGGGTTGAAAATATGTTCTGGATGGTTTGGTAGCCCGTCGCAGTGAAACTGGTAAACAATATCGACTCACCCTGCGCTAATAATGCTTTAACAAGGGGTGAAATGGCGACCACTTCACCGACTGAAGAAGCGTGAATCCATACTAGTGGTGAACCAGTACCTGCCTTTATGGAAATCCGCTGTCGTAAGTAACTGGGTAAACTATAGCTGCGACCGTGAAAAAAACCATGTAATAACCAGAACGGCAAAAGTAAAATTGATATCAGGCGATAAGCTGCTCCTGGTGATTCGGCGTTCATGAGTAAAACTCGGGCCCACCTTCGGGGCGTGACTTAAAGCGTCGGTGTATCCACACGTAATGTCCAGGGTGTTGCCGGGCGAATTTTTCTATAGATGCATTGATACGACTAGCGTCCTGCAGGTCATCTTCGCTGGGAAAATCTTCCAGTGGCGGTTCGATCCACAAAATGTAACCCGTGCCATCTTTTTTTCGTTCTGGGTAAAACGGTAACATGGCTCCGCCCGAGGACTTCGCCATGCGCGAACTAGCTGTGATAGTAGCAGTTTTGACACCGAAAAATGGTGCGAATACATTGCGTTCACTGCTGAAGTCCTGGTCAGGTGCGTACCAGGTGGGTATCTGATTCTTGATACCTTTGATGAGCTGCCGGGTATGCTTTCTAGAAATTGTGTTAACGAAATAACTGTTTCGCCGAGCATATAAATAACTATCGAACAGTTGGTTTTTCTGCGTGCGATACATCACTTGAACGGGCATAAACAATGCCAGTAGGCGAGCGCCTATTTCGAGGCTGGTGAAATGCCCGGTCAGGAGAATAACGCCTCGGCCGCTTGCCAATACCGCGTCGATGTGCTCCTTACCACGAATTTCAACCAATGGCTTCAGCTTCTCCTCCGGCCACCACCAACATATTGACATTTCGAGTAACGAGATGCCGATATTTTTATAGCAACGGCTTTTAATGACTTTACGTTTTTTTGCTGAATACTCCGGAAAACAGTGCGCCAGGTTGATATCGACAATGCGTTGCCTCGATCTGGACAGATACTGAATTGCTTTACCGAGTAACTTGCCTAATAAAATTTGGCCCCGAAATGGCAGGAAAGCAATAATCCTCAGTAGGCCTATCGTTATCCACATCGGCCAGTAGCGTGGATGCCAATAATCGCTGGCTATAAATTCACCCGAACTATGTGGGGTCATTCAGTTACTGAATTAACCACTGATTTATTTCGATCAGGTCATCGACATCCAACAGTCCTGAAGCCTGTTTGAGTTTGAGGATATTGATCAGGTAATCATAACGCGCACTGGCATAATCGCGCTGCGCTGCGTAGGTTTCTCTGAGCGAAACCAGAACATCAACCGAGGTGCGCGTACCCACTTCAAAACCGGCTTCGGTGGCTTCCAGCGCGGTAGTGCTGGAACTCAAAGCCTGACGCAGGGCCATGACCTGGCTGATACCGGAAACCACTCCGAGGTAGGCATTGCGTGTTTGTTGTGAAGTCAGGCGTCGTTGCAATAAAGTCGCGTCTTTTGCCGCCTGATATTCTGACTCGGCCTGTTGCTTTTGTGCGCTGATGCGGCCACCGGTGTAAAGCGGCACATTGAGTTCAATTTGCAGCGACAAGTTTCCCTGATCGTATTCACCATAACTGTCGTCATCGATACTCGTGTCGGTATAACTGGCGATAAAGTCCAGAGTAGGCGTGTCACTGCCTGCCAGTTGCTCTCGGGCATATTTAGCAGCATTCAAGGTTGCTAGCGATGAAATCAGGCTACGATTGTTTTTTAATGAGATTTCCACCCACTGTGCACTGTCCTCAGGCGCGGGAATATCTAGTTCAAGCTCCTCACCAAGTTGCGCCAGTGTCAAGTCAGGGGCTTCGGCAATAATTACCTGCAATGCCTGGAAAGCATTATCTAGTAGATTTTTAGCGAGCAGTTCCTGAGCAACCGCGCTGTCGTAACGCGCCTGCGCTTCGTGAACGTCGGTGATAGCGATGAGACCGACTTCGAATCGTTTCTGCGCCTGCTCGAGCTGTCTACCGATTGCATTTTTCTCGGCAATTGCAAATTCCAAGTTATCCTCGGCGGCAAGAATATCGAAATAGCTTTCGGCAACCCGTATGACCAGATCCTGCCGGCTCGCCTCAAGATCAGCTTCAGCTTTTGCTACCTGAGCCTCGGCGACGTCTACCAGTGCGATGGTTTCGGCATTATAAATATTCTGTAGCAGGCTTAGCGTGTAACCGTAACTGTTGGTGGTATTGCTGCCGGCGGTTAAACTCGAACTGGCACTCACAGAAGACAGATCAGACTCACTGGAAGTCACATGTGCTGAAAGATTGATTTGGGGCATATGAGCCGATGAGGCCACGGGTAAAGCTTCGGTAGCCGCGAGATATTCAGATTCGGCAATCCTCAGTTGTGCATCCTGTTGCAACGCCAGGTTATAAATATCAAGCAAATTCTGTGCAAATAGTGCAGGGCTGGTGAGTATCAGGCAAAGCAATAAAAGTAGTTTGTACACCTTGGGTATCCTTGTATTTATCTATGGTTGGAGTGCGGGTATATCTGTTTCAAACAACGACTGGCAGCTCCACTCAGTATCACCGCTACGGGTAAACAGCAAAGCCTGCATGACAGGCGACGTTCCCTTGATTATAAACATGCGACCGCCGGGGTTTAGCGCCAGTTTGAGACATTCCGGCACCTCGGTAACCGAGCCGGTGACCGCGATCACATCGTAAAGGTCATCGTAATCATCTTCGAGTCCATTGGCCTGTCGGAACCCGATATTGCTAATGCCTGCATTGGCGGTATTTTGTTGGGCAAACGCCAGGTTTTCATCACTAATATCAAGGCTTACCACCTGTTTGCCGAGTGTCGCCAGGCAAGCGCTGATATAACCCGAACCAGAACCAATTTCGAGAATAGAATCCTCTTTACTAATTAACAACGATTGCAGCATACGCCCCTCGACTACTGGTGGAAACATTCGACTTTGATCGTTTAGCGGTATTTGGCAGTCGGCGTAAGCCAGACCCTTGTATTTATCTTTAACAAAATCGACCCGATTTACTTCGTTGAGAGTATTCAACACATGGCTATCTAGTACTTCCCAGGGGCGAATTTGTTGTTCTATCATGTTATGTTTGGCGACTTCGGCAGTATTCATTATTTTTACGCGCTAGTGAAATTGAAGGCAAAACTCATTATATAGAATTCTGCTGTGGTTGCATGAATAAATGTGCTGACTACTACCAGTTGGCACTCTCGTAGTTGTGGGTAATTTCTTCGCCTTTGTCGATATTTCGCAGAGCAACAACACTGAGGTCGTCATAGTAACAGGCGTTAGCATCGCAAGCGTGATTAATATATTTGAGATCACAGCTCACTCTAAAACCTTCAGTTTCGCTAATCCACAATACATAACTGCCATCTCGAGAGCAGGGTTTTCCCTGCAATATGCCGATCAGCGTATCTTTGGCAATAGGCACACGAGCAAATAGTCCATTTCCATGAATACTGCTTTGGTCGACGTAGGTGAGTTGTTTGAGGGCTTTCATGACACTCTAAACAGTAGCTCACACGCAACTGTCGACAGGCTTTTTGGTAAGCCATCTATTCGATATCGTTCATACTCATACCGATCCTCATAAATTCGTCTGAGGCCATCGAAGTGACGGGCAAAAGCCTCCTGGTTTAAATCGCCGGTTTGCGTTAACGCCAAATGATCCTGCCAGATATCATAATGCTGTAAAAACACCCGCTGCCAGTATTCCAGCCTATAATCGCTAGGTTGTACTTTGAGATCGATGCTGCCGGGCAGCAGCTGCGACATATGCCAGTCACTGGATTTGTTGAAATGCCGACAGGTGGCATCGAGTATCATCTGTGTGCCACGTAGGCGACCTTCGACGCTATAACCTGCAATGTGCGGCGTGGCCAAATCGACCTTTGCGAGTAGGTCACGCGAGATATTCGGTTCATGTTCCCAGGTGTCGAGGTGGATTGTAAGGTTGTGTCGTTGTTCGAGGACCTCTAACAATGCATTGTTATCGATAACCGGGCCACGCGCTGCGTTAACGAGGATGCACTTCTGACGCAGTTTCATCAGTCTCTCTTTGTCAAACAGGTGTTTGGTAGCGTGTGGGCCTGTCTCGGTCAAAGGCACATGCAGGCTAATAAAATCACATTGTTGAATGATTGTATCCAAATCGACATATACACTATCGACTTCTTTTTCTGCCAGGGGCGGGTCATTCCTTAAGGTTTCAATGCCGAGCGTGGTTAACTTTTGATAAAGCCGTGACCCTACGTTACCACAGCCAACAATACCGGCTTTTAGCTCAAATGGATTGAAACCTTTAAGCTCTGACAGCGCAAACAAGCTGCTGATAACGTATTCCGAGGCTGCTTCGGCATTGCAACCAGCAGCGTTGCTAAAGCCGATACTATTTTGTTGAAGGTAAACCTCATCGATGTGATCGGTACCTATCGTTGCGGTGCCAACAAATTCTACAGAGGTGCCTTCAAGTAATGCCTGATCCACTCTGGTTACTGTCCTGACTAAAAGGCATTGGCAATCGGCTAAGTGTTGTTGATCGATTTGACGACCGGGAATGAGAGTGACTTCACCGAGCTCCTTGAATGCTTCTGATACCTGCGGAATATTTTCGTCGGCGATTATTTTCATGGTTATAGGCAGAATTTGCTTATCACGTTTTTCAAAAGCTCAATCGTCGGTTGAATCTGTTCGATGGGCAAATACTCATCTGGCTGGTGCGCCTGGTTTATTGATCCCGGGCCGATGACAATGGTTTCGGTTTGCATTTGATTATAATAAGGCGCTTCAGTGCCGAAGGATGCGCTGCTGGCTGGTTGGCCGGTGGTGTAGCTGAGGTACTCGGCAATGGCGCTGGCGGCATCGGTATCCATAGGCGGCAGGCCGTCTCCCAGTATTTGACAGTGATAATTTAGTTGGCGTCTATTGGCGACTATCTCGGCGATTTCATTAATATCGGCGCGCAGCGTTTGCATCGACATACCCGGCAGGTAGCGAATATCGATTAACAGTTTGCAAGCCCCGCAGATGCGATTGGAGTTGTCGCCACCATGAATGTGGCCCAGGTTCATGGTGGGTGTCGGGATAGTGAAAGACGGGTCGTGGTATTGCTGCTGGAGGCCGCTGCGATATGTTAATAGCTCGCTAATGAATTCATGCATGCCTTCAAGCGCACTATTGCCAAGTGCGGGGTTACTGGCGTGCCCTGATTGTCCGGTGAATGCGATCGATTCAGAGAGTACCCCTTTGTGTTGACGAACCGGTTTCAAACCAGTCGGCTCACCGATGACGCAGTACCGGCCCAGTTTCCGGCCATTCTCGGCAATTAATTTGGCCCCACACATCGTTGATTCTTCGTCTGCTGTGGCAACGATGGTGAGCGGTTTCTTTAGTTGTTTAAAGTTGAAACTTTGGCTGGCTTCCAGTGCCAGTGCAAGGAAGCTTTTCATGTCACAACTGCCGAGACCGTAGAATCGGTTTGAATGCTCAAGCAACTGGAAAGGGTCGCTATGCCAGAGCGCTTCATTGCAGGGTACGGTATCGGTATGACCGGACAGTACCAGGCCATCCGAGGCAGGGCCGGTGGTTGCAATCAGGTTGTATTTGCTTTGATTAATTGCCTGAATTTCGATTCTAAAGCCTAACGACTCGGCCCAGTTGGCGATCAGGTCGATCACCGCGCGGTTGCTCATATCGAGGTCCGCGAGTACACAGCTGACCGACGGTGTCGCTATCAGTTGTGTAATCATTTCTTTGGTTGATGGTAGTGTGTGCGCCATAGAAAATCTAGGTTATGTAAAGCCTGATGCCGTTGCAAGAGAATAATCAAGGCTGGTGCGCAAAGCCTTGATTTCTCTCCTATACTCAGTCTATCAATCAGGGAGACGGGCTACAGTTCATGAGCGAGATGCTAATCGTTAGTTGTATCGCCTTTGCAATCGTCGTTGCCGCGTTTTGGATATGGCTGCGAGCGCAGAGAAAACAGGTTAATGTTCATGGAAAAGCCATCTCTAACGATAATCGCCTGCATACGCTCATTGAAGGTACTATCGGTACAACCGGTGAAACATTTTTTTATGCACTGGTACGAGAACTCGCTCAATATATGGAAATCGATGCGGTTTTTATCGCTAGCCGCAGGGTGGATGATGCCCTGAGTTTTCATACCCAGGCATATTGGTGCGATGAAGGCTATATCATGAATCAAACCATATCGGTTGCCGACAGCCCCTGCACCGGTGGTGGCGGTTTCTGGTTTCTGGAGACTGCAGCCAGTGAACTGTTTCCGAATTCAAGTTTGCTGCAAAATCGTTTTCCGGTTGCCGGGTTCTTCGCTGTGCCTCTTCAGAATTCATCAGGTAATGCCATTGGATTGCTGGCCGGTATGCATCGCTATAGCTTGCGGCCTGATAATCGTCAGATCGACATCATCAAGTTGTTTTCCGCGCGCGCTGCGTCAGAGCTGGAACGAAACTTCGCCGTTTCCGAGACAATGCTGGAAAAAGAGCGTGCGCAGATTACCCTGCATTCGATTGGTGACGGGGTGATTACTACCGATAGCAATGGCTGCATAGATTACATGAACCCCGTGGCCGAATCACTGACAGGCTGGCGATACCATCAGTCTATGGGTATGTCGATGGAAGCCATATTGCACCTGGAGGATGAGATTACCGGACGGGTTATTCCCGATCCAGCCCGCCGTTGCCTGTCTGAAAAACGTGTTATCGCACCGAAAACCGACAATGTCCTGATTTCTCGAAATGGTGATCGCTATTCGATTCAGGGTACGGCCGCGCCTATGTTAAATACCCGGGGCAACAGTATCGGAGTTGTACTGGTGTTCAAGGATGTAACCGACTCTCGGCGTATGCAAAAGATGATGGTGCATCAAGCCACACATGATCCACTTACCGGTTTGGTGAATCGCTCCGAATTTGAAGAAAGGCTGGAAAAAGCGGTGGATAGTGCGCAAAAATTTGAAAATGCCCATGCTTTGTTATTTCTCGATCTTGACCAGTTTAAAATTGTTAATGATAGCGCTGGTCATGTGGCCGGTGATGAATTGCTCAAACAGATTTCGACTTTACTGGCCAGTCAGTTAAGAGGGCGCGATACGCTCGGACGGCTCGGTGGTGATGAATTTAGCATATTGCTGGAAAACTGTCCGTTGAGTAAAGCCAGCCGCGTAGCCGATATTTTGATCGACGCGATACGCGAATATCGGTTCATCTGGGAGAATAAAACCTATCAGATTGGCGTTAGCATCGGAGTTGTTGCGATAACGGCCGATATTATCGATAAAACTGAATTGATAAACCGGGCGGATCAGGCCTGTTACTCTGCGAAGGATTTGGGGCGTGGTCAGGCCTACATATTCTCCGATAAAGACCTGAATCGAGATGTACAGAAAATAAGCACGATACAGCGCAGCGACCTGGAAGAAGCTATTGCAGGTGAGCGGTTCCAGTTACTGTACCAACCGATTGTCCCACTTAATGGAAATAGCACTATCGTTCAAACTCGGGCCGAGGTACTGCTGCGCTTACTGGATAAGAGTGATGAGCATGTTTCACCAGGTGCTTTTATTCCCGCAGCCAACCGATATGGCCTGATGCATCAGATTGATCGCTGGGTAATCAGGAAGGTATTTCAGGATTATTCGCATATTTTTATGCAAAACCCGGACCTGGTACTAAGCCTGAACCTTTCCGCACATGCTATCGCCGATGTTTCGATGATTGACTACGTCATTAAATTGTTTGAGCGAACTGTGGTTTCACCGCATCAGATCTGTTTTGAAATTACTGAGACGGTATTAATCAACAATTTCACCAGCGCCAGCTTTTTTATCCAGCAGGCTGTTAGCTATGGTTGTGCCATAGCGATAGATGATTTTGGTAGTGGCCTGTCGAGCTTTTCCAATTTAAAAAATCTTAAAATAGATTTAATAAAAATAGATGGTGCGCTGATTCGTGATGTAATGGACGATATGGTCGATCAGGCGATGATCGACTCGATAAACAATATGGCCCATTTGCTTGGCATCAAAACTGTCGCCGAATGCGCCGAGAGCGAGGTGATTATCCAGCAGTTGAAAAAAATGGGAATCGATTACGCCCAGGGATACCATTTGAGTGAACCTGTTTCATTGAATAATTTTACCAATCTGCAGTCAAACAGTCGGAATATTTCAAGTATAAAGGTCAATTAGGGCTATTACTTTTCCCACTCCATGAGAATCGGAGCCTCGCGTTTCTCCTGTAATAATTCCTCTGCCTCTAATTCTGAATCTGCAAAAACCATTTTCCACTGCAGGTCTTCCCTCTTTTGTTGTCTGGCACGCAGGTTTCGAATAGCAACTTTGGCATCTTTGTAATCCTCATACTCGGTCACCAATGACAGGTTCTTAACAATTTCGGTGACACTTTGCTCGATTTGGTAGATATAGTAGGGCATCGACTATGGTATTTGCTAAATAATCCAGGTCAGTATTCTATCTGCAAGGACTATTTATTGGTATACCGCAGAAGAGGCGCTCGCTATTAGTTTCGAATTGAAATTTTAGGGTTGCAATTGAGCCATGAAGTGATTATGGTTTACCGCAATCGCTGCAGAGTCTGACTGCGATACTAATAATTAAACTAATCAATCACTATTAATTTGTGAGGAGATCATGAAAAAAATTACTTTAACAGTAACGTTGGCTTCTACTCTGGCAATTGTTGCCAATGGTGCGGCCGCAGCTACCCTTGATGATGTCGTGGGTAAAGGGCATGTCCAGTGCGGTGTATCGCAGGGCTTGCCAGGATTCTCGAATTTCGATGATAAGGGTAACTGGAGTGGTGTTGATGTTGATATATGTCGTGCTGTCGCAGCTGCTGTGTTCGGTGATGACTCAAAGGTCAAGTACACACCATTATCTGCCAAGGAACGTTTTACCGCACTCCAGTCCGGTGAAGTTGATATTCTCCCGCGTAACACTACCTGGACAGCGACTCGTGATACGGCGCTTGGTCTAAATTTCGCTGGTGTTAACTACTATGACGGCCAGGGTTTCATGGTTCGTAAAGACCTGGGTGTAAATAGTGCGAGTGAGTTGAGCGGAGCTGCTATTTGTACTAACACAGGTACTACAACCGAGCTGAATGTTTCTGACTATTTCCGTAGCAAAGGGATGGATTATAAGGTTGTTGCTTTCGAAAAGTCTGACGAAGTGGTAGCCGCTTACGACTCAGGTCGCTGTGATGTTTACACCACAGACCAATCAGGGCTTTACGCACAGCGTATCAAGCTGAAGGATCCTTCAGCACACAAGGTATTGCCTGAGGTTATCTCTAAAGAACCTCTTGGTCCCGTTGTTCGCCAGGGCGATGATCAGTGGTTTAACATCGTTAAGTGGTCACTGTTCTGCATGGTTAATGCCGAAGAAATGGGTGTTACATCGTCTAATGTTAGCGCAAAAGCCAGTGGTGGCGATCCTGCAGTTAGACGTCTGCTCGGTCTGGAAGGCAGCTTCGGTGAGAACATGGGCGTTAGCCCAACCTGGTGTGCCAACATCGTCTCAAGCGTTGGTAACTACGGTGAGTCTTTCGCTCGCAACCTGTCAATTGATCCATTGAACATTTCACGTGGTGTGAATGAGCTCTGGAACAAAGGCGGCCTGCAATACGCTCCACCTATTCGCTAAACTCTAACAAGTAAACGTCCTGCTCCGGCAGGACGTTTGCATTATAGGGCTCTGAAATTCTGCAGGGTGTTACTTGTGGTGCAAGTATAAAAACTTACACAAACCCTGCCCCTAACCTGACAGAGAAAATACAGTGGATAATAAACAGTCAGCACCCCCTCCGGTAGCACGCCCTTCGCCGTGGAATGATCCGGCAGTACGAAGTATTTTTTATCAGGCCGTTTTATTAATCGCGGTTGTTTATTTCGGTATCTATATATTCGGCAATACCTTTGAAAACCTGGAACGGCAGGGTATCGCAACTGGTTTTGCATTTCTTGAGACCACGGCCGGCTTCGGCATAATCACCCATTTAATCGAATACACCGAAGCGTCTAGTTATGGCAGGGCATTTCTGGTTGGTCTGTTTAACACATTGCTGGTTTCCTTTTCCGGCATCATAGCAGCGACCATACTCGGTATATTTATCGGTGTCGCGAGGCTTTCCAAGAACTGGTTAATCGCTCGACTGGCGAGTGTTTATATCGAAACGTTCAGGAATATTCCGCTGTTGCTACAAATTTTCTTCTGGTATTTCGCAGTTTTGCGGGCTTTGCCCTCGCCGCGTGGCAGTGTGAATTTAGCAGATAGCATATATCTCAATAATCGCGGCATTTACATGCCTTCTGCGAATTACGAGTCGGGCTTTTCGTTGGTGATATGGGCGCTGGTCATCGCCATT
>JAAENK010000105.1 GCA_024224415.1 Gammaproteobacteria bacterium | reverse complement strand
GGCTAGGCCGATAACCAAAGATCGCTCCTCAATCTCGAAACGGATACTGGCTTTTAGGTTGGCTCTGGCTTGTAGCTCGGTTTGCCAGCCATTCTCGTCTTTTCTCGCTTCACTGATTAACAGGTTAGGCCATTGAACCTGAATGCTAGACGAGCTGGTTGTGGTTGGCTCAACCACAACCGCAGGTGCAGATGGTTCTATGGTGATTCTATTATCATCGATTGCTCCTAGTGCATTGGTGGCGCCTGGGCCTGTGTAGAGGGTTTGATTGAATAAAGTTTGATGGAAAAAACCGGCACGATACAACATCGCTAGGAATTGGTTAACAAAATTCGCGTTAATGGCGATGGCGAAATTATGCCTATTATCGGTTTTGTTAGGCTTTGCCAGATCGTCGGTGGTGAATGTAGAGCCCAAAATGCTGGGCACGGCTTCTGGGAAATTGGCATTATCAAGACTGGTTTGATCCAATTGGAGTAAGACCGTGTAGTAAAGAAACCAGCTGGTTTCAGCACTTTGATTTTGGCTGGTATACACTTCAAAGGCTTGTGGCTCAAAAGCAAAAGACACACCGGTTTCGGTACCCGTCAGGGTAAAAGGTAAAACGAATTCGGTCAGCGATTGATTAATCATACCCTGTAAAATATCGCCGAGGGTCGCAGCAATCAGACCATCGAGTAAGGGTGAGGGCGGCAGCCCCCCGGCGGTAAAATTACCGACGCCGAAATGAATATCGTCGTCGAACTGGGCAAACAGCTGCTTGTCTTTGACGCTGACAGCCACTGCGCCATCGACGCCAAAATGCTCCATCTCGATGCTGGCGTATTGCAAGCCGTCGACCTCGACAGGCCCATAGAGCAGGCTGAATAATCCATCTTGATCAGTTTCTGAGCAGACTATACCGTCTTCGGTGATCCAATAATCTTTACCATCGTCTGGATTAGTGACCTTTACTTTTTGCAATCTGCACTGGTTAGCGAGTGCGCGTAATTTTACGGACAAGCCCGACTCGCTGTTACTGCTGTCGTCAATGATGTCTAGGTTAAGTTGTAAATAATCGGCGATGTCACCGTTGATACTTAAATCTAACAAATTAACATTGTCAAAAGATATTGAACCGATAAATAGGCGCGTAGTGGCACCTTCGGATCCATCCCAAGTGCAATTATCAGCAACGGTGTTTTGGATATCACCGACGTTAAAAATATTGGTAGGCGTATTGAATGCACAATCAATCCCACTTGGGGTT
>JAAENK010000104.1 GCA_024224415.1 Gammaproteobacteria bacterium | reverse complement strand
TGAAATATACGGCATTACACCCAATGCAAATATCGACATACGTTCCAGCGCGCCACCAGAGAACATGTTGAACATGCCAAGTATTCCGGTTCTCTGTTGATCAAAAATTTCACTCATCACATTCAAATCGATGCCAGGTACCGGTATAAAGGTACCAGTCCGAAACACCAACAAGGCCAACAACAGAAAGACAATACGCCTTCTTAACTCGCTCAGGCTTCCACCCGAGAGACTATTAGCGACCTGTGATGCGGATGGTTTCGCCATGTTATGCTTCTACTTTTCCACCAGCGGCTTCAATCGCCGCTTTGGCGCCTTTGGTAACTGCGACATCAGTAACGGTTACTGCACGCTTCAATTCACCAGAAAGAATAATTTTGATTTTCTTGGTTTGCATGGGCACCAGTTTGGCTTCGATCAATGCTGCGAGGCTAATGGTATCGAGGCCAGATTTTTCAATTTCGTTCAAACGTACTTCAACCGAGTAACGACCAACGCGTGAGGTAAAACCGAATTTGGGTAACCGCATCTGCAAAGGCATTTGTCCGCCTTCGAAACCGACGCGAACACCGCCGCCCGAACGTGATTTCTGGCCCTTGTGGCCGCGACCGCAGGTCTTGCCTGAGCCGGAGCCAATACCGCGACCGACGCGTTTTGCTGCTTTGTTTGAACCTTTCGCAGGTTTTAATGTATTGAGTTGCATTAGACTTCCTCAACATTCAGCATGTACTGAATCTTGTTAATCATGCCCCGGTTTTCAGGGGTATCGATGACTTCAACAGTTTGATGCATTTTGCGCAGACCGAGACCTGCGACGCAGGCTTTGTGCGAAGCGAGTCTACCGTTTTTACTGCGTGTTAAAGTTAAGCGCAGTGCCTTACCAGCTGGTTTCGCTACAGGTTTTGCCGCTGCTTTCTTAACCGTCGTCTTTTTAGGAGCCGCTTTCTTGGTCACTGCTGCTTTTGCTGTCGCCTTTTTCTTTGGTGCAGCCTTTTTAACCGACTTTTTAGCCACGGCTTTGACTTCCTTTTCCTTATCAACTTGTTCTGTATCAGTCATTTCTATTAACCAGCTATCTCTTCGACTGTTTTACCACGTTTGGCGGCAATATCGTCTGGTGACTTCATGTTTTGCAAACCACTAATCGTAGCACGCACCAGATTAATCGGGTTACGTGAACCATTGCACTTTGCCAATACGTTATGCACGCCAACGGCTTCGAATACTGCACGCATCGCGCCACCGGCGATTACACCGGTACCTTCAGAAGCTGGTTGCATATAAACCTTTGCAGCTCCATGACGAGCGTTTAAAGGGTACTGCAAAGTGCCATTTTTAATCGATACTGTGGTCAGGTTCGAACGCGCTTTCTCCATCGCCTTTTGTATCGCCAGCGGTACTTCACGAGCCTTACCGTAACCAAAACCAACCTTGCCATTGCCATCGCCGACCACGGTCAGCGCGGTGAATCCAAATTGACGACCACCTTTGACTACCTTGGCCACGCGGTTAACCGCAACCAGTTTTTCGATCAGATCGTCACCGGCATTTGAATTTCTAGGATCTGCCATTGCTGTCTCCTGCCCGCGGCAAGCTTAAAATTTTAAACCGTTTTCACGAGCTGAATCGGCAAGCGCCTTGATTCGACCGTGATACTTGTAACCAGAGCGATCAAACGCCACCGTTTCGATACCGGCTACTTTGGCGCGTTCAGCAATCACCTTGCCAACTGCCGCGGCGGCATCGATATTACCCGGATATTTGATCTGCGATTTAACATCCGCACTCAAGGTTGAAGCCGAAGCCACAACATTGCCACTTTCGCTGGAAAATACCTGCGCATAAGTATGACGTGGCGTACGGTGTACACTCAGACGACTAGCACCGAGTTCGGCGATTTTTGCACGAGTACGGCGCGAGCGCCTGATTCGGGATGACTTTTTATCCATGACTAACCTTATTTCTTCTTCGCTTCTTTTCTGATGACCTGTTCATCAGCATATTTAACGCCCTTACCCTTGTAAGGCTCTGGGGGTCGGAAAGCGCGAATTTCTGCACAAACCTGACCAACGCGCTGCTTGTCACAACCTTTCACCACAATTTCTGTGGCTGCAGGTGTTTCGATTTCGATACCTTCTGGCACGGCGTAATCAATCGGGTGCGAGAAGCCGAGCGACAGGCTTAGCTTCTTGCCCTGCGCCTGGGCACGATAACCAACGCCAACCAGTTGCAGCTTTTTTTCAAAACCGGTAGAAACGCCGTTGACAATATTGCTTACCACAGACCGTGTGGTGCCTGTCAACGCCATGGCCAATTTGGAGCCGTCGCGCGGTGCAAAGTTCAGCGCATTATCTTGCTGGTTAACTTCCACCCTATCGTGCAGGGTCATCGACAGGCTGCCCTTTGGGCCTTTCACCGATAACTCACGACCATTAATGTTGAGCTCAACGCCACCGGGGATATCGACTGGTTTTTTCGCTATTCTTGACATCTTAACTAACCTAAACCACCTGGCAAATAACTTCGCCACCGTGACCAGCGGCGCGGGCCTGGCGATCGCTCATCAACCCTTTCGAAGTTGAAATAATCGCAATGCCGAGTCCACCATTGATCGAGGGCAAATCATCTTTTGATTTGAATATACGCAGACCAGGACGACTAATACGTTTGATATTGTCGATAACCGGTTTACCCTGATAGTACTTGAGTTCTATTGTTAACTGTTTTCTTGTCTCATCAGAGATTTTGAAATCACTGATATAACCTTCGTCCTTCAATACCTGGGCAATATTCGCCTTTTGTTTTGACGACGGCATAATGACGTTAACCTTGTTCGCTTTCTGTGCGTTACGAACGCGGGTCAGCATGTCAGAAATGGGATCTTGTAAGCTCATTTTCTTCTCTCTTACCAGCTAGCCTTAACTAGACCAGGAATATCGCCACGCATGGCGGCTTCACGGATCTTGTTACGACACAGTCCAAATTTGCGATAAACACCATGGGGTCTACCGGTAATACGGCAGCGGTTATGCTGACGCGCGGCAGATGAATCTCTGGGCAGTCTCTGCAATTGATCGACCGCAGCCATTTTCTCTTCGAAACTGGTCGTAGTACTTTTAATTTTCGCTTTCAGAGCCTGTCTTTTTCCAGCGTAACGAGCGACCAGTTTGGCACGCTTTAATTCACGCTGAACCATGGAATTTTTTGCCATAATCCTGTCTCTCAGTTCTTAAATGGAAATTGAAACGCCGACAGCAAAGCACGACCTTCTTCGTGATTGCGTGCCGTGGTGGTCAAGGAAATATTCATACCACGCAATTTGTCGATCTTATCGTAATCAATTTCCGGAAATGCGATTTGTTCGGTAATACCCATGTTGTAGTTGCCCTGGCCATCAAAAGCCTTTGGACTTAAACCACGGAAGTCACGGATACGTGGGATTGCGAAATTCACCAGGCGGTCCAGAAACTCGTACATCTTGTCGCGGCGTAGTGTTACTTTACAGCCGATGGGCATGCCTTCGCGAATTTTGAAACCTGCGATGGCTTTTTTTGCCAGTGTTACGACGGGCTTTTGACCGGCAATTAATGATAAATCGTTCATCGCGGCTTCGACGATTTTCTTATCGACCGAAGCTTCACCTATACCCATGTTCAGGGTGATTTTGGTCAGGCGCGGGATTTCCATCGCCGACTTATATGAGAACTGTTGCTGTAGCGCCGGGGCTACAGTGTCACGATAATGTTGTTCTAGTCTGGTCATCACTAATACCTTAGATATCGATCACTTCGCCGTTCGACCTGAAAAAGCGAACTTTGCGATTGTCTTCCAGCGTTTTGAAACCAACGCGATCACCCTTTTGGGTGTGGGGGTTAAATAGCATCACATTCGAAATTTGAATCGGGGATTCCTTATCGATAATGCCACCATTTTCACCGGTACGAGGGTTACCCTTAACATGCTTCTTCACCATGTTAACGTTTTCTACCAGCAGACGATTTTCGTCGAGCTTTTTCAAAACACTGCCACGCTGGCCCTTGCTGCGGCCGGCGATCACGATGACTTCGTCACCTTGTTTAATCTTTTGCATAATCCTGATTCCGAGGCTAAAGCACTTCAGGGGCTAGTGAGATAATCTTCATGAACTTCTCACCGCGTAATTCGCGTGTTACCGGCCCAAAAATCCGCGTGCCGATGGGTTGCAAATTGTTATTCAAAATAACCGCAGCATTGCCATCAAATTTGATTGCCGAACCATCGGGACGACGCACACCGTTCGCAGTTCTGACCACAACGGCGTTATAAACCTCACCCTTCTTAACCTTACCGCGTGGAATAGCATCTTTAATGCTGACCTTAATAATGTCACCAATCGCCGCATAACGACGCTTGGAGCCACCCAATACCTTGATGCATTGCATCTTGCGCGCACCGCTATTGTCCGCCGCATTCAAAACTGTTTGCATTTGAATCATGACTTTGTACCTGCTCCGCGCCTAGTTTGCCTTTTCGACTACTTTGACCAACGCCCAGGACTTAGTCTTGGACATTGGACGACATTCTGTAATCTGTACCGTATCGCCCACACCACACTCATTGTTTTCGTCATGAATATGTAGCTTGGTCGACTTCTTCACAAATTTACCGTAAATCGGGTGCTTTACCTTACGCTCGATCAGTACTGTCGCCGATTTGTCCATCTTGTCACTGACGACTGATCCAGTCTGGATTCTTAAAATCTTTGCTTCGCTCATGATTGCTCACCCTTGGAATTCTCATTCATTACCGTCTTCACACGAGCAATGTTGCGACGCACTTTGACAAATTGATCAGAACGCACGGCATCGGGATTCATGCCTCTTTGCATGCGCAGGTTAAACTGCTCACGCAATAGCGCGGTTAATTCATCGCGAAGCTCTTGCTCCGACTTTGCACGTAATTCAGTTGCGTTCATCCCATTACCTGCCTGGATACAAATGAAGTTTTGAAAGGAAGCTTTGCTGCAGCCAGGCGAAACGCTTCGCGTGCGATGGTTTCGCTAACACCTTCCATTTCGTATAAAACACGACCGGGTTGAATCTTACAGACCCAGTACTCAACGTTACCCTTACCTTTACCCATACGCACTTCAAGCGGTTTCTTGGAAACCGGCACGTCGGGAAATACGCGAATCCAGATCTTGCCGCCACGTTTAATGTGACGGGTCATGGCGCGACGCGCTGCTTCAATCTGGCGGGCGGTAATACGTCCGCGCTCAACCGCTTTCAAGCCGTATTCACCGAAACTAACCTTGCCACCTGAAGTCGCCAGGCCACGGTTACGGCCCTTAAACTGCTTGCGAAATTTTGTTCTCTTTGGCTGTAACATATCTCTATCTCTTACTTAGCCGCTTGCCCGGATTTGCTCGAACCTTTGCTTTCAAGGTCAAATACTTCACCCTTGTAAATCCATACCTTGACACCGAGGATGCCATAAGTCGTCAAAGCTTCGGCAAAACCATAATCGACGTCGGCACGTAGTGTATGTAGCGGTACGCGACCTTCGCGATACCATTCGTTACGTGCAATCTCAGCACCATTTAAACGTCCCGAAACATTAATCTTTATGCCTTCGGCACCTATACGCATAGCATTTGTCACCGAACGGCGCATGGCGCGCCGGAACATCACACGACGCTCCAGTTGGGAAGCTATGCCTTCGGCCACCAGTTGTGCATCCAGCTCGGGCTTTCGGATTTCTTCGATATTAATTTTGACATTATTAATATGCGCAGAAACCAGAGAGGCGACTTCTACCCGCAGCTTTTCGATATCTTCACCTTTCTTACCGATGATGATCCCCGGACGTGCAGTATGGATGGTGACGGCTACTGACTTGGCCGGACGTGAAATCTGAATCCGACTAACCGCAGCCTGTGCCAGTTTCTTTTTCAGGAAATTCCGAATCTTTAAATCTTCGTCGAGAAAATCTGCAAACTGTGCAGTATCCGCATACCACTTGGAGGTCCAGTCGGTAGCGATACCGAGACGAAAACCCGTTGGATGAACTTTTTGTCCCATCTGTGCCTCTTTAACTATCCGCGACAGTCACAGTAATGTGGCTGCTACGTTTTAAAATTCGGTTACCACGTCCCTTGGCACGAGCGCGCATACGCTTCATGCTTGGACCCTGGTCGACAAAGATTGAAGATACTTTCAATTCATCAATGTCGGCGCCGTCATTGTGTTCGGCATTCGCAATCGCCGATTCGAGCACTTTACGCACCAGAACTGCTGCTTTTTTGGTGCTGAAGTTCAACAGGGTCAAAGCCTTGTCTACCGGCATGCCCCGCACCTGGTCAGCGACCAGTCGGCATTTCTGTGCCGAGATCCGCGCGTGACGATGTTTTGCACTGGTTTGCATACGCTTACCTTTTCGCTTTCTTATCGACGATGTGGCCACGGTAAGTACGCGTCAGCGAGAACTCACCCAACTTGTGGCCCACCATGTTTTCATTAATCAATACCGGCACGTGTTGACGGCCGTTATGGATCGCAATTGTAAGGCCGACCATTTCTGGCACAACCATGGAGCGGCGCGACCAGGTCTTGATCGGACGCTTGTTGTTAGTTTCAACCGCGTCCTGCACTTTCTTGAACAAATGCTGATCGATGAACGGGCCTTTACGGAGTGAACGTGGCATGAATAATTACCTCTTATTCCGACGACGCACGATCAGCTTATCGGTGCGCTTGTTAGAACGTGTTTTAAATCCTTTGGCTGGAGTGCCCCAGGGCGATACTGGGTGACGACCACCAGATGTACGGCCTTCACCACCACCATGCGGATGATCGACAGGGTTCATGGCAACACCACGAACGGTCGGACGAACACCACGCCAGCGTGATGCACCGGCTTTACCCAATGAGCGTAGGCTGTGTTCGCCGTTGCCAACTTCACCGATAACAGCGCGGCATTCGGATAACACCTTACGCATTTCACCCGAACGTAAGCGCAGCGTTGCATATGCGCCTTCGCGTGCAACGTATTGCGCCGATGTACCAGCTGAACGTGCGATTTGCGCACCCTTACCCGGCTTTAACTCGATACAATGTACGACTGAACCAACCGGGATATTACGCAGTGGCAGGCAGTTGCCATTCTTGATACCAGCGTCGTCGCCGGAACGAATCTCGGCGCCTTCGGCGATACCTTTTGGTGCGATGATGTAACGACGCTCACCATCGGCGTATTTCAATAACGCGAGGTGCGCGCTACGGTTTGGATCGTATTCAATACGCTCAACAACCGATTTAATACCGTCTTTATTGCGCTTGAAATCGATAACGCGGTAGCGCTGCTTGTGACCACCACCAATGTGACGTGTAGTTATCCGCCCAGCGTTATTGCGACCACCGGATTTTGATTTCTTTTCCAGCAGTCCGGCGAAAGGCTTACCTTTGTGCAGACCTGGAGTTTTGACCGAAACAACAAAGCGTCGGCCCGGAGAAGTCGGTTTAGCTTTAATCAGTGCCATGATTTACACGCCTATCGATGCAAGATCAATTTCATGACCTTGTTCAAGTGAAACATATGCTTTTTTCCAGTCCTTGCGACGACCGTGGCGCATACCCATGCGCTTATTCTTGCCGTTTACATTAACAGTACGGACGTTGGCCACTTTGACGTTGAAGAGCTGCTCGACAGCCATTTTAATCTCACCTTTTTTGGCACTGGTGGCAACTTTGAATACTGCCTGGTTGGCCGAGTCACCCAGTACCGCGGCTTTTTCCGAGATATGCGGTGACAACAGAACCTGAAAAATTCTTTCTTCGTTCATGACAAACGCTCCTCAAGCTTTCTCAACGCAGCCTGATCGATGACGACAACATCCTGCTTAACCAGGCTAACCGGATCGACAATGTCGATATCCATCACCTGGATATTGGGGATATTGCGTGCCGCGAGGTAAACCGCCGAATCCAGACCATCGGTCAGGATTAATGCATCTTTTACCCCCAGCTCGTTGAGCCTGGTCTGCATGACTTTAGTCTTCGCTTCGGTGACACCCAGGGTTTCGATCAAAATCAAACGCTCACGGCGAATTAATTCTGATACCAGGCTGCGCATACCGACGCGATACATTTTCCTGTTTAACTTTTTGCTGTGATCCTGCGGACTTGCAGCAAAAGTTACACCACCGGAGCGCCATAACGGGCTGCGGATTGTTCCTGCACGGGCGCGACCCGTACCTTTTTGACGCCAGGGCTTAGCACCACCACCACTAGCTGCCGCACGGTTCTTATGCGCTCTAGTACCAGCACGCGCACCACTCATATAAGAAGTGACAAGCTGGTGAATCAAGGTTTCATTGAAGCTGGCATCAAAAGCATCATCGGATACCGACACCTTTTTCTTTGTATTATGAATTGCTATATCCATCTCTACTTATCTCTTGACCGCGGGACGAATAATGACGTCGCCAGTCTTGGCACCGGGAACCGCACCTTTGATCAACACCAGGTTACGCTCGGCATCGATGCGGACGATTTCCAGATTCTGGGTACTACAGTTCGCAGCTCCCATATGGCCAGACATTTTTTTACCTTTAAATACACGCCCCGGTGTCTGGTTCTGACCTATAGAACCGTTCGAACGGTGCGAGATAGAGTTACCGTGTGTTGCATCTTGCATCTGAAAATTATGACGCTTTACGCCACCCTGGAATCCTTTACCTTTGCTAACGCCTGAAACGTCAACGATTTGGCCTTGCTCGAACAGGTCAACCTTGATCTCACTACCCAACTCGACATCTTCAACCGAGTCAACGCGAAACTCCCAGCTACCACGACCAGCTTCGACACCCGCTTTGCGATAGTGTCCTGCCATAGGTTTACTAACACGATTAGCACGACGCGAACCCGTCACTACCTGCACGGCGGTATAACCGTCAGTTTCGACAGTCTTAATCTGCGAAACGCGATTGGGTTCTACTTCGATGACTGTTACAGGCGTAGATACACCGTCATCGGAGAAAACCCGGGTCATGCCGACTTTACGTCCTACCAAACCGAGAGACATTAGTTAAACCTCAAAATTAAATTGTTCAGCTGTCGCACTTGATTAATTCGTCCTCGAATTTTCAAATGACGAAAAACATAAGCTTCCTATGTTTTTCTTTGGTTTTCAAAGACTTGATTGTCTTTTCAACCGACTGTAAATCCGTTCACAGCAAATAGCAGCCTGTTAATAAAACATCAATTAACTACCTGCTTTCGAACTCGCGGCCTGATACAGAAATCCCGTATCAGGCCGCGAGGGCGCGCACTATAACAGAATAAATCTGATTAGTTAAGCTTAATTTGCACGTCTACACCGGCTGCCAGATCAAGCTTCATCAAAGCGTCAACTGTCTTGTCAGTCGGGTCGACAATATCCATCAAACGCTTGTGCGTTCTGATCTCGTATTGATCGCGCGCATCCTTGTTCACATGCGGTGAAATGAGGATGGTAAAACGCTCTTTACGCGTGGGTAAAGGGATAGGCCCTTTTACGCGAGCACCGGTACGCCTGGCGGTTTCTACGATTTCTGCGGCTGACCGATCTATAAGACGATGATCGAAAGCCTTGAGGCGGATACGTATATTCTGGTTAGTTGCCATAATAGTTACTCGATAATTTTAGAAACAACACCCGCACCCACGGTACGACCGCCTTCACGGATCGCAAATCGCAGGCCATCGTCCATCGCGATAGGCGCAATCAACTTGACTTCCATCTTCACATTGTCACCCGGCATGACCATTTCTACACCTGATGGTAATTCACAGGCACCGGTCACATCCGTGGTACGGAAGTAGAACTGTGGACGGTAGCCATTAAAGAATGGTGTATGTCGTCCACCTTCGTCTTTCGACAGGATGTAGACTTCGCATTCGAACTTGGTGTGCGGGGTGATCGAGCCTGGCTTCGCCAGTACCTGACCACGCTCTACGTCTTCGCGCTTGGTGCCACGCAGCAATATACCTACGTTGTCACCAGCCTGACCCTGATCGAGCAGCTTGCGGAACATTTCAACACCAGTACAGGTTGTCTTTACTGTGTCTTTGATGCCGACGATTTCGATTTCTTCGCCAACTTTGACGATACCACGCTCGATTCTGCCGGTAACTACTGTGCCACGACCGGAGATTGAGAATACGTCTTCTACAGGCATGAGGTAATCACCATCTGTCGCTCGCTCGGGTTCTGGTACGTAGCTGTCGAGGGCTTCAACCAGCTTGATGATTGAGGGGACGCCGATGTCGCTGGTGTCGCCTTCTAATGCTTTGAGCGCTGAGCCGATGATGATCGGAGTGTCGTCGCCTGGGAAATCATAGGCGTCGAGTAATTCACGAATTTCCATTTCTACCAGTTCTAGCAGTTCGTCGTCGTCGACCATATCGGCTTTGTTCATGTATACCACTATATAAGGTACACCAACCTGGCGTGACAGCAGGATGTGCTCACGTGTTTGTGGCATGGGGCCATCTGCGGCTGAACATACCAGGATCGCACCGTCCATCTGTGCTGCACCGGTGATCATGTTCTTGACATAGTCGGCGTGTCCGGGACAGTCTACGTGGGCGTAGTGACGGTTGTTAGATTCATATTCGACATGCGAAGTAGCGATGGTGATACCGCGCGCTTTTTCTTCAGGAGCATTATCGATTTCGTCAAATGCTTTGACTTCGCCGCCTTGCAGTTCCGCCATACATTTGGTCAGTGCTGCTGTCAGGGTTGTCTTACCGTGATCAACGTGACCGATTGTGCCCACGTTTACGTGGGGCTTGTTTCTTTCAAATTTTTCTTTTGACATAAGATTTCTCTCAAGTTTCCTGGGCTGATCACAGCCTCAAATTACCAAAATTGGAGCTCATAACCGGATTTGAACCGGTGACCTCTTCCTTACCAAGGAAGTGCTCTACCAACTGAGCTATATGAGCCTGATTTAATAACAGCCTCTTCCTGGTTATGGAGCGGGTGGAGGGAATCGAACCCTCGTCATCAGCTTGGAAGGCTGAGGTAATAGCCACTATACGACACCCGCAGGCTACTAATTGTTACTTCGCGCTTTTACTCATTAATGATAGAGCATTGTTAGCTACTGCAGTTACTCTATATATCTAATGCCCGGTCTCGCTTCAGAAACACCAATCAAATAATGGTGGAGGGGGGTGGATTCGAACCACCGAAGGCTGAGCCAGCAGATTTACAGTCTGCCCCCTTTGGCCACTCGGGAACCCCTCCAGCAAGGTGCGTATTCTCTACACGCCCCTTAG
>JAAENK010000103.1 GCA_024224415.1 Gammaproteobacteria bacterium | reverse complement strand
GTAATGAGCGCTTGACAAATTGTTATGTTTAATAGAGCATGTCCTGAGTCCCGGGACATGGGACTGACTTGGGATGCTCATCGATGAAAGGTCAAGATATTGGTTTATTGTTAAAACTGGTTTGCATGCAAATGCAGGAGTCTGGTGTTTACCCGGTTTATGCTCCCGGCGCCTGGGAAGATTGGCGTACC
The DNA here is from genome assembly GCA_024224415.1 of Gammaproteobacteria bacterium. Classification (GTDB taxonomy): domain Bacteria; phylum Pseudomonadota; class Gammaproteobacteria. The sequence goes on along the minus strand of JAAENK010000103.1, from coordinate 521 downwards.
GATGGAGCCGAGGTGGATGGAATGGTTCGGGAATCATCTGTTTCATATAACGAATATACTGTTCGCGCGCTAGCCAGGTTGACTGGTATCAGCAAATCTCAGGTTAATTTATCATTGCAACGGAGTTTGGCTTCGGGGCTGGCAATATCGGATCGGAAGTCTCATACACCTCGCACTAATACCAGGGCATTAAAAGATTTTATTGTTTATGGGTTACCTTATATCTTTCCAGTGAAACTAGGTGCGGTAACTCGGGGTATTTCTACTTCGTTGGCGGCCCCCGTTTTACATTCAGAGCTTCTAAGCGCTGGGGATTTACCGCCCGTATGGTCGGACCCAAAAGGTAATACAAAAGGACAGACAGTCGAGCCATTATTTAAATCGGTGACCCATGCGGTACGCCAGGATGCAGCTTTATATGCTTTGCTGGCATTGGTTGATGCGATACGTATCGGGCAACCCCGTGAGCGAAAGCTGTCGATTACATTACTAGGCAAGCTTCTGGAGGTTGTACAGTGATT
>JAAENK010000102.1 GCA_024224415.1 Gammaproteobacteria bacterium | reverse complement strand
GAGCTTGAGACTTCGATTGCGGACGATTTGTAGTGATACGATGAACCCGAAAATCATCAGACCGGTTTGCATCAAATAAAGCCCATCCTGTGACAACCACATCTGCATATGACGCTGATGTTTTTCCACCATGGTCAAGGGTAATGTATCGGTACCCAGTGGGTTGATGATAACTGCCCACAGGTTTCCACCTTCACGCACCAGATGATTCAGGTTGTGCGCCATGTGATAGGAAAAAGCCAGCGGCAGCGCAATAAATGCCATCTCGGAGAAACAGCGCCGGTACTCCAGTGAGGGATTTGTAAGGTCTCGTGTTAAAAATATCAGGTAAGCGTACATGCCTGTAACCACTGCAAGGCATAGCAGTAGTCCGATGCTGAAGCTCCATAATAAACGCCCTGAATCGCCGATCAAGCGCGCAAGATTACTCATCCAGTCTTCCCAGAATGGCATCATGGTAATGCCGTGAAACGCAGTTAATGCCAGCAGGCCAAGCATGAACCAGGCCTCATCCCAATGTGGTCTTGCGCTGTGAATAGCCTCAATACTGGGTGAGCGTAGACGCCAGGTAATATTCAGCTGAGGACAACTTTGTGAGCAATTGCCGCAGGAAGTGCAATAACTATTCTGATTGAGACGCCCCATGACCAGCCCGGTTGGGCAGGCATCGATTGTTTCTGTGCCGTGATAGCATTCCAGCGTGGTGCAATCTGTACAAATCTGTTTGTCAATTGGGCGCAATTCAACCGCCGCCAGCTGTGAGTAAAAGCCGACAGTGCGGCCAACCGGGCAGAAGTTTCGACAGAATGCCTTGCGTTGAAATAAGGCCAGGGAAACCGTCGCCAGCACTACCATAAATAATGCGACCACTGCAGTTGCGTAAGGATTGATGGTTATGCCGACACCTAACTCAAGCCAGGTCAGGCCAATGAATAATACCAGGGCAGGCCAGACATTATTGAGATATCGTGGCATGCGCCAGTTCAAACTGTTATTGGGTTCGGCGCGTTTCCATAAATGTCGGCGTACTAGCCAGTGAGCGATTGCATCCCAGGGACAAACCGAACACCAGGCCGAGCCGAGCAGGAAAATTGAAAATACCAGTGCCGACCACCACAGATTCCAGGTCACGACGGTGGCAAAATTGCGCTCGGCAATTGGAGTACCAAATAAACCGGCGATAATCACAGTGATGAAAAATACCACCATGAGTAGCTTCAATAACAGCAAAACCCAGACACTGGTGAGCATATGCTGTATTACACCACCGATGAGTGGCATTCGAGTCAGGTTGTAAACCAGTTCCTGTCGTCTACCCGTGGCCTGAAAGAAACATATCACAACAATAGATAACACCATGGTCATGAGAATGAATAATCCCCATGATAGCGGTAATCCCGGATGCGTCATGGTCACTTGTCGGTTCCGGGTCTGGCGTTTTGTATTCTGGCACGTATCAAACGCTTGCGTTGTACTATGCTCACTGCCATCAGGATAAATACGATTATCGTGATGGCAATACCCAGAGGACCTACTGGCGCCGGATTGCCCACAGTCATCGGAAAGTCGATAGTATAGGGTTGGTTATCAGCGACAAACTCTGCAGTGATGATGTAGTCACCCTGTTGTTGAAATATAAAACCCTGCCGATAGACGCTGTCATCCAGCACCTGCGCACCGAGCTTTTCTTCGTGGTTCGAAAACCAGCCGTTGTCTTTTACCCTGAAAATGACATCGGTATTCAATGGTTCGCCACTATCCAGATGGGTTGCGTAGAAATGTACGCGACCCGCTTCATTTGGTTTTGGGAATGCCGGGAAAACCATCGCGGTAACAAAATAGTTACCGATCTGGGTTTCGATATTCATACTTGGCGGCGTATTCGAATTTTCATTCAGGCTATAGGCTGGGCGACCTAGTACATGGTGTGAGACCGCCTGCGCTGATATTAATACGGTGACGATAAATATTAATAACTGGCGTGGCGGTTTCATGGCTAGCTCACTGTATGTCTTACAATCGTACCGCGAGATCGTTCGACGATCCAGATTGGTAAGCTGGGGTGAGGGCAGACTTCGACACAAAGTCCGCAGCCGACGCAGCCATTTTGTACCACGGGTTGATACTGGTTCCACTGTTTGAAATTGATGCCACGCTCACCGAGTGGACAAATGCTGACGCAGGCGCCACAGATACCCTGATCGACCCATGGGTAACAGGCGCTACGATCGATTTGCGCAATGCCCATATCGACTTCATAGCGTTCTACCAGGGTTAGTGCCTCGGTGGGGCAGACCTCCATGCATTTGTTACACAAGATGCAGGCTTTTTGTTGGGGGTCGATATACGGCGTACTGACCTGTGCGCCACCGTCTCGTCGATGGAATTGAATACAACGTGGGGGGCAGATTTCGCCGCAAAGACTACAGCCTATACAGGCTGCGACAAAAGCGCTGTCGTCTTTTAATGCACCGGGTGGGCGTAAATGTTTTTTTCTGTCAGTCTTGGTGGTTGGCGTCATTGCCCGACTGATTAGCATTGGCATTGACGCCGATGCCAGCATGCCGAATGAGTAAGTCAACCATTGTGTTACGCTACGACGGCGCATGATTTTTTGTTGCTGGCGACTCGTGAGTTTGACGTCGATATAATTGGCCGAGATGGCCGGGACCCTGATAATCGATATCCTTGGGGGAAATATGAAACGTCATCGCATCGGTAGGGCAGATCGCAATACAGGCACAACAATTGTTACATTCCTGGCCAAAATCGTCACGTAGCGGGTCGAGGCCAAATTCGCAAATGGCGGTGCACT
>JAAENK010000101.1 GCA_024224415.1 Gammaproteobacteria bacterium | reverse complement strand
TGCCGGCTTTCGCCGGCATGACGAAATTAAAGAATTATCGTAAGACGATTTCATGTCTTAAATATCGAAATAGCCACTAAATAATTGATCATTGGCAATTCTTTGAGATCTTTCTGGGAATAAGTGGGACAGCAGTGGGTAGGCCCCCATTGATCTGGAAGCACTGGAACAGTGGCGAGCCAGTATAAGAAGAGAGGTGGACCCCGTTTATTGAACAGCTCCCCTGGGAGCTATTTTCCACGACATCAGGCTGCCGCTGGCAAACTGATGAATTCATAATAGACCTGGTCCGGGGTTGCCTTCCAGGCCTGATGCTTTCTGCATTTCTTGCTCATTTTCTGCATCCTCTTTTCAATGACGATAACAATACAGAAAATAACGCTTTAACTCGGGCCCTCAGCTGTCCAATCCATGGGTTCCACTTCTGTTCTTAGGGTGGGTGTCCCTGTTACTTTTTCCATGAGCTAGATGGGTCGTGAAAATATACATTCATATTGGTGGCAGTCGTAAAATTTTTATGTGACGTGGTCAAGCTTTTTGATACACCCCAGTTAAGCGGCATTTCTCATTTCCAGTAATTGTCTTTAATAGTAGTTCGGGCTGACATATCTCAGTGTCGAATGTAATCGATGTGGGTTACACCAAGTGGATATGAAATGCAGAATATCCTGCTGCGCCTCATAACGAGTTTGATAATTGCGCCATTGCACCCGCCCCTGTTTCAGGTTGCCAAAGAAGCTTTCGACAATCGCTATCCCAGCAGTTGTCTTTACGGGCCATACTGCCCTATATACCGTTTACCTTGAGCCGTTTCCGGAAAGCCTGACCATGTCAGTGAATATTAACTATCCTTTCGCATACCAGCCGTTGTCAACATAAAGTGCATTGCCGGTAATAAAGCTGGCCTCATCCGAGGCCAGAAACACGACCGCCGCGGATACTTCTTCGGGTTCACAGATGCGTCCCTGCGCATCCGCGAGTGCCCCTTCTTCCCACTCCTGCCCTGCTTCATCCAGTTCATTGATTTCGCGTAAACCATGTGCGGTTTTGACAAATCCCGGGCAAACCGCGTTACATCGGATGCCCTGATCCCGATACTCCGCCGAAATACTACGTGCAAGCTGCAATACGGCACCCTTGGTCATGCAGTAAATTGATTCGAGTGGATAACCGAGCTCCGAGGCAATCGACGCCGTGATTACGATCGAACCACCACCGTTATCGCTCATCTCCTTAACCGCACGGCGACAGACCAGAAAGGCCGAACGCACATTGATATTCATCAACCGGTCGTAGTCTTCTTCGGTCGATTCGTGTAGTGGCTTCACGGTGATGGTACCCGCGTGATTAAACAGTACGTTGTAAGACCCGAAGATCTCATTCACCTTGTCGAAGGCTGCATCAACTTGCGAGGCATCCGACACATCGGTCTCGATAAATTCAGCGGTACCTCCATCTTGCCGGATCATCGCGACAGTTTCTTCTCCAGCCTCTTTCTGAATATCGAGGATCGCCACGGTGGCACCCTCCCTCGCAAAGGCCAGAGAAGTGGTACGTCCCATCCCAGCGGCCCCGCCGGTGATCACGGCGGTCTTGCCTGCCAGTCGACCTGTTCGATCACCGCTCGCGGCGGGACTGCTATTTGTTTCAGTTGGCATTGCTATTTCTCCAATATCGTGTTGTGTACGTTAACCCAGGCATGCTGCTCTGCACTCCTGACTCGAGCGAGTCGGTTGGGTAATCGCTCGGCTCAGCCGCAAACATGAGCACATAGAAAGCTTCATGGTTACTTGCGCACTGTTTTAATTTCCTGAAAAAAGATCGAAAAAAGTTCCTGCTGCGAGGAAATACGTAACTTGCCGTATACATTTCGACGGTGTATGCGCACGGTACCCACCGATATCCCGAGACTCTTAGCAATCGCTTCAGAGGAATGTCCTTCCAGGACCAGTGCGACCACCTGCGCTTCTCTCGGCGTAATACGTGACCCAAACAGTGCGCTGACTGTCTCCTCGATTAAAACATGATTATCGACAGCGCCCATTTCACCGGGTTCTGATTCGAATCGATTATGAATGCCTTCCCAGTGCGCCTGCGACAAGCTCACGACAATTGGGCTAACACTTTTCAACAGCTTGAATTCGCGAGCGGTGAAGCGGGATTTATCCGATCGCATCAGCGAAATGACAACTGACACGCCGTGTGGAAAGTAGAAGGCGTAGCAAATTTCCTCGATAAGCCCGGTTAATACGTAATAGGAATGGTAGTATTCGCTTTGATAGAAGCGATCAGGTGCTACATCCTGCAAACGATACAGACCAGCATCGACCTTGCGCCCGCAGGCCTTGAAAAATGGGTCGAGCAGATAGGGTCCCTTGATATAGTCATCAACAAAAACCGCCCGATTGGCGTGTGAGAATGTATTGTAAAGGCATAATGGCTTTTCGTTCTGGTGATAGGCGAACGAGACCGAGTAATCAAAATCGGCGACCGATTTGAGCGCTTCAACCAGTTTTCCTGGAAACGCATCATTGCCGATTGAGTCAATGCATCGAGCAAGCAGAGCAATCCAGTTGGCGTTTCCCAGCTCGACTTTTTTAACTCGTTTGGGACTCGCCGCCACTAATTTATAGGCCCTTGATTTCTCGAATAAAAATAATGTGCGTGTTTCTCATTTTTGTGATATATGCCTTATATAGGCTAAAGCATATACATTTATTTGGTTTGCATGGTAGACTATTTTTCATACAAAACTCAAGAACAAAAATATAATGCGTAGAAAAATGGTCTTACCGAGGATGGGCTTTGGCCAATTCAACCAGTAACTCAAACGAGATAGACATTGAATTTCGCAGCGTCACCAAACGCTTCGAAGACGTTGTTGCCGTTGACAATGTATCGCTTAAAGTCGAGCGTGGTGCCTTCTTCAGTTTCCTGGGGCCTTCCGGTTGCGGTAAAACAACGTCATTACGCCTGATTGCCGGATTCGACCAACCCAGCGAGGGCGATGTTTACATTGGCGGTAAATCTGTCGTTGGAATACCTTCCCACAAACGTCCTGTAAACATGGTATTCCAGCAATATGCACTCTTTCCGCATATGGATGTGGCTGACAATATTGGATACGGCTTGCGCCAACGCGACCCAAAACCCGCCAGGCAGGAAATACTAAAAAGGGTCGACCAGACTCTCGAAATGGTACGACTGAGTGGTTATGGCAAACGCAGAGTCTGGGAGTTATCCGGAGGCCAGCAGCAACGCGTGGCTCTGGCGCGGGCACTCATCAATCATCCGACCTGTTTACTGCTGGATGAACCCCTGGCGGCACTGGATCGCAAGCTGCGACGCGAAATGCAGATTGAACTGCAAACCCTGCAACGCGAAGTCGGCATTACCTTCATACTGGTCACGCATGACCAGGAGGAAGCGCTCTCCATGAGCGATCGTATCTGTATTATGCGTGAAGGGCAGATTATCCAGTCCGGTAGTCCACGGGAACTTTACGATGAACCGATCAACCGATACGTGGCCGATTTTGTCGGTAAAACCAATTTCATTGATGGGGACGTGGTTGACGCCATTGGCCCCCTGGTTTCGATTAAGTCAGAATCCGGCCAGGTTTTCAGTGGTTCGCAACCGCCAGGGGCTCCGCCTATCGCCAATGGAAATAAAGCCTGCGTAGCCGTTCGACCCGAAATGATAACTATCACGAATATCGGTGAAACCAGCAATGCTACAAACATCACCATAAACGGACAGGTGGTGAACCGGATATTCCTTGGCGAACACACCGAGTATCTTGTTGCAACCGAAGGGTGCGGTGAGGTTATGGTGTTATCTCCAAAATCTATCGAGAGCGCAAATCGAAGTTTCGAACCGGGCGACCATGTCTCCGTCAGCTGGGGACCTGAGGCGGCGCTAATAATTGGAGATACATAAGACCGTACTGTAAATCCGTCGGCCATGGTTTTTATTTATAAACAAATCGAGTTCAACGACAACAGAGGGGAACACAATGAGCAAGAGCAACGATAATAGACCAATAACTGCAAAGCGTTTCATGAAAGAGTTGCGCCGCTACGAGAAAGGTTCTGTTTCGCGCCGGCATTTTCTGGGAGTAACCGGTCTCGGTACAGCGATGGCGGTGATGGGAGCAGCCATGCCTTCCCTGTGGCCAGGCAAGGCGCAGGCGGGCGATCTTGGGGACCGTCTGATATTTTCCACCTGGCCGAATTACCACGATCAGGCCAACCTGGATGAATTTACCGCAAAGACAGGCGTTAACATTCAAGTAAATGCATTTGGGTCAAACGAGGAAATGCTGGCCAAGTTACAGGCCGGTGGTACCGGATGGGATGTTTTTGTACCAACAAATTACACCATCTCGAACTATGTCGCGCTTGACCTGATTCAGGAACTGGATTTATCGCGAATACCGTATTACGACGCAGCCGCCAATAACCCGAAATTTGCCGGACCCGCCACGGTAAATGGCAAGGTCTATTGCGTACCGAAGAACTGGGGAACTACCGGATTTGTGCTGAATAGCAAAGAGATTATGAGCTCTCCGAAATCCTGGAAAGACTTCTTTGACGTCACCATGGGCGCAGGCTCAGGTCATACCATAGTGCATGACTACCAACTGACAACTATCGGCGCCGCATTGTGTGCACTGGGGTATTCGTTTAATTCCATCGATCCCAAGGAGCTGGCTGAAGCAGAAGCATTGCTGATCAAGTCCAAACCTCATTTGTTTGCAATCACTTCGGATTATCAACCCGGTATGCGCAGCGGCGATGGCTGGATGTCAATTTGCTGGAACGGCGATGCAACACAGTTGCACAATGATTTGCCGGAAATGGAGTATGTGATTGCCGCAGATGGTGGTGAAATCTGGACTGATTTCTACGCGGTACCAAAGGATGCACCACATCTGGACGCCGCCTATGCATTCATCAATTTCATGCAGGATCCGAAGGTGCAGGCTCGAGAGGCAGCGGTTCATGGTTATGCGCCAACAGATTCTCGCGCGATTGCATTGCAGCCCCCTTCCCTGGCCAGCGATCCAATCTTGCATCCTGCGGAAAATCTGATGAACGGTCTCGAATTTGGCGCCGCTCAGACGCTGACAGACCCGGTTCGCGCCGAGGTTATGGCACGCTTCAAGTCTGCTTGATATCGAGCCAGGTCCTGCTGATGGATGACTATGAGAGAAGATAGAAAATCGGGCCGCTGGCTGACCGCTGCTTTACTGGCGCCAACTTCATTGTGGTTTCTGGTCATGCTGATCTTTCCTCTCATCGTCATCCTGGTTTTCAGTTTTGGAGAACGCGCGGCGGTAGGTGGTTATGCCGGAGGTTTTACCCTGGAACAATATGCCAATTTGCCTTCACGCCTGAAGGCGTTCCAGAATACGCTGGTTATTGCGCCAGCCGGGACGCTTCTTAGCTTGCTGGTGGCCTATCCTCTCGCCTATTTCCTGGCTTTGCGGGTCGGACGGCAGTACAAACTCATTTTACTGGTATTGGTGATTGTCCCGTTCTGGACAAGCTTGCTGGTACGCACCTATGCCTGGATTTTTATTTTGGGTGGTCGCGGAATTCCGGCCCTGCTGGAGTTCATCGGTATTGAGGGCGTGCGCCTGATTAACACACCGGGCGCCGTATTGATTGGAATTGTGTACGGTTACCTGCCATTGATGGTATTTCCGATTTTTGTATCGCTTGAAAAGCTCGACAAGACCCTGCTCGAAGCTTCGAGCGACCTGGGTGGCTCTCCGTTTAAGACTTTCATACAAGTCACCTTGCCGCTATCGATGCCGGGTATTGCGACGGGTTGTATGCTGGTGTTTATCCTGCTGATGGGCGAATTTCTGATCCCGGCCTTTCTCGGCGGAGGCAAAGTATTCTTCATCGGTAATGCACTGGTAGATTTGTTCCTGCAATCACGCAACTGGCCATTCGGTGCTGCTGTTTCCGTGACTCTGGTCGTGATCATGCTGATTACCGTCAGCCTGTACATGCGCATGACGTTGCGCAGTAAAACCGGCCGCGACGAATCCCTGATGTGAAGGAACGAGAATCATGCGAATTTACGCCATAGCGGTTTTCCTGTTTCTATATGTACCAATCGGTATCATCGTGCTGTTCAGCTTCAACGCCGGGCGACATGCGAGCGAACTACGCGGTTTATCGGTGCAATGGTACGGCAAGGCGTTATCTAATCCGTTTGTCGGGGACGCTTTTGTTACCAGCCTGATCGTCGCCTTTTCGGTTGCGATTTTATCGAGTTTGATGGGAACCACGGCGGCACTCGCCTTACAGCGACTAAAAGGGAAAGTCCGGGTTCTGTTTGACAGTTTGATTTACATATCCGTAATGATACCCGGTATCGTCATCGGCATTGCGACGCTGGTGGCGCTGGTCACCGTTTTTGATTTCCTGAATCCACTGCTGGCTTCTATCTGGCCTGAAGGCATCAAGCCACCAAAACTTCACATGGGTTACTTTTCGGTCATAGCGGCTCACACGCTGTTCACGATGTCATTGGTTATCATCCTGGTACGTGCTCGAATTGCAGGAATGGACCGTGCACTTATCGAGGCTTCTATGGATTTGTATGCGACGCCGTGGCGCACTTTTTACCAGGTTACATTGCCACAAATTTACCCAGCCATTCTGGCGGGGTTTCT
>JAAENK010000100.1 GCA_024224415.1 Gammaproteobacteria bacterium | reverse complement strand
GACCTGGGTAAATGGAAATTGGTTATCATCGCGTCTACTACCCGAAATTGATATCCGGGTTTGATAAATATTTGAGAATCACCCGAGAATGGTTTGAGTTGCCCTTGCCAGGCGGCTGTTTCGAGGCTACGCACCACGGTCGTGCCGACCGCGATTATCCGCCTGCCCGTTTTCTGTGTCTCTTTGACTAAATCGCATACCTCTGCCGAAACCTCGATCCATTCGGCATGCATAATATGCTCTTCGATATTGTCGCCACGTATCGGTTGAAACGTCCCCGCACCAACATGCAGCGTGATATAGGCGGTTTTAACACCCCTGCTTTCCAGTGCGCTAATCTGCTGTTGGTCGAAATGCAAACCCGCTGTGGGTGCGGCTACGGCACCAGGCGCTTCTGCGTAGACGGTCTGGTAGCGCTCACGATCATCAGCACCATCCTTACGCTGGATATAAGGTGGCAATGGCATATGGCCGTATGACTCTAGTAACTCGAACCAGCTATGATCGCTTTGTTGGACTAGCAGGAATAAATCATCTTTACGTTCTGACATTGTGCAATGAATTTGATTTTCGAGAATTAGTCGATTTCCAGGTTTAGGTGATTTACTCGACCGAATATGCGCTAGCAGTGTTTGATCATTTAATACGCGCTCGACCATTACCTCAAGCTTTCCACCGCTCTCTTTTTGTCCAAATAAACGTGCAGGGATAACGCGGGTATTGTTAAATACAACCAGGTCTCCGGGATTCAGCAAATCGGCAAAATCACGAAAGTGGCGATCCCGCAAGCGTTGTCTAACCGGATCAACCACCAGCAATCGCGATGCGCTGCGCTCAGGCAAGGGTTTCTGTGCAATCAATGCTTCGGGCAAATTGTAGTCGAAGTCGCTGAGATTCATGAACTGATGAACACAAAAAAAGCACGTATAATAACGCCTAACGCTACCACTTAGTAATGAATTGATTTAAAATCCGCGGCTTCCGGGCCAGCGTGGTGAAATTGGTAGACACAGGGGATTCAAAATCCCCCGCCTTCACGGGCTTGGCGGTTCGAGTCCGCCCGCTGGTACCACTTTAAAAACAACAAGTTACATAATCTTACTGGTTGCTCTCAATACTTCGAAATTCTCATTTAGTCCAAATTTAGTCAAGTACCAGGCAACACCGCATGCTTACCTGAAAGATGTGCTGACACGTTTGCTGACGCAACGGGCCAGTCAAATCGATGAACCACTTCCATGCAATTGCAAACTACATGTCAATATGTGATTGCCGGACAGGTACTGGCGAATGACTGGTATCTGGAAGTCGCCAGCTAGATTTGAATGGGTCTGATGCGCCCAAAGCGGTCTCGATGGTTAAATTTTAATAGGCAGGATACGACCCTGAAGAGCCATAGAGTAAGACAATTCCGAAGATCTGATCAGTTGATAAAGCGGCCGTTCCCGAGCTTGCGCATAATTGGCGGGTTTGTGCCCATTACGGACTCTCTACACCGCTTAAAATTAAATAAATGCTTTCCCTATTACGCGGGATTCGATGAACTTCATTGCTTAATTTAGATTGATTTGCCCTGCTGATATTCTAGTCACTATATAATGGATATTGCGCACAAATTGTGAATGATGCAAAGTTGTTGTTTGAGCGGAATTTATAGGGGGATAATCGCAAGCAATGCTCGATCATATTATTCTTCAATTTGTGCTGATTTTTGCAGGTGCAGCCTTGTTCGCGACCCTGTTCCTGTATTTGAAACAGCCCATTATTGTTGCTTACATTGTGCTGGGCATAGTCGTCGGGCCAAAGGGACTAGGACTAATTAGCGATGCGGATCAGATCGAACAACTTGCACATATCGGCATTATCCTGCTGCTGTTTATGATAGGCCTTAACTTCCAGCCGAAAAAGCTCGTCGGTTTGCTCGGGCGTGTCGGTTTGGTAACGCTGGTGACCTGTTTCATTTTCACGCTACTGGGCCTGGTAGCTGCTTTGGCGTTAGGCTATCCATTTTTCGACAGCCTGGTAATTGGCGCGGCGTTAATGTTCTCCAGCACTATTGTTAGTCTGAAGTTGATACCTACAACCCAATTACATCATCAACATATTGGCGATGTGATGTTAAGCGTACTGTTATTGCAGGATGTGATAGCTATCGTGTTCATTGTGCTGGTAACCGAAGGTGGCATGGACAATATTACAGTTTCAGTTGCGCTGTTATTGCTCAAGCTGGTGGTGCTAGGTGTTACGTCGTTTGCTATCGTCAGGTTTGTCATAACAAAACTGTTCTTGAAATTTGATGTGATAAAAGAGTACACCTTCGTATTGGCTTTAGGCTGGGGTCTGTTTGTTGCCGGTGCCGCGAATATGCTGGGTCTATCTCTTGAGATGGGTGCTTTCATAGCGGGGATAAGCCTCGCAATCGTACCCATTGCACTGGTGATTGCGGAAGAGCTTAAGCCACTGCGTGATTTCTTCCTGATACTGTTCTTCTTTTCGATTGGTGCGAAATTTGATCTGGTGGTTTCTCAACAACTTATTGTACCCGGGCTGATAATCACTGCACTGCTGATGGTAACAAAGCCTGTAATTTTCAAATGGGGGTTTAAAGCGATTGGCGAAAAGCCGAAAAACTCGGCTCAACTGGGGGTCAGGCTAGGGCAAGCCAGCGAGTTTTCGTTACTAATCGCCTTTAGTGCGCTGGCATCAGGTTTAATAGAAGAGCGCTCGTCATACCTGATACAGCTTGTTGTGGTGCTTACCTTTGTAGCCTCAACTTATTGGGTAGTACATGTGTACCCGACACCTATTTCATATAAGAGCAGCCAAAGAAAAGATTGAATACTTGCTTATATGGGGACTAAAGTTTTATTCGATAAAATTAGGGATGTATTTTTCATTGGGTAGGAACGTCTACCAATTTCTGCTTTGTGCAGAAAGCACGAGTTCCCGGTCGAAATATGAATGGCGGCTTCTTTGACAG
>JAAENK010000099.1 GCA_024224415.1 Gammaproteobacteria bacterium | reverse complement strand
TCTGTAAGCTGGCTTTTAGCTGAAGCAGGCAATCTGTAATTTCTGAATTTTCAGCAAATATTTTATTTTCAATTTCGAGCGCTCTGGATCGAAGTTTGGTTTCACCCTGGCCATACAGGCTCGCTGTACTCGATATGTCAAAGTTCTGGTATCGCGTTACAATTTCGTCGCTAAGTGCTTCGCTAAAAATGGATTGGGTTCCCGCCAGCATGAAGACATCACCGGCTATGGGTTGTCGCCAGATTTCGGCTTCGATCCGAGTCGATAAAATCTGGTTAAACAAATGACTACGCAATGTTGAGATATACAGCCCACGTTTATTACGGCTGAGCTTTCTGGTTTTTCGAGGGTTAGCAAATATCTGCAGGGCACGACTCAGGTTATCTGCCTGTCCACCAAATCTTTGCTGACCAAAGTAATTAGCCATACCCTCGGATTTGATCGCTTCGATTTGACCCTGCGTTATTTCGGTAAATGCGCCCAAATCACGGAGTATCACTTCGAAGCTATTTGAACGATGACTACCACGTTTCAATTTTCGTTGATGCCAGCCATGCTCAAGAATTGAGTAGTCTGCCACCGCAGGTAGCTCAAATCGATACATTTGACCCGGTAGATGCAGACTAAGCCACTGCCTGGTTACCGCATGTTTGTCTTTCAAACCGCTATAACCGATATCACGCTGCTTTATGCCAAAATCTCTTGCCAACAACTCGACTAATTCAAAGGTGGTAAGCCCGGTTTTTTCAACCAGCACAAACAGGTGCTCACCCTCACCAGAAAGAGAAAACCCCAGATTTTCAACCACTCTAAAATCATCGGCTACGGATTTTAATGTACCACCAAGTTGGGCAGCACCATAAGGGTAAGCCAACGATGCATTCATGCTTTTCTGGATTTTTTGGCGACCTGATTTCGCAAATAGTTAATACTGATTTTGTCAACATCTACCGGTTCCCCCACCTTGACCGCCAATTTCAGCAATGCCTTGGCATCGGGTAACAAATCCGGCGCGATATTGATAGGCTTCGAGGCAGGCCAGGTTGACCGACCCACTAACCAACCATGGCCAGCGCCATTTTCGGGCATATCATCGACAACTACCTCATCTATTTTGTTAAGCCTTTCCTGTCCCCGGAGACAGGCAATTCCATCGACATCACGGTGATATATCGCCCAGTAAACTTCTCCCATACGAGCATCGAGCGCAACCATGGTTGAATGACCACCTTGTTCATCCAGGCTAACTTGTGCCAGCGCCGCCAGGGTCGAAATTGGCAACAAAGGGATCTTTAGCGCGATGGCAATACCCTGTGCAGTAGCAGCAGCAATACGTACACCGGTAAATGCACCCGGACCATTACTGAATGCACAGTGGGTAATCGACGAACGAGGACATCTAGCTCCTGCTAAAACCGCAGCCATCATTTTGGGTAGCAGTCGGGTATGCTGCCTTGGCGCCATTTCAAATTCGGCAAACACCTGCCCATCTTCACGCAAAAAAGCAGCCGAGCAGGCTTCGGTTGCGGTGTCAATTGCAAGAATATTCAATCTTCAAGTCGTCTCGTAAAAAAGGCCTGATAACTCAGGCCTTTTACTATCATTAATATTGGAATTATATCTTGATTAACCCGATAATTCGCCAAGGATTTGTCTGGCATCGCCAATTAACGGATGGTTCGGGTTTTCATCAACAAACAACTGCATCGATGCTTTCGATGCTACCTTGTTACCGATACCAGCGAGGCTAATACTACGTGCAAATAGTGCGTTCGGCCGCAGACTACTGTTTTGATATTTTTCGATGAACTCATCGAATGCTTTTGCCGCATTTTCCAGATCACCCTTATCAAGTTTCAATTGCGCGTTACTGAAATGCTGCAACTCGGCCTGAAATTTTTCATCCTGGGTCAAGTCATCTTTCCAGTAAGGTTTTAGTAAGGTGTCGGTAGATTCCGCGCCCCGAATACCAGCTGTATAAATCTGGGATGCTTTAGCTGACTGTTTCCGAGTTGGATTAATCGATTTGAGTTTTTGCC
>JAAENK010000098.1 GCA_024224415.1 Gammaproteobacteria bacterium | reverse complement strand
TATTGTAAAAAATGGAATAGGAGATGTGGTTAAGAAGTGCGTGAAATATCGTCAACTTTGTAACTCCACACTTCGCGTTGTTCAAGATAAATCTTTAGTCGCTGGTTAAAAAAGTACTTGATCGGGTGTCGGAAAAAACGTTGTGTTTGATTGAGATCGATATTATCGCTCGTTCCGGTTTGTTCCCTATCAAAATTAAGCGGCCAGGACTTATGACTAGTAATTTCGGGCTGCGTTTGTAACTGGTTCGCCACATCGCACCAGTAACTGTTATAGCTGTTTAGATCGTTATCATAGTTTGCAACAGCAAAGGGTTGCATGGCATGTACCCGACTAGAACTCGTTTCATTATTGGGGTTAGATTCACTAATAAAATCGAGTAGTTCCTGAACCAGCACCGAAGGTTGCAAAACGGTATTGTCTTTCAAGCTACGCCCGGTATAGCTGATATAAAAATGTAGGCGCGCGCAGAGCAGTGTTTCCAGCATCAGGTAGCGGTCTTCGTCACCTTTATGTGGGTCACCAGGTTGGGGTTGTTGCGCCATCAAATCGAAATCAATTTTTGACTCGCGTCTGGGAAAGGCGGCATCGTTCATACCCAGCAGGCAGATAACCGGAAAAGGCAGGTTGCGCATCGGGCGCATACCACAAAATGTGATGCCGCCGGAAAACAATCGCCCCTGCCGACTCTGCGTACTCAATTGCTGTTTTAGCCAGATATGTAATAAGGCTGGTGAAATCGAGCATTCGTCTGCGACGTTCAAACAATCGATAGCATTGCGAATTTGTTGCAACCGGTCTTCTCGAAAATCGATTTCGCTATAAAAGTCATCGATCAAAGCATTTAAACGCGATTGCCATTGCCGGGCGGTGGCGGGCTTGCTTAATGCCAGTCGCCAGGATTCGAGCTGTTCGAAAAACTGCCAAAAGTAACTGGTATGTACGCTGTTGTGGCTATCCTCTGGAGCTAAAGTAGCAATGCCATTCCAGTACTCAACTTCGCCCAAAGCATAACCAGCAAAAATCCGTTGTCGGGCCTGTAGCCAGGTATTCTCCATGATTGCAGGTAATCCCAGCGATTCTTTAAACTCACCGTTTATGCCCCAGCGCACCCGACTAGACTCAAATATTTCATGTAAATCTTCCAGCGTCTTTTCATCGATTTTGAAACGCTGTCGAATTTCGTCGACTTCCAGCAGTGACATGACTTCTGCATAACCGAAGCGACTGCTCGGCAGTTTAAGTAGTTGCAGAAAGCTCTGGACCAGCGGGTGCTCATCGGCAACGCTAATGTCGGACAGGTTCCAGGCCAGATTTTTATCCTGCCCAAAAACCGCTTCGATATACGGTGCATAACGGCTAATCTCGGGAACCATAACCAGGATATCTTCATTGCATAGCGTTGGATTATCACTGAGCAAACGTAGAAGGTTGTCGTGTAAAACCTGACACTCACGCAATGCACTGTGACAGATATGTACTGATAGCGAATCATCGGTGACCCGGTTTGGTGCTATTGGTCGCAGCTCGAAAATACTTTGCTGGATACTTTCCAGTAGTGTGCCGTCACCGGGTGGCTGGTTAAACTCGGCATCACTCGGAACCAGATTGGCGTAATCGAGTAACCGGTCCTGCAAGACTTGACTCTGTCGACCCCAGGAAACCAGTAACTCGTTACCGGTGTCAAAATATGCCGCCTGATCAGCCTGCTTCAGTTGGATTCGTGCCAGTGATTTACCGGTTTTTAAATCGGCCCAGTACTGATCGGTCGGGCTATGCAGGTACAGGGTAATATCGATGTGTTTGGCCAGCGCATAAATCACCTCGGTAAACAAAGGCGGCAGACTCGATATCGCAAACAGGCTAACCCGCTTAGGTAGGTCAGCCTGTAGTTCATTGCTTTTGAGCAGATCGACTAGTTGGAAAAGAATATTTACGCGGTGATTGCCATTCAGGCCAGATATCAATTTATGCCAGACAATAGCCTGCCAGTTGTTTCCGGGCTGTAGCGACCAGTCACGAATCATCCCTGGCCGAAATTGTTGATAACGCTCGAACAGTTCAGCGAGGCGCGTCGACAATTGCCAGCGTTTGACGCCGTCATCATCCTGGACCAGATAGTCGCGTATTTGCTCAAAATCGGGCTGCCCCAATAAATTGGATAATTCAGCGAATATTTTCCAGCCCATCGATTCGCGATCAAGTGGATCTTTTACGGGCAAGTCATCAATCAGGTTGGCAGCGGTATCCCACAGCCAACTGGCTGGTAACGGATATCTAATATTTGCGGCAATGCCCAGCTGCTCAGCGAAACGCAGATTCAACCAGCGCGACATGGCAAAGGTAGGTACAACGATGATTTCCGGCGAAAAAATATCTTCCTGAGGATTCTCAGCGAGTTGCCGAACCAAATTCTGCTGTAGTATTTCTACGCGATTAGAGCGCTGGATAAAAAATGCCATTGTGGAATTATTTTACCCTGCTATTCTAATTAATAATTAATATTTTTTTATACAAGCAATAGAAGAAGGTTTGAAGATACACTATGATGCGGCCTTTCAAACCACGGACGGACAGGCATCTACCGTAATTCACGTGTTTCACGATTAACATGACAGAACAAATTGTAAACGGCACTCGACGTGTCATTGATGAGCTAGAGTACATTTATTACGACGGTTACTGGATTCGTTATTACCAGCCCCCGGAAGATAACCTTACCAATCGCAAGCGCTTAATCGATAGCTTGACGCGCCGCGCATTTCACCATACCGAAGCAGGCATTAACACACCGGGATCTTGCCTCGAACAGGCGCGTGTCGCTTACGAGGCGCAAACCAACCCGCAACGCAGGCGCGTCAATGCCGCGATGCTGGCTGGCGCTTTGTTTAATCGAGCGACAGATTTGTTTACTTCAATTGTTGATCTCGGTGAGCTCGGTGTCAAAGTAAGCCGTAGCAATGAACTTATGCGCGAATGTAGCGATAGCTTCCAGGAAGCGCTGGCGCTGGGCCGGCAGGTGAAACACTATAGTGGCTGCGAAGGCATAGACGAAATCTGGGGAGAACCATTTAAGGCATTCACTATGACGCCGGAGGATTTCTATCAATCGCGCTTTATCAAAATTGCGCAAAGCAAACGCGATATCGATGCAATCTCAAAGTGCATGATAGACATATTTTGCCAAAGCGTATTGTTTGCCGACTTGCAACAAAACATTGTCGAATTCGGTGAAGCCGCAAAAAAAGTATCAGAAACCATGAAGTCGGATCCGATCCTTTTTAAGGTCTGGCCAGACTTCGTGGCCCTGACCGAAGTTCTGGAAGATTTTCACCCTGAAGTCTGCGAAGACGCCGAGCAACTGCTACATATGCAGGCGGCCCAGGGCAGAGCATTGCTGCAGGAAGGCAAAAGGCTAATCGGTTATATTGCAGGCGCCCGCGTATCCATGCCATTGAGTACGCAGGCTTACATCGAAAAATGTCGGCAATACGACACACCCGATAGCGCTTGCTAACAGGTGTTTTCTAGGGTTCTTACTTCAGCACCGGCATCGAAAACTCAGCATCGACGCCGCTATCCTGCCAGCGTGCGGTGACGGTTTTAACCTTGGTGTAAAAGCGTAAACCTTCCATTCCATACTGGTTATGGTCGCCGAACGCGGAGGCCTTCCAGCCGCCGAAGCTGTGGAATGCCAACGGCACTGGAATCGGCACATTAATGCCTACCATACCGACTTCCACCCGGTCGGCGAAGGTACGCGCCGCCGCCCCGTTTTTGGTGAAGATCGAAGTGCCGTTGCCGTAAGGATGGTCGGTCGCCAAAGCCATGCCTTCTTCGAATGAACCAACCCGCATGATCTGTAAAACCGGGCCAAAAATTTCTTCCTGATACGAAGTCATGTCCGGCTTGACCTGGTCGATCAATGAACCGCCAAGAAAGAAACCGTCTTCGTGGCCCTCGCAAACAAAACCGCGACCATCGACTACCAGCTTTGAACCCTCGTCGGCCGCCATCTGGATGTAACCCATGACCTTTTCACGGTGTTCCTTTGTGACCAGTGGGCCCATTTCCAGACCGGTGTCGGTGCTGTTACCGATACGCAGGGCTTCGACGCGGGGTTTGAGAATATCAATTAGCTTATCGGCAACCTCATCACCGACACAGACGCCGACCGAGATCGCCATGCAGCGTTCACCAGCCGAACCATAGGCTGCTCCCATAAGCGCATTGGCGACGTCTTCGAGGTCGGCATCGGGCAGTATCAACATGTGATTCTTCGCCCCGCCCATAGCCTGACAACGTTTGCCATTTGCA
Organism: Gammaproteobacteria bacterium; assembly: GCA_024224415.1. Classification (GTDB taxonomy): domain Bacteria; phylum Pseudomonadota; class Gammaproteobacteria. Next base: position 21,983 of record JAAENK010000098.1, on the reverse strand, counting down.
GTAGCGGTGGCGTAAACATATTGAGCGATGGGGGTGGAGCCGACAAAACTTACCGCCTTGATGCGCTCGTCGTTGAGCAGGGTATCGACAGCCTCTTTGTCGCCGTTGATGACATTGAATACACCGGGCGGACCACCGGCCTCGACAAACAGTTCGGCCAGTCGTAATGGGCAGGATGGATCTTTTTCCGAAGGCTTCATCACTACGGTATTGCCGGTGACCAGCGCCATACCAGCCATCCACAGTGGAATCATGGCGGGAAAGTTAAATGGTGTGATACCTGCCACCACACCCAGCGGCTTGCGCATCGAATAAATATCGATGCCGCGTGCGACGCCGTCGGAAAACTCGCCCTTTTGCTGGTGCGGTGCGCCACAGGCAAACTCGGCGACTTCGATACCACGCAACACCGACCCCATCGCGTCTTCAATAACCTTGCCGTGCTCGTTACAAACCAGCGTCGCCAGCTCATGTTGGTGTTCGTAAAGTAAATGAACGAATTTGGTCATGATGCGCGAGCGTGCCAGCACCGAAGTTGCCGCCCAGGCTGGGAAAGCATCCTGAGCTATCGCGATGGCTGCTTCGACTTCGGACTTTGATGCCAATGGCACTTCGCTGGCCTTAGCTCCTTTGCTGGGATTATAAATATCGCCAAAGCGACCGCTGGTACCGGCAATGCGTTCACCGTTAACATAGTGTGAGAGTTGGGTAAATTGGCTCATGATGGCTCCTGAACGAATGATTAGATGATTCTGCAGCGTAGTATAAGAAACATATTTATGCATTCCAATAGTGTAATATTCACAATCATTCTGCAAAAATACACACATGTACGACTGGAACGACCTCAGGTTTTTTCTCGAACTATCCCGCCAGGGTAAGCTGGTTCGTGCTGCGAGCCGCCTGCATGTCGACCATACTACCGTGAGTCGACGTATAACCGCGCTGGAAAAACAACTTGATGTGCGCCTGTTCGACAAGTCACCGCGTGGTTACCAACTCACCGATGCCGGCTTACGCCTGTTGCCGATGGCTGAAGAAATCGAAGCGCGCTCGAACCGCCTGTACCAGGACATAGCCGGCAAAGACGCTCGCCTCAGTGGCACGGTGCGGGTCTCGGTACCCGAAGCGCTTGGTTCGCAGGTGATTGCGCCACGCATCGCCGAGTTTCGCCAACTTCACCCGGATATCGAAATCGAACTGGTGGCGGAAACGCGGCGCATAAGCCTGTCCAAACGTGAGGCCGATATCGCCATCAACCTGGCAAGACCGGAAAGCGGCCGACTCATCGCCTGGAAATTGGTCGACTATCAACTAAAGCTCTACGGTGAACAGGATTATCTCCAAACTCATACGCCAATAAACTCGATAGATGATCTGACGCAACACGCCTTCGTCAGTTATATCGATGACCTGATCGAAATGCCGGAGCTAAGGTTTTTCGAATCAACCATCAAAAATGCTAATGTGGTATTCCGCAGCACCAATGTCAGCGCACAGTTCAATGCCATATTAAATGGCACAGGCCTGGGCCTGGTGCACTGCTTTATGGCGCAGAGACAATCAAAACTGCAATTGATACTACCCGAAAAAATTTGCGTTGATCGCAGCTACTGGCTACTCGTCCACGAAGACCTGCGCCATGTCGCCAGAGTTGATGCCGTCTGTGGATTTCTCACCCAGGTATTAAGAGAGAATCGAAGCCTGATGATGGGCGAGTAACTTGCTGAAAGATAGGCCTGGGCCGAAATAAATTGCTATCATATGTATCAGTTAACTTTCCTAAATACATAAAAACCAAATAATTGCTCCACGCCAGATGGCGTAATATGAGTCTCAGTTTTTTCATCCACCAGATTGAAACGTGGGCCAAGCTCATCCTCCATTTTTTGTGCATCATACCGAACAATATCGAGACCACTACATTTTGTTGGTCCCGCTAATGCGAAGGCGGCGATGATAACGTAACCACCAGTGCTGACGGAAGATGCCAGGACTTTCTTATATTTTTCCCTGTCCTGCCTGTCCGTGAGAAAATGAAACACCGCGCGGTCGTGCCAAAGTGTATAGGAGAACTCCGGTGCAAAATCTATTACATCTTCGGCCCGCCAATTAACCGATGCAGATTTTTTACCCAGATGCTTTTTTGCCAATTCAAGCGCAAAGTCGGATATATCAAGAACGGTACAATTTTCAAAACCTTCGTCAAGCAGGCAGTCTATTAGAGTTGAAGCGCCGCCACCGATATCGACTAAGCGATCGTTTTTATCCAGGCTCAGGTTTTTGATTAAAGATAGCGAGGTCATGGGCTTGCCTTGATACCAGCTCACTTCAAGATGAGATTTTTCTTTATAGACACGTTCCCAGTGTTGTTTCATGCTCAAAGCCGATCCCCCCGCAACTGAAGCACAGCACTCGACAAGCTTTCCAGACTAACATCCCCGGCTGCAATCGCATCCCCGGCTACCAGGTCAATCTTGCTAAATAAACCACGAGGGAACAACCGACTCATTGCATTGCCATATTTACGGCTAAAAAAACTACCCCATAAACCACGTAACGCGAGCGGTACTACCGGTGCCGGATCGCGTTTAATGATGCGCTTGATGCCCGCTTTGAACTCATCCATTTCACCGGTATCGGTAATTTTACCTTCGGGAAATATGCAGACTATCTCGTCGTCGTTTAGCGCAGCGCTTGCCTGATCGAAAGCCTTTTTCATCAATGCGGGGTTTTCTTTTGCGCCTGCGATTGGAATTGCATTGGCGGTTTTAAAAACGAATGACAGAATCGGGGTCTGGAAAATTTTGTAATACATTACAAAACGAATTGGTCGACGAATGCAACCGATTAATACCAGTGCATCGACAAAGCTGACATGATTGCAAACCAGTACTACGGGGCCATGGTCTGGAATTTTTTCCAGATCTATTTTATTCACACGGTAAACGCTGTGGACCAGTAGCCAGACCAGCAGGCGCATGATGAATTCCGGCACCAGCATGAATATGAAGATCGCCACTGCCGCATTCATCAACGCCATGATTAAAAATAGTGTCGGTATATCGATACCGGCTTTTAAAGCAAACAATCCGTAGAGTGATGCCGCCACCATGAACAATGCATTGAGTACATTGTTGGCGGCAATGATGCGCGAGCGCTTTTTCTCTTCGCTGCGCTGTTGTACCAGTGCATAAAGCGGTACGATATAAATACCGCCGGATACGCCAAGCATAACGATATCAAGCATGACATGAAAGTTTGCCGAGTCGCCGATGAATACGGCCGGGCCGATTAAGCTGTCGCCGACATTGAGTGCCTGATTGAAATAAATATCGACACCGAACAGGGTCAATCCCAGCGCCCCAATCGGAACTAGTCCTATCTCGACTATGCGCCCGGACATTTTTTCACAGAGAAATGAACCGATGCCGATACCGATGGAAAACATTGCCAGCAGCAGTATATAAACTTCTTTGTCGCCACCAAGATCGTACCGTACGAAATTGGGTAATTGCGTGACATAGGTAATGCCGATAAACCAGAACCAGGAAATGCCCATCACTGAATAAAATACCGTGGTATTCTCGCGCGCGTCGCTAATGATACTCACCGTTTGTCTGACTAGATTAAAGCTGATTTGAAGCTCCGGCGCCGCGGCCGGTAAAGCGGGAATCGAGCGGCTTGCCCAATAGCCGATGCAGGCAAACAATACTACAGCCACAGCGATGCTGCCGACCCCGAGGCCAATGATGAAAACACTGGCGATTAAGCCGAGTAGAATGGCCAGAAATGTACCGAACTCGACCAGCGCATTACCGCCAACCAACTCTTCATCCTTTAGCGCTTGCGGCAACAAGCTATACTTAACCGGTCCGAACAAAGCCGATTGCGTACCCATTAAAAACAAAATGGCGATCAGAAGGCCGGTGTTTTCGATGACGAAGGCATAAGCACCAAGTAGCATGATTAAAATCTCAAGTAATTTGATACGACGAATCAACATGGATTTTTCAAATTTATCGGCGAGTTGTCCAGCAATCGGAGAAAACAGGAAGAATGGCAGAATGAATAAGCCTGCGGCGATATTCACCAGGGTATTGCTAGACTCCTGGTTGATACTCGCCGCCTGAAATGCAATTAATATCGTCAGACCGTTTTTAAACAGGTTGTCGTTGAATGCGCCGAGTAGCTGGGTCAGGAAAAAGGGCAGGAAGCGTTTTTTTCTGAGCAGTTTCATAGAATCTGTCATTCGGGGGATCCTTTATTATTTTACTGTTGAATTTTACTCTCGGCCTTTATTCAATTTCTCTCGCAATAGCTGGTTAACCTGCCCAGGATTAGCCTTGCCCTTCGATTGTTTCATAATCTGCCCGACGAAAAACCCCAGAACCTTTTCCTTGCCAGCGCGGAATTGATCCACCTGGTCTGGGTTATCGGCGATAACCTGGTCGATTAGAGACTCTATTGCGCCGGTGTCGGTGATCTGTTTTAAACCTTTGGCTTCGATAATGCTATCGGCGGAACCTTCACCCTGCCACATCGCTTCGAAGACCTGTTTGGCAATCTTGCCTGAGATGGTGTTATCGGAAATGCGTGCTATCAAATTACTCAGGCCATCCGGAGAAATTGGTGATTGCTCGATATTGATATCAGCCTTGTTCAATGCGGCGCTTAGCTCGCCAAGTATCCAGTTTGCAATCTGTTTCGCCTGATCGGGTAATTGAGCTAATGTCTTTTCAAAATAAATTGCAGTCTCGCGGCTACTGGTGAGCACTTCAGCGTCATATTCCGACAATTGTAAGTCGACTATAAACCGCTGGCGCTTTTGTTCGGGTAATTCTGGCAAGCTAGCCCGAATGCGATTGATATCATCGTCGGTGACCGCCACTGGTAGTAAATCCGGATCGGGAAAATAACGGTAATCGTTAGCCTCTTCCTTGCTGCGCATGGAACGTGTTTCATCTTTGTCGGCATCGTAAAGTCGGGTTTCCTGTACGACTTTGCTGCCATCTTCAATAAGGTCGATCTGGCGTTCAATTTCGAAGTTGATAGCACGTTCGAGAAAACGAAACGAGTTGATATTTTTTATTTCGGCGCGGGTGCCGAGTTTTTCCTCACCCTTGAGTCGCACCGAAACATTGGCATCGCAACGGAACGAACCCTCCTGCATATTGCCGTCGCAAATTCCAAGGTATTGCACCAGCGCATGAATCTTACGCGCGTAGACCACCGCTTCTTTGGCCGAACGCATATCTGGTTCGGACACGATCTCCAGCAATGGCGTACCGGCACGGTTTAAATCGACACCGGTTTGTTCTGGGAACTCATCATGCAGCGATTTCCCCGCGTCTTCTTCCAGGTGCGCACGGGTTATGCCGATGATCTTGCTGACGCCTTCATCTAGGCTGATGCCAAGTTGACCGCGGCCGACTATGGGTAGTTCAAATTGGGAAATTTGATAGCCCTTGGGCAGATCGGGATAGAAATAATTTTTCCGTGCAAATACCGAGTTAGGGGTTATCTCGGCGTCGATGGCGACACCGAATTTGATCGCCATGTTTACCACTTCGGCATTGAGCACTGGCAGTACGCCGGGGAAACCCAGATCCACTGCACAAGCCTGTGTATTTGGTGCAGTGCCGAAGGCGGTGGAAGCGCCAGAAAAAATTTTACTTTTGGTCGCTAGTTGTGCGTGGATTTCGAGTCCGATTACTGTTTCCCAGGTCGCCATTACTTCACCTCCGCAGATTGCAGATGCCAGTCGCTGGCCTGCTGAAACTGGTGTGCAGTATTGAGCAATCGCGCCTCGTCAAAATAGTTGGCAATTAATTGCAGGCCGACCGGCATACCCTGACTGAAGCCTGCGGGTATCGACATACCGGGTAGACCGGCAAGGTTTAAGAAAAGAGTGTAAATATCCTGTAAGTACATGCTCACTGGGTCGTCAGTTTTTTCGCCAAGTTTAAAGGCAATTTCCGGCGTGGTGGGGGCGGCGATAATATCGACATCTTCGAAGGCTCGCTCAAAGTCTTGTTTGATCAGACGTCGCACCTGCTGAGCCTTGAGATAATAGGCATCATAATATCCCGCCGACAATGCATAAGTTCCGAGCAAGATGCGGCGTTTGACTTCTTCACCGAAGCCTTCACCGCGTGAGCGCTTGTAAAGGTCTTCGAGGTCTTTCGGGTTTTCGCAACGATAGCCGAAACGTACCCCGTCGAAACGTGACAAATTCGAAGAGCATTCTGCCAGCGCGACAACATAGTAAACTGGAACCGATAGTTTAGAATTCGGCAGACTGACCTCGACGATTTCAGCACCGAGCTTGCGGTATTCATCGATGGCCGCCTCAAGGACGCCCGCGATATTACTGTCAAGACCGTCGGCAAAAAACTCTTTTGGCAAACCGATACGCAGCCCCTTGATATTACCGTCGAGTGTCTCGCTATAATTGGGGACAGGATGATCGATCGATGTCGAGTCGCGCGGGTCGAAACCGGCCATGGTTTGAATCAATTGTGCACAGTCTTCAGCAGTGCGTGCAAATGCACCACCCTGATCGAGACTTGAACCAAACGCGATCATGCCGTAGCGTGAAACCCGACCGTAGGTAGGCTTAATGCCAGTAATGCCGCACAGCGCCGCAGGTTGACGAATTGAACCGCCAGTGTCGGTGCCGGTAGCGGCCGGAGCCAGGCCTGCCGCTACTGCCGCTGCTGAACCACCCGAAGAACCACCGGGTACGCGTTGATGGTCCCAGGGGTTAACCGCCGGGCCGTAATAACTGTTTTCGGTCGACGAGCCCATGGCGAATTCATCCATATTGGTCTTGCCGAGCATGACCGCGCCAGAGGCTTCAATATTTTCGATCACGGTAGCATTGTAGGGTGCGATAAAATTATCCAGCATTTTCGAGCCGCAGGAAGTTTTCACGCCGTCGGTACAGAAAATATCTTTATGCGCCAATGGCACACCGGTCAATGCTTGCGCCTGGCCCGCGGCAATACGCTCATCCGCGGTTTTGGCCTGTTGCAGGGCGAGTTCGTCAGTGATTGTGATATAGCAGTTGATGGTTGGATTATGTGCTTTGATTGCGGTCAGGTAATCCTGGGTAATTTCGATGCTGGAAAATTCACCCCTGGCCAGCCCCCGTTGTATCTGGCGGATAGTTTTGCTCATACTGGCATTCTCACTCGATAACTTTGGGCACGCGGTATAAACCGTTTTTGACGTCCGGTGCGATATTCTGAAACTTATCTCGTAAGTCTGTTTCATTCACAGCATCATCTCGCAACCGTTGAGTCGCATCTAGCGGGTGGGCCATGGGTGTGATGCCCGAGGTATCGAGCTGGTTCAATTGCTCGACCAACACCAGCACATTGGAGAGGTCGGTAGCGTATCGCTCGATACTTTCATCGTCGACTTGCAGACGTGCGAGGTGCGCAATATTTCGTACATCTTCCGTTTTCAGGGTCATTTGCCGGAAATTCCAAAAATGGTGGTTGAAAAGCCCGCAAAGTTAACATAATTTACCGGGCAGTATAAGCAAAAGACCTTGATTTTATTGGTTTCTTCCTTGCTCAAACGGTTGGCCATTGCTAGAGTACGCCCAATTGGGTGAAATTTACTCACCGACAGGATGCTCCTGTCATCACACGACACGTAACACTTAAAAATTCAGGTTAAAAGCTAAGTATGTTTGCAGCTATTCGGGGTCTGTTATCCAACGATTTATCAATCGATCTGGGTACCGCCAATACGCTCATCTATTCCAGAGGTCAGGGAATTGTGCTCAATGAACCCTCGGTAGTGGCGATTCGCCAGGATCGTGGCCCGGGGGGGCCGAAGTCGATTGAGGCGGTGGGTGGTGACGCTAAAAAAATGTTGGGTCGAACACCTGAAAACATTACCGCTAAACGTCCCATGAAAGATGGCGTTATCGCCGACTTTACCTACACCGAAAAAATGCTACAGCATTTTATACGCAAAGTTCACGAAAACCAGTTCCTGCGGCCGAGCCCACGCGTTCTCATTTGTGTACCCTGCGGTGCGACCCAGGTTGAACGTCGAGCGATACGTGAGTCGGCACTTGGTGCTGGTGCCCGCAAGGTTTATTTGATTGAAGAACCGATGGCCGCTGCTATCGGCGCGGGAATGCCGGTCGACGAAGCGCAGGGTTCGATGGTACTCGATATCGGCGGCGGCACCTCGGAAGTCGCGGTAATGTCGCTGAATGGTATTGTTTACTCGGCTTCGGTACGAATCGGCGGTGATCGGTTCGACGAATCCATCATTAATTACGTACGCCGCAATTATGGTATTTTAATCGGTGAGGCCACCGCGGAGCGCATCAAGGTCGAAGTCGCGGCAGCTTATCCGGGAAAGGACCTGCTCGAACTTGAAGTCAAGGGTCGCAATCTCTCAGAAGGTGTGCCACGTAGTTTTACTCTCAACAGTAACGAAATTCTCGAAGCCTTGCAGGACCCTCTATACGGCATTGTCAGCGCGGTTAAAAATGCACTCGAACAAACACCTCCTGAACTAGGTTCAGATATAGCCGAACGTGGTATCGTGTTAACCGGCGGTGGTGCACTGTTGCGTGATCTGGATCGATTAATTATGGAAGAAACCGGTTTACCGGTAATTATCGCCGAAGATCCATTAACCTGCGTGGCCCGCGGCGGTGGGCGCGTGCTGGAAATGATCGACGAGCACGGACTGGATTTTCTCGCGGTCGAGTAATACGGCATTTGCTGCGCTTCGTAGGCAATCATGAAACAGGTGCTCAATCAAACGCGTGTCGCGACCATGCATACACTGATACTGGTATGCGTGTGTATCACGTTGATGATTGTCGATCATCGGTTTAACCACCTCGAAGCGGTACGTACCAATATTTCATTGATATTATCGCCGCTGCGTTACCTGGTTAGCCTGCCAGCGTTAACCGGAAACTGGGCCACCGAGTGGTTTACCTCGCATAACGAACTGCTCGACGATAATAGTTATTTGCGTTCTGAAGTTCGCTTGCTCAATGCGCGCCTGCAAAAAATGGAAGTGTTGGAAGAAGAAAACACCCGTCTTAGAAATTTGCTCGGATCATCAGCAAAATTGGCAGACCAGGTTGTGGTTGCCGAATTGCTATCGGTGGATCAGAATCCTTATCGCCAGCTCATAGAAATCAATCGCGGTACCGCCGATGGTGTGAATATTGGGCATGCGGTTATTGACGATTTCGGGATCATGGGGCAAGTGGTGCACGCCAATCGACATTCGGCGACGACGATATTGATATCAGACCCGGATCACGCTACGCCGATCCAGTTTATCCGCAGTGGTGTGCGCAGTGTGGCATTTGGCAATGGTAATACCGACCAACTGGATATTCGTTATTTACCGGCCACCGCCGATATACGGATTGGTGACGAACTGGTCACTTCGGGTCTCGGAGGGCGATTTCCGGCCGATTATCCGGTAGCGACCGTAAGCGTGATACGCGAAGACCTGACCCGTGGATTTGTTTCAGTAGTCGCCATACCTAAAGCGCGACTCGATAGTAGCCGCGAAGTACTAGTTATCAAGCCACGGATAGAATGATGATTAACCTGCGTTATCTGGTGATTTACCTGAGCCTGGTGGTCTGCTTAATCCTGATGATTTTACCCCTGCCGGACTGGGTGCAGACTTATCGTCCGAACTGGGCGGCTCTGATATTAATTTACTGGAGCATGGCGCTACCAAAAAAAGTCGGCCTCTGGTTTGCTTTTTTTACCGGCCTGCTGGTGGATACCCTGCATGGCACCTTGCTTGGTCAGAATGCTCTGGCCCTGGTGATCATCATGTTTATCAATCTAAATTTGTATCAACGTATTCGTGTTTTGTCTCTGCCGCAACAAATGTTTTATATATATAGTCTGCTTTTTATCAATCAGGGCGTTATTGCCTGGATTGAAGGCATTATGGGACGGCCCACTTCGTTGATTACGTTTCTTGGCGCTCCGGTAATCGGCATGCTTATCTGGCCCTGGGTGTTTGTAATTTTGCGCGATGTGCGTCGTAAAGCGATGTTGGGATAGGCTTTGGATTATCAATTTATAACCAGCGATAAAGACCTGGCGGAATTTTGCCAACAATTGGCTTTAGGCGACTACTGTGCAGTTGATACCGAGTTCATTCGCGAAAAAACTTACTATCCATTGTTATCGTTGATTCAGATAGCCAACGAACACCATATGGCCTGTATCGATCCCTTTGCGATAGACAATTTCGAACCACTGCGCCAGCTTTTTCAAAATCAGTATGTGGTAAAAGTATTCCATTCGCCGAGCCAGGACCTGGAAATTCTCTATCAGCAGTTTGCCGAAGTGCCTTCACCTATATTCGATACGCAGTTAGCTGCCGCAGTGCTCGGCTTTCAGCATCAGATTAGCTATGCTGACCTGGTTTTTGGGGTCACCGGCACCCGCCTGGAGAAGAAACATACGCGCGCCGACTGGAGTAAGCGCCCGTTATCCGATGACGAACTGGATTACGCAATGGATGATGTGCGTTATCTAAGGCCGGTTTATCATCAGATGAAAACAGATCTTGAGGAAAAAAAGCGTAGTAGCTGGATTGAGAAAGATTTGTTGGCGATGAGCGAGTCATCATTCTATGAAATTGACACCAGCCTGTTGTGGCAACGTCTCAAAGGAGTGCAAAAGCTCAAGGGTCAGCAGTTATTTATTGCGCAGCAGCTTTGTAAATGGCGTGAACAACGTGCCCAGCAAAGAAATCGACCACGCCGCTGGATAGCAGCCGATGACTGGATTATCGAAATATCGAAGAAAAAACCCTCCAGTATCGAGCAACTATCATCGATACGCGAAATTCCTGAAAAAGTAATCGAACGACAAGGGAAGATGATTCTGCAGATTGTAGAACAGGCTCTACAAAGTGATGCCTCGCAATGGCCAGAAGTCCATAAACCCAGATCGTTAAACCCGGCACAACAGGCGCTTGGTGATTGTTTAATGGGGATTTGTCGTATGATTGCAGAAGACAATAATATCGCCATCGCCACCTTTGCCACGCGTAAGGATATCGATAATTTAATTCTTAATCAGAAAGCAAGCCGACTGGCACAGGGTTGGCGATTTAATATGGCCGGCGAACTATTACTTGGTTTCATCCACGGGCAGTCGAGCCTGGTGGTAAAGCAGGGTGAATTACAGCTTTGTAGCGATGGCGACAGCTGAGTTACTGCACCAGAAAGCTGGAAAATAGAATATCGGTAATGTTCTCGTTATCCGCCAGTTCCGTCATGAGTTCCTGCACCTGAGCGGTGGCGATCTTACGAATTTCTTCGCGCTTATTGGGTGACTTCATATCGTTGGCATTCTGTTCGCTAAGTAAGACAATCAATTCATGACGGATAGCCGGTATATGGGTTTTTATCAACTCTTCGGCGTCGGAGTCATCGATGAGTACATCGGCCTGCACCTGCAGGAAGGTTAGTCGACTGGCTTTACTGCTTAAGTTCAATACCATGGGTTTTCCGAGCGATACGTAGCTCGTAGTTTTTACTTCGACCTCTTCACCATCTTCCTCGCCTTCTTTCTCTTCGGCCGCCCAGACCTGAGTGCTGGAGAAGAGAATCGCTAATAAAAAGGGTAACAATACTTTTTGCATGGCATTTTCCTGATGCTTATGTAGTATTGTTTATAGAACACAATTGAAATTTTTTAGAACTTTATTCGATGATAACACCAGAAACAATACAACAATTGATTGAACAGGGCATGACCACCGAATCGGTTGAAGTTAGTGGTGGTGAGGGCAAATACATCGCCGAAGTTGTGAGTAATGCCTTTGACGGTCTGACGCTGATCAAGCGACATAAAATGGTTTACGCCTGTGTTAACGATGAAATTGCTTCGGGAGCACTGCACGCCCTGACGATAGTCGCGAAAACACCTGATGGACAGAGCTGATTCTTTGACGCCGCCAAAGTGTGATATTTCGTTAGAAATCAAGCCTTCGTTGGTACCGACGCTGCCTCGACCCACTCGCCGTTGATGCATGACTGGGTTTTAACCAGGATCGGATCAGAAATCTGTATGCTCATCGATATTAAATAATAACCCACGTAGGAGTTTTCAGTGCTGTTGATCAGCAGTGCGTACTCATAACTCATCGCCAGAATAAAAATCAGTGTGTAGCAGAATTTCCTTGCTCTGGTAGAATCGAAACTGAAACTCGCCAAAAAGAATAAGTTATGTCAGATAAAGTTGAGCCAGTTGCCAAAAAAGCCCGCACTAATCTGGATTTTTATCATAGCCCAACCCAGTTGCGTTTCGATACCTGGCATCGACTGGAGGAATACACCTCTCGCCTGAATAGAAAACAAATACGTAAAGCCGATGTGGCCAGCTTGCGTAAAAAGGCCGAAGCGGCTATCGGTTTGCTACAAACCATCGAAAACTACAGCGCCTTCCCCTCATCGGATGATTTCAAATTACTCTGGCAATTATACGAACAGCAAGATTATGAACTATTGGCACGTATTGTTGCGCGCATTGTTCGTGCGTTAACTGGCGGCACTTACCGTACGCGGCAAATTAATTTACGTGCGCCAACCGAGTTCGATAAAAAAGATGAGGCTAGTCAGTATTTTGATGAGGAAAGCAATCAGCAACGCCCTTATTTTGAAGTCTTATTTGTTGATGAGAACTCGCAGGAGGATGTTAACCATATCCGCACCAGTCTGCGCAATTTGCGTCGACCCGAAGATCAGTTTGTTTACGATATTGTTGTTGTCCCCAGCCTTGAAGATGCATTAATCGCGGTATTGTTTAACTACAATATTCAGGTCGCGGTGATACGTTATGGCTTTCCGTTGCGTTCGGTTAATCACCTGGAAATTTTGCAGCGTTATCTCGCCAGAATCAATGAATCCGACTACGAAGATGCATTAGACACCGAACGTGGCCCATTTTTGGGTAGCCTGCTAGCCGAGTTACGTCCGGAGCTGGATCTTTACCTGGTGACCGATGCAGCGGTCGAGGATATTGCGGGAAATGTAACACAGAAATTTTCACGGATTTTCTACCAGCAGGAAGATTATCTTGATTTACATTTGAATATCTTACGCGGTATCACGCAGCGTTACCAAACACCCTTTTTTACGGCTTTGCGTAAGTACAGTCGGCAACCGACAGGCGTCTTCCATGCCATGCCGATTTCTCGTGGAAAATCAATTACCAAATCACACTGGATAAAAGACATGGTGCAGTTCTATGGTACCAACATTTTCCTCGCCGAAACCTCAGCTACTTCCGGAGGCCTTGATTCATTATTGCAACCCCATGGGCCAATAAAAAAGGCCCAGCAACTCGCTAGTCGTGCTTTTGGATCGAAGAAAACTTACTTCGTAACCAACGGTACATCGACAGCAAACAAGATCGTCGTACAGGCTCTGGTGAAACCAACCGATATCATCCTGGTAGACCGTGACTGTCATAAGTCGCATCACTACGGCATGGTTCTGGCCGGAGCGCATGTTTGCTATCTGGACTCATACCCGTTAAACGAGTACTCCATGTATGGTGCCGTGCCCTTGCACGAAATCAAACGTAATTTGCAGATGTATAAAAATTCGGGTCAGTTGCATAAAGTAAAAATGTTATTGCTCACCAACTGTACCTTCGATGGCGTGGTTTACAATGTTGAACGCGTCATGGAAGAATGCCTTGCTATCAAGCCGGATTTGATTTTTCTGTGGGACGAAGCCTGGTTTGCCTTCGCCGGATTTACACCTACTTATCGGCGACGTACCGCCATGGCTACTGCACGACGATTACAGGCACGATATCGCAGCACGGAGTATGCTGTGAAATACGAAGCTTACAAAAAACGCACATCAAAACTGAGCGACGAGGCATTGATTACGGAACGCCTGATGCCCGATCCAGCACTTGTCCGCATCAGAACTTATGCCACGCAATCAACGCACAAATCACTGACTTCACTGCGACAGGGTTCGATGATCCATGTCTACGATCAGGACTTCAGCCACAAGGTACAGGAACCATTCAATGATGCATTCTTGACGCATACCTCGACATCGCCCAATTACCAGATCCTCGCTTCGCTCGATATAGGTCGGCGTCAGGTAGAGCTTGAAGGCTTCGAGATGGTGCAAAAGCAAATCGAACTGGCGATGGTGATTCGCGAAAGTGTTGCCTCGCATCCCCTGTTGAGCCGGTATTTCAGATTCCTGTCAGCCGATGACATGATCCCCGAAGATTATCGACCTTCGGGCATTAGCAGCTATTTTGATCCGGAAACTGGTTGGCGCAATAACAGTATGGAAGAAGCCTGGGCGGTTGATGACTTTGTTATCGATCTAAGTCGTTTGACTCTGTACCTGGGTAAAACAGGTATTGATGGCGATACCTTTAAAAATAGCTATCTGATGGATAAATACGGTATTCAGATTAACAAGACTTCGCGTAATACGGTATTGTTCATGACTAATATCGGCACTACGCGTAGCTCCGTTGCTTTCCTGATCGAAGTGCTGGTAAAGATCGCTACTGAACTCGATCAGCAACGTGAGGATGCCGGTCGGGTTGAACGACGTATCATCGACAAGCACATTAAATCACTTTCTGTTGATTTACCTCCGCTTCCAGATTTCAGCTATTTCCATCATGCTTTTTGCCCCGGATCAGCACAATCCACAGCGACCCCTGAAGGAGATATTCGTAAAGCGTTTTTCCTCGCTTACGATATTGAAAACTGTGACTACGTTACTATCGGCAAAGCATCAATTGCCAGAGCAAAGAAGTCAGGACGTGAACTGGTATCAGCAACCTTTGTCACGCCATACCCACCTGGTTTCCCGATTCTGGTTCCAGGGCAGGTTATTAGTGAAGAAATCCTGGCATTTATGCGAGCACTAGATGTTAAGGAAATTCATGGGTATGAACCGGAGTTTGGATTGCAGGTTTTTACTGAGAAGGCATTGGGTGGGGTGGTTGATGGGTGATCTGGGAATGCTGGGGTCTATAGCGAGAAAACCCAGGAACCTTGCAGTTAATTAGTACGTGAATATGGTCCCCTGAGAAATGTAAATGAAAAAATTGCTGGATTTAAGTCATAGCATAGAAGACGGACTAATAACCTACAAAGGATTGCCAGCTCCGATAATTTGTGACTATCTGAGCAGGGAAGACTCTAAAAAGCATTATGCAAAAGGAACATCCTTTCAGATTGGAAAAATTGAGATGTGCTCAAATACCGGAACATATCTAGATTCCCCGTTCCATCGTTATGAAGATGGAAAAGACCTTTCTCAACTTGATCTGGAATCATTGGCAAGTCTCGAAGGGGTAAAAGTTGTCGTTGATGAAGGAGTCACGGCCATAGATGTAGATGCATTTGTCGACTTTGATGTTTATGGCAAAGCCGTTTTGGTTCAAACCGGCTGGTCAAGAAACTGGAATACTGATAAATATTTTGAAGGGCATCCATTTCTCACAGAGCAAGCAGCTCTGTATTTGCAAAAAAACAAAGCAAAACTTGTCGGTATCGATTCGCTAAATATTGACGACATTAGTGGTAATGAACGCCCTGTCCACTCGACTCTTTTAAGGGCAGAAATTCTTATCGTTGAGCATATGTGTAATTTGGATAGTGTACCGGTCAGTGGCTTTAACTTCTATGCCGTCCCAGTAAAGGTCAAAGGTTTTGGCACCTTTCCGGTTAGGGCATTCGTCGAAGTAGAAATCTGATACATATGCCCCATTGTGTGGATTAACCAGGTTGAACAGGTGGCATCCTGGGTTGCTGCCCACTTAGCGAACGAGCTAATTGCATCATCTTTGGTCCGCTATGCTGAAAGAATAATTTATTTCCTGCACACAGATAATTAAGTCGGTGTTTCTCCTGTTTGACTTTGCTGATACGTAATGCCGGGCAATCTCCGTGACAAAATTCCAGGAAGGAGCATTTTTTGCAACTGTCGCAAAGCTTATTTTTTTTTGCCAGTCCAAATTCCAGTTGATTCTGGTTATCTACAATTTCAATGAGGTCAGTGTTTTGCAGGTTACCCTGTTCGTACTCGGGATAAACAAAATGGTCGCAGCTAAAAATTGATCCATCATGCTCTATCACCAGGTTTCGACCACAGGTTGATGCCTGGGTACAGACTGTGCTGACATTTCGCAATATTTTGCTGAGCACTCTCTCGAAATTCTGTATGAAGACTTGCCCGATATCCTGTTCATGCCAGATGTCAAATATAACATTAAGAAATTTTCCGTACTGTTTTGCATCCACACTCAGTTCCATGGCATTAATCGTGTGACTGGACTGGAGATGTGAACCAGTCGCTTCGTGCTCGACAATGGGAATGAACTGGATATGTTCGGCACCCAGGTTTTTTAATGCTGCGTATACTTTTTTTGGGTGAGCAGCGTTGTTTTTGTTTACCGTGCAGAGAAAATTATGCTCAACCTGGTGTCGACGTAGAACTTCAATACCTCTTTTTACGAGATTAAAACTCCCATCCCCTGATTTGGTTTTGCGCAAACTATCATGAAGCTTCATTGGGCCATCGACGCTAATGCCAACCAGAAATTGATGATCCTTTAAAAATTCGCCCC
Source organism: Gammaproteobacteria bacterium (assembly GCA_024224415.1). Classification (GTDB taxonomy): domain Bacteria; phylum Pseudomonadota; class Gammaproteobacteria. Next base: position 5,331 of record JAAENK010000098.1, on the reverse strand, counting down.
AGTCATCATCCAGTAACGTTCCGTTGGTCTGAAGGGCATTTGTGATGCTTAAGCCGGGTCTGGAGAATTGCCTCTGATAGTGAATTGCCTGGCGAAAGAATTCCAGATTCAACAATGTCGGCTCTCCCCCTTGCCAGGCAAAGTTCACTTCGGCGGTGCCTTGAGGCTGGGCGTTAATATATTGCTGGGTGAGGGACTTCAGTGTTTCATCACTCATGCGGAATGAATGTTGATCAGGGTAGAGCTTATCTTTATCCAGGTAATAACAATAGTTACAGCGGAGATTGCATTTTGCTCCTATCGGTTTGATCAACAGGTGGAAAGGAGCACGGGCAGTCGGGGCTTGATCGGTGGGTGGTCGCATGCTTTCAGGTAAATCCTAATATCCGTCGAGTCTGATCACTGTTGGCTACGGTGCCGCCATCTTTCTCAATGCTGCCTCGTAAATTTCTAACCAACACTGCATTGTTCGGCGCAATCTCACCATTATCAAGATAAAGGTTATTTTCGAAACCAACCCGTGCGTGTCCACCGGCCGTTATGCCAGCCATTACGCAGGCCTGCTCCTGTTTGCCGAATGCACAGGTAAACCAGGTGAGTGATTGCAGATCGTAGTTTAGGAAAGGTATTAAGCCGTCGGGACTTGACTGGGAGTTGGTACTGTAGCGGCCTAATACGAAAAGCACACAACGATGTTGTTCTGGAATAATGCCGCTATCGCGTAATTGCAGGAACTTTTCGAGTTCTTCAACGCTATAAACGATGTGCTGGATATGTACGTTGGCGTCCACCGCCCAATGATAAAATTCACTGGCAAATTCGAGGGCTGTAAAATCTGCTGTCAATTCCCGCAAGGCGGTACTGACCATGTTGGGTAACACTTTTTTAACGCAGTCAACCTGTTGGGTAGGTGTATAAATACCCACCGCCTCGGTGGTGATTTGCACCAACAGCTCGGGTAACTTTTGTTTCAATTCGTTTACTAATTCAACATAAAGACCGGCATCTAGCACATGCTGCTGTTTTTTGCCACGAACATGCGCGTGTAAGACCGTAGCGCCTGCCGCATAACAGGCAGCTGTTTCGCTTGCAGTTTCCTCGATGGAAACCGGTAACGCTGGGTGATCATGGTGGTTTTTACGCGCGCCATTTGGTGCCACTATAATAATCGTGGGATCTGGCATCAGACTTTAGCCAGCACCTGTTTTAGCGTGTCGTCAAGTTTACTAATAATTTCATCGATATGATTATCATCAAGAATAAATGGAGGTGCCAGTAACACATGATCACCCTGCTTACCGTCTATGGTGCCGCCCATTGGATAGCAGATCAAACCATTTTCGAAGGCCAGTTTTTTGAACCGCTTATTTATTGCCAACGATGAATCGAAAGGTTTTTTGCTGGTACGATCAGCTACAAACTCCATACCCAGGAAAAGACCGCGACCACGAATATCGCCAACATTTGGGTGCTCGGAAAACTGTGCCTGCAAAGCTATGTGCAGTTGCTTGCCTCGGTTTTGTACCGCCGTTAGCAAATCCCTCTGGAGGATGGCATTCACCACTGCATACGCTGCCGCGCAGGCAACCGGGTGGCCAATATAAGTATGCCCGTGTTGAAAAAAGCCGGAGCCGTTTTCGAGCGCCGCGTAAATCTCACCGCTACAGAGCATCGCGCCAATCGGCTGGTAACCCGCGCCGAGGCCTTTGGCAATGGTGAGAATATCCGGCAGCACGTTTTCCTGTTCGCAAGCGAACAGGTTACCGGTAGGACCCATGCCACACATGACTTCATCGAGAATGAGCAGAATATTGTATTCATCACAAATTTCACGGATACGTTTGAAATAACCATCCACCGCCGGCACCGCGCCCATAGTCGCGCCAACCACTGGTTCTGCTACAAAAGCCATTACCTGATCTGCGCCGAGGCGTTGTATCTCGGCCTCGAGCTCGTTGGCTACGCGTTGGCCATAGTCGTATTCAGACTCACCATCGAGTTGCCCACGGTATTGATAACAGGGTGATATGTGCGTGGTGTCGATCATCAATGGTGAGAAGGGTTCGCGTCGCCACATATTGCCGCCAGTGGCGAGTGCGCCCAGGGTATTGCCATGATAACTTTGCAGGCGTGCAATGACCTTGTGTTTTTTAGGGTGACCGATTTCGATAAAGTATTGTCGTGCCAGTTTAATGGCTGCCTCGATCGCTTCGGACCCACCCGTGACTATATATACCCGGTCCAGATTATGTGGCGCGTTTTCAATGAGCAGGTCGGCCAGTGACTCGGCGACCTCGCTGGTAAAGAACCCGGTGTGCGCAAATTCAAATCGATCAAGTTGTGTCTTGATAGCATCGATGATTTCTACATCGCCGTGACCGAGGCAGGATACTGCCGCGCCACCTGAGGCATCGAGATATTGTTTACCGTTGATATCGGTCAGATAGACACCTTTACCGCCGGCCGCAATGGGTGGATTGGTTTTGCTGTGACGTGGGAAGACGTGGCTCATTGTGTTGCTCCTGGTTTGAAACGCATGCGTGTACCGTCGGGATCGAAGGCCGCTTTGGTAGTGATGGTAGCGGTGAATTTTACTCGGGCAATATCGACTTCAACAGGCAATTGATCGAGTGATGTTTGTGCCTTAACCAACGCAATGGCTATCGGCTTGCCGATACGATAACCGAAGGATGCTGACGTAGTTTTACCGATGATTTCACCCCTGTAATAAACCGGTTCATTACCTAACGGCACCGCGTTGATATCATCCAGCACAAGGCTGACGATTTGTGTGTCGGTGGGGTTTAGTTTGTAATCCAGTAAAGCCTGTTTGCCAATAAAGTCGCTTTGCCAGTCGATGGCAAATCCGAGACCTGCCTGTAACGGATTGATATCGGTATCGAGGTCGTGTCCATAAGCGAGGAATCGTTTTTCGATACGCATTGATGACTGTGCGTAGATACCGGCGGGTCGTGCGCCAGCCTCGTAAAACAGGTTGTAAAGTTTGGCTGTATCGGTCGCTGCGCAAGTAACTTCCCAACCGGCTTCACCGACATAGGATAAGCGAACAGCTTCAATGGGGATATCCTGGATTGTAGTTGAGCAATGGTGGAAATAAGAAAGTTCGTTCAATTGCGGGATTATATCTGCTGACATTGGCCCCATTAAGCTGAGTACAGCAAAGTCTTCGGTTTGATCGGTAATCTGGACTTCTTCGCTTTCGTTTAAGTGCCGCTTTAACCAACACATGTCACGTTTAATTGCGGCAGTGCCGACGTATAAGCGATACCTTTCATTGTCCAGACGCAATGCTGTCAGGTCACTCTCAAATCCGCCTCGTGCATTCAGTATTGCGGTGTAGATAGCCTTGCCAGGTGGTTGCGCCATATTGTTTGCGCAAACCCGGTTAAGAAATTTTTCGGCATCACGACCCTCGATGGCGATCTTGCCAAAGGTGGATTGATCAAATATTGCAGTGCGTTGGTGTGCCTGTTCAACCTCGCGGGCGACCTGGTCAAACCAGTCAGCTTTACCGAAGCCGAGTATCGGTTCTTCTTTCCTGTCAAAATAAAGCGGTCGCTCCCAGCCGTAGAATTGCCCGAACTGAGCGCCATTGTCTAACCATTGTTGGTGCAAAGGCGTTTCACGTAAGTCGCGTGCAGTATTGAGTTGCACTCCTGGATAATGTATTGCGTAGTGAGTGCCCAGTATTTCGGGTATACGCGCGGTCAAGGCCTCGACCGAGTTAAAACAATCGGGGAAGCGTTTTGGATCTGCCTCGTGCAAGTCGGTCGGGGTATGGTCGTGGATAATACAGTGGGCTAACGCCATGCCTGCGCCGCCGCCAGTAGCGACGCCCACCGAATTCATGCCGCAGCCGAGGAATAAGCCCTGGGTTTCGGCACTTTCGCCGAGCAGGAAAGAACCATCCGGCGTGAAACTCTCAGGGCCGTTTAACAACATGCGAACATCGGCTGTTTCCAGGCAGGGTAGGCGGTGCAGAGCATTGTTGAGCATGGGTTCGAAATGATCCCAGTCTTCGGGTAGTAATTGAAATGCGAAATCTTCACCGATCTGTTCTGGAGCTATTGACTTGCCCATCGGTTCGAAACAGCCGACCAACAGGCCGCCTGAATCGTCGCGGATATAAAGGTGGTTATCATGGTCCGAGAGTGTGGGCAGATTGTCGGTAATACTTTCGACAGGGTTGGTCAGCAGGTAAAAATGTTCGCATGGCCAGACCGGGATATCGACGCCCGCCCGCCTGGCATTTTTGCGGCTCCATAAGCCGGTGCATAGTGCGATGGCATCGCAGCGAATGCTACCTGCGGTGGTTTCAAGGCCGACAATTTTATTGTTTTTGGTGAGAATGGCGATAACACCGGTGTCTTCGAAGATTTTAGCTCCACGGGACTTCGCACCTTTCGCCAATGCGGCGCACAAATCGGATGGCCCAACCCGTCCATCGGCTGGTGACCAGACTGCACCCAGCACATCGTCGGCATTCATCATCGGCCAACGTTCTTTGGCTTCCGCCGCAGAGACAGAAGTGGCTTCAACGCCGTAGAGATGCGCCAGCGCTTCCTGGCGTTTGATAAAGGTCAGACGATCCGAATTGGTCGCTATCGATAACGAACCCTTGTTAATCCAGCCGGTGGACTGGCCGGTTTCGGCTTCGAGTGAACTGTAGAGCGAAATCGAATAATCGATCAGGTCGGTGAGATTTTTGCTGGCACGCAAAGCACGCACCTGTGCAGCTGAATGCCAGGTGGTGCCCGACGTGAGTTGGTTACGTTCCAGCAACACGGCATCACTGACACCGGACTTTGCGAGATGATAAAGCGTCGAACAGCCCATTACGCCACCGCCGATTACGACGACAGAAGCATGAGCGGGAAGTTTGGTTTGATTATTCATAATAAAAATAAACCGATTCAGCTTGACCAGTAACAATTTAAGTCGTGGTTTGTCTGTTCCACTGCAGCAATCCGCTCGCTTGCTGCCGAGCCACCACGGGCGACCGTCATGCCCATGAGAGATTCGATTAATACCAGTGTCGCAACATGAGATGAAAAAAACTGAGGGCTTTCCGCCGAGACCAGAATGGTTTCGCTAGCAAATGGAATCACAGGCGAATCCGCGTCGTCGGTAATGGCGACAACCCTCACTTTTTTGCTGTGCGCCAGTTTTGTAGTTTCAATCGAACTGCGCGTATAGGGGTACTTGGTAATGACCAACAGTACGTCATTACGACCCGCATCGGACAGGTCGTTTCCGGCGGGGTTAATGCTCTCGCTTAGTATCCGCCAGTTGGGAAAAGCCATATTACCC
>JAAENK010000097.1 GCA_024224415.1 Gammaproteobacteria bacterium | reverse complement strand
CGTTCATTTTACTCAACCAAAACTGCGGTGCCGTAGGCATACAGCTCTGCTGCACCCTGGGTGATCGACGAGGTGCTGAAACGAACATTCAAAACTGCATTGGCGCCCAGCGACTTTGCCTGGGCTACCATGCGTTCGGTGGCCTGTTGTCGTGACTCGCTTAACAACTCGGTATAACCCTTCAATTCACCACCAAAAATATTTTTCAGCCCGGCCATTAAATCGCGACCAACATGTTTTGCACGAATCGTATTACCCTGCACCAGCCCAAAATGCTTGGTTATTCTTTTACCTGGCACATGTTCGAGATTAGTTACGATCATCCGAGTCCCCTATTATTTTTTATTACCATTGTTTACCAAATATGCTTCGGCCCATTGTATGTATTCGCTTTCAGTCCCCTCAAAAATAATATCCGCGTCCTTATTGGCTAGTTGGTAACGATACATAGGGTCATAGTACCGCTCCAGCAAAATAGTAATACCATAGTAAAAAGCCTCTACCTTCCCACTAGCATAAAATTCTATCAGGGCCGATTCGAAACAGGATTTTACCTGTTTATATCGTTCACCACCCAGGCGTTTTTGAATTCGCGCCAGGTTATCGAGTACGAAAGCAGAAAATTTTACCTGTGCCTGCTCGGCATGGTACAGCTGGTATTGTGGCCAGGCACTTAAAATGTAGTCTTCACCGATGAGTTCTACCCGTGTCTCAGTATCGACCTGCAAAATCGCCCGCGGTGCGATCCGCATCCTGGCGAACAAATTCTCCGGGATACTGATCCGACCAATGTGCCGACCTTCATCTTCAAGGAATACCGGCTGCCGGGCAGACAGGTTTTTGAGCTTTAGAAAGTCTATCGATACCTGGTTTTCCCAGTCGATTACACTCGGTTGTAAATCACGTGAATCGCACCCGAAGGCCGACCCGCGATGATTGGCGATACCTTCGAAATCGATATGTCTCGAAATTTTCTTCAACACCCGTGTCTTACCACAACCCGTTAGACCGCTGACGATAACCAGCGGTAATTGTTCAGCGCTGTGTTCGAGATCATCGATCAAAAACCGGCGCATGGCTTTATAGCCGCCTTTGATGAGTGGATAATCAATGCCCTGCTCACGAATCCATTGCTGCGTGGTTCTCGATCTTAATCCACCACGAAAACAGTAAAGATATCCCTGTTGATTTGTCCGACAGAATTTTAACCAGTTTTCCAGACGCTGTTGACGTATCTCGGGAGTGGCCAGCTTCAAACCAAGTTCAACAGCCTCTTCTTCCCCTGCATCTTTATAGCGAATACCAATTTGCTTACGTTGTTCATCATCCAGCAAGGGAATATTCGACGCACAGTGAAAAGCGCCCCTGGTAAATTCTACTGGCGCACGCACATCCATCAACGGAATATCGTTGAGGAATATGGAGTGATAATCATCACTATCAGGGCGCACTGTGTCGTATCTCCCAGCATTTATGAATTCCAGGACGACGCTTGAAATCTTCTGGAATGGTATCTCGGCTAATATCCTTTATGTCAAACATCGAGTTCAAATTTTCCGCCAGCTTAAATCCCCTGCGGTTGGTTGAAAACAGCATTACCCCCTGTTTATCCAACAAGCGCATTGCGTTGCTCACCAGTGATTCGTGGTCACGCTGGATATCAAGGTTTTGCACCATTTTTGCCGAATTGGAAAATGATGGTGGATCGAGGAAAATGATATCGAAGCCAGCTTCGAGATCATGACGTTGCGGACGTCCCAGTAATTCGACAATATCGGCACGTATAAAACGCAGTCGATCATCTTCATCAAGTTGATTAATGGCATGGTTTTCCCGCGCCCACTTCAGGTAGCTTGCCGACATGTCAACATTGACCACCAGACTCGCGCCACCTAACGCCGCCTGCACACCAACCGATCCGGTATAGCAAAATAAATTCAACAATGACTTACCTGAGGCCATCTGGTTAACCCGTTGACGGGTAATACGATGGTCGAGAAATAGGCCCGAATCGAGGTAATCGCTCAGATTCACCAAAAAAGACGCCTGCCCTTCACGCACCTGAAATAACTCGCCCTGTTTATCCAGCTTTTGATACTGTTTGCTACCTCGCTGGCGTTGCCGGGTCTTGCAAAACAGTTGTGAGTCATCGATATCGAAGGCCTGTAAAACCGCCGTCTTCGCCAATTCGATGCGTTGCGTGGCAACGTCAGGGTCGATGGTTTTCGGCGCCTGATACTCCTGCAAATGATACCAACGCAACGATGGCGTAATCTCACTTTGATAAACATCGAGAGCAAACGCGAACTCGGGTAAATCGGCATCGTATATGCGATAGCAGCTAACTTCGTTGCGTTTTGCCCAGCGTTGTAAATGCCGGACGTTTTTTTGTAACCGGTTTAGCAGGGGCTGACTGGTTGCACTAATTTGTTTTTCAGGTTTTGTTACTTGTCGCTCAGTCTTGGATTCGATATCAAAACCTGCAAACAGGCAATCCAGCGGGCCATTCTTGACTGCCTTTTTAAAACTGCGTTGCAGTCTCAGGCGGTGCAATAAGTCAGGATTCGCCGAGATCATAAACAGTCTGCCCGATTTCAATTGCTTCAAGCTTGAGCCCAACGCGCTATACAACGAGGCCAGGCCCTGCTCGCTTTGCAGCCGCTTTTCGTAAGGTGGGTTACATAGCGCGATGGCGGGTCTGTCATCTTTTACCAACGTCAAATCGTTAACGTCCTGGTGGCTGAAACAAATCATATCTTCAACACCGGCACGAGCCGCGTTGGCCCTGGCTATCTTGATGGCAGCCGCGTCATAGTCACAGGCTTCAATCAAAGGCGAAGCGGATGCATCGATTTGAACCTCGGCCTCGTCAACGCAGGCCTGCCAGATATTGAGGTCATGCTGTAACCATTTACTGAAACCAAAGTAACTGCGATCAAGCCCCGGCGGTATATTCGCCGCAATCATTGCTGCTTCGATAGCGAAGGTACCCGAACCACACATGGGGTCGACGAAACGATGGTTTTTTGCCGATTCGGCATCCCAGCCCGCCTGTTTGATCATTGAAGCGGCGAGGTGTTCCTTCAAGGGTGCGCCCGCGTGCTCGGTGCGATAACCACGCCTGTGCAGACTTTCACCCGATAAATCCAGACTCAGTTTGGCCCGGTTACGGTGGATATTGATATGAATATGTAAATCGGGTTGCTGTTTTTCTATTACTGGTCTGCTGTTCACGCGGTCACGAAACTGATCGACGATAGCGTCTTTGACTTTTAGTGAAACATAATGCGAGTGATCGAGATTTGAGCGAGATAAAGTCGCCGATACTGCCAGGCTGTTTCGAGAGCCAAGATGCTGGCTCCAGTCGAGTTGATAAACTGCTTTGTAAAGCTTTTCTTCATCGCTCGCGTCGAACTCGGCCAGTTCGCAAAAAACCCGGTTCGAGAGGCGTGATTGCATGCATATTCGATATACAGCTTCGACTGTACCAAGGATCTCAACACCGCCGTATTGTTTGCTTAGTTTCGCTTCACAGTTCTGGAGAATATCACGCAATTCGTGAAAATGCAGGGTTTCAAAACCTTTGTGACCAGTGACGAAGAGTTTCAATTCGGTCATTACAACAACACCTTCTCAATTCCGCCATTGGTCATTTTCTGTAAAAACTGTTGTTGCCAATCTTCGCCAAAATTCAGGCGAGCAAGTTCGACAACCATAAACTCGGTACTGATAGCGGTTTGTTTTTCGTAACGCGACAGGCCCTGTTGGCAAGCGGGACAGGCAGTCAGACACTTGACGGGCTTAGTATTATCGCCCAGCCTGGATTTGGCGTCTTCCATCGATTTTAGCTTGTGTGAAAAGAGCTGATGGGCGATATCGGGGCGCGATGTCGCCAGGGTGCCTGCTTCGCCACAACAGCGCTCGCTCATTTCAACCGGGCTACGCATAATATCGCGCGCCAATGTGATCGGCTCGTATCGTTTGATTGGTGTGTGGCATGGATCATGATAGGTATATTGATATTCAGATTCATTGTCCACCTGAATACCTTTTTCGAGCAAATACT
>JAAENK010000096.1 GCA_024224415.1 Gammaproteobacteria bacterium | reverse complement strand
AGCCGGGATTGCGCCCATGACCTCGCCGGAATCGCAGGCAGTGGTTACCGAGTTAGATACCAAAATCCTATAACTCGATGCACCATCTGAATCAGCTGGCTGGTGAGTGGTTGTGGTAAATTCAAGTGTTAACGAACTATCTTCGGAGCCAGTAGTTCCGATTGATAGGGCATCGAGGCCAGAAAATGTCGGTGCTACAAGGTCGCCAGTGGAAACGCTCATGCTTTTCGTATTGGCAGATTCGCTGATGCCATCAGAGTCATGAACCATGAAATGATAGGTTGTATTTTCAGTTAGGGTGCCGTTATAGATGATTGTTTCAGCAACGTCTGTGGAATCGGAAACAGAAATGGTGCTTACAACTGTGTAAACTCCAGGTGTAACGCCCGATGCGCGGTAAAGCTTGCGCTTTGTTGTACGGCCATCTTCGTGTTTCCAAGGCGCTGTAATATAAAAGGTACCGTCGTTTAAAGATAATGATGAAATGCCAGTTGATTTTGGTGCTCCAAAATCAATGTTATCGCCGCTACGAGTAGGAGTGATAGTTAGGATATTCGTGTCGCATACTTCGCTTGCGGTACAGGCCCTCATCGCAAAAGTATATTCATGCTGGTCGCCAAGGCCTGTTAATGTGTGACTAGTTAAATCGCCGGCAACTGTCGCATAAGGTACCGCATAGTCAATTTCACCGGAGAATCCGAGGAAAATATCGTAACTTGCTGTTAGAACACCTGCGCCTAAACGCCATTCGAGCTTGACGGAAGATGCCGAAGAATACTCGGCCTCTTCTATGCCAGCAAATAATGGCGGGTTGGT
>JAAENK010000095.1 GCA_024224415.1 Gammaproteobacteria bacterium | reverse complement strand
TTAATGCGACCTGTTCAGCATTGCCAGATTCAAACTAACATCTACCATGAGACCATGTCCAAACTTGCCCTGATCTTATTAGTGGTATTTACGATACCGTTTACGGTCAGCGCCCAGACCCTGACTGTCGACAGCGCTGTAACCGAGCAAGACATACTTGAGCTCTTTCCCAAAGCCACGGTTATAGGCGACAAACAAACTTCACCGCCCGTGTGGCCAGTGTATCAACTCCAGGAACTGATCGGATATGTATTCGAAACGCGTGATTTGACGGACATCACCGGTTTTTCCGGCGACCCGATCGACCTGCTCATTGGCATCGATGCGAAGGGACAGTTCACCGGGGTGAAACTGATGAAGCATCACGAACCGATTTTCATGCACGGTCTCGGAGAAGGGCCATTGCTCGAGTTCATCGCTCAATATCGCGGTAGACGGATCAGTGACCGTGTGATTTTGAAAAGGCCGGGCGCACCGGTCAGCAAATTTGGTCCGGGCACAGTTTATTTTAACGCGGTCACCAAGGCGACTGTCTCAGTTATTGTGGTAAATGATACAGTCATGTCTTCCGCGCTGAAGGTGGCGCGGCAAACTCTGGAGTCCTTCGCACAGCAAGCCTCCTCGCGAGTTCGCCCTGATGTCTTCGAACCAAAAACATGGCATCAACTGCTTGAACAGGGTCTGGTGCAACACTGGCAACTAAGCAGGGATGAAATCGAACAGACACTGGGTAGTAAGCTGTATGACTACCCCCAAAGTGAATGGTCGGAAACCCCGGAGCTAGAAAATATTGACCTTTACTTTGCTTACCTGAATGCCCCCAGCATTGGTAAAAACCTGCTCGGAGAAACGGAGTTTTCACGACTACGTGAAAAACTGAAAACCGATGAGGCCGCAGTATTTGTCATGTCTAAGGGGTTCTATGAGTATATCAGTCCGGTATTCAAACCAGGCACGATTCCCGAGCGATTCAGCTTATTGCAAAATGGCCTGCCGATTCCGCTACGTGATTTGAATTTCTATAACTACGATTCAATCAAGCTCATCGATGCTGCACCAGTTTTTGAAAATGCACGCATATTCCGCATTCGGCCGCAAACTGGTTTCGATCCCAGCGCAGCGATGGATTTGCAGCTAAATTTAAATATCAAAAAGAATCATCTGATTAACGACCACGCCAGTCTAAAAAAGGAATACGCATTACCGGCAAAGCTGTTCGAAAAGCAACTACTCGTGGAAGCAGCCAGACCAACTCCAGTCTGGGTCACCATCTGGCAAACTCGGATTCCAGAAGTGATTATTTTGTTGGTTTCGCTGCTGATCCTGAGTTTTATTTTCGTCAGACAGCAGTCGTTAATCAAAAATTTTAAGCGGTTTTTATGGATTCGATGGACTTTTTTGACTTTCACCCTGTTCTTTATCGGTTTCTACTCGCAGGGCCAGCTTTCGGTGGTAAACATCTTTACGTTATTGGTGGAAATCGTAGGTGGCTTTGACATTAAGGTTTTTCTGCTCGACCCAGTGATATTCATCTTGTGGATTTATACAGTCATCTCATTAGTGCTTTGGGGACGCGGTGTTTTCTGCGGCTGGCTTTGCCCGTTTGGCGTGCTACAGGAAATGGTGAGCTGGGCCGCAGTGAAAATGAAAGTCAGGCAGTGGAAGTTTTCTGAGTTAATGCATACGCGCCTACAAGCACTAAAGTATCTGGTACTAGTTGGCTTAACCGGAGTTTCACTCTATTCGCTTAGCCATGCGATGGTACTAGCCGAAGTCGAGCCCTTTAAAACCGCCATCACTCTATTATTTATGCGTTCGTATCCCTTCGTTTTATATACTGTTATCTTGCTCGGAATCGGGGTTTATATCAGTAAATTCTACTGTAGGTACCTATGTCCACTTGGCGCAGGGCTCGCCATAGTAGGAAAGATCCACCTTTTCGAGAAATTACGGCGCCGCGACGAATGCGGCTCAAAATGCCAGTTGTGCCGAAACCGATGTCAGATCGACGCAATCGATAACACCGGTACAATCGATTACAATGAGTGCATCCAGTGTCTAGAGTGCCTCGCGATTATCAATGATAAAAACCAGTGTGCTATCGACTTGCTGGCGGGCAAACAATCGAGAAATCAAAATGGCCCGGCTATACCCCTCGAAGTCTCAAACTAATAGTAAGGCCGGATTATCTGCCCACCTTTTTGTAGGGGTCGTTGTGCTGTTGGTCTTTGTCTCCACTGCTAGCCTGACCCTCGCCGAAGAGCGCGATAATGCCGCTGAGGCCGTGACTGGATTGAAAGCTTACGCCGCCTTCAAGGCCGGCAACTACGAAGAGGCACGTTTGATCTGGGAGCAACTCGCGACGAAAGGCAACACCACCGCTTTAATTAATATTGCGAATCTATTCCAGCAGGGCAAAGGCGTGGTCGAGGACCGGAAACTGGCGCTTGAATACATCATACAGGCGGCACAACTGGGTGATTCGCGGGCTCAGTACGAGCTGGGAATCGAGTACGAAAAAGGCTTAATCGTTCCGCGCGATATCTACAAAGCTGCGGCCTGGTTACAGAAATCGGCATTACAGGGTGACTCTGATGGGCAATTTGCCTATGCAGTGATGCTGGCGACCGCCTATGGCAAAGGGCTGGAACATAGTAGCCAACTACAGCGACGTGAAGCGATAGACTGGCTCAGGAAAGCCGCAGCTAATGGTCATCCGGATGCTAGCGAATACGCTAGAGTATTGGCTGAATAATCATGTTAATTTTTGCATCAACCCCTACCATTTCGGTCGAGACTATGTCTCAATAAGGCCATTTACTTTCAAGCTATTTCTATGAGTAATAAAATTACACCGACCGCGAGTTGCGCTGACCCGAGTGATCCGGAATCTATCCGGGTATCGGCAGCACTTGAACGGATTGCTCAACAGGTAACGCCAATTTCAGAGTCTGAGGAATTGCCGATCCGAGATTGCCTGGGTCGTATCAACTTCGAAAAGGTGGTTTCTCCCATTAATGTTCCGGCGCATGCCAACTCCGCGATGGATGGTTACGCCATCGCTTTCGATAGCCTGGTCGATGACAGCATTACCGAACTGGAAGAAATCGGTACGGCTTATGCCGGTATTGCCTTTGACGGGATTTGTGGCGACAGGCAATGCGTTCGTGTCATGACCGGTGCCGTCATCCCCCAGGGCGCCGACACGGTGATTATGCAGGAGCAAGTGGAACTCGACAGTGGTCAGGTACGTGTCGACGCCGATCATCGTCGCGGTGAAAACGTACGCCATGCAGGTGAGGATATCGCGGTAGATCAGACCGTCATCGAACCGGGTGCCAGCATCAACCCAGCAAATCTTGGCGTACTGGCGTCACTTGGTATCGATAAGCTCAAAGTCTACCGCAAACCAGTCGTAGCGTTTTTTTCCACAGGAGATGAGCTGGTATCACCTGGGCAACCGCTGGAGAAAGGAAAAATTTATGACAGTAATCGGTATACCTTATTCGGCCTGTTATCGGGGTTGCCGGTTGAAATACTCGATCTCGGTGTTATCAAGGATGAGCCTGAATCAATTCGTCATACTTTAGTCGAGGCAAGCGAGCGAGCCGATCTCATCATTACCACCGGCGGCGTGTCTGTTGGTGAAGCCGATTACATCAAGACCGTGCTCGCCGAGATTGGCGATATCAATTTCTGGAAGATCGCGATCAAACCAGGGCGTCCATTAACTTTTGGCAAAATCAGGCAAAGCCTGTTCATTGGATTGCCCGGCAATCCGGTTGCGGTGATGGTCACCTTCAGTCAGTTTGCCACCCCCGCCATTCAGCAGCTTTGTGGCGCCGAAATCGTGTCGCCAGCACGACTTAAAGCCATCTCTATTGATAAACTGCGCAAGTTACCCGGACGCCAGGAAATCCAGCGCGGTATCGCCACACATGATGAAAACAATGAATGGCGTGTTGGTAAGACAGGTAAGCAGGGTTCCGGCATTCTTAGTTCGATGAGCAAAGCCAATTGCTTTATTTTACTGCCTGAGGAAAATACGGGTGTCGAACCCGGAGATGCCGTTGATATCCAGCTATTCGACTGGGATTAAGCCAGGAAGATTACCATGATTAAAATTAAGTACTTTGCCCGCCTCAGCGAAAGCCTCGGACTAAAATCTGAAGAACTCGATTGCTCTGATCAAGTCGGTTGTGCAGCGGATATTGTCCAGTTATTGATCGAACGCGAAGGAATCTGGGCGCAGGAATTTTGTGGTGAAAATAAAATACTAGTCGCAATCAACCAGGAAATGGGCGAAAGCGATACCATCGTCAACGACGGTGATGAAGTGGCCTTTTTCCCGCCGGTGACAGGCGGCTAGGATCACCCGGTTAGTAGATTTACTTGCGTGGCACGTAGGCCAGGTTCTTGTCCCAGAAATCAACCACATAACCTATCCTCGCCACCAGTAATTCCTGATATTGCGGCAGGTCACTGAGATGAACCCAGCGGCACTCAATAATGCCTTCGGAAACCTGGGGATTGGTATCATCATCGTCACCGTCGTATTGCATTAAATACCAGTGGGTTTTCTTCAGGCATCTGCTGTTCTGATGGCTGGTAGTATGCCAGGTCGACACCAGTTTACCCTGGATAGAAAGCTTATTTTTTTCCAGGCCGGTTTCTTCGTGAACCTCTCTCAGCGCAGCAGCCTCATTTGACTGATCCCGATGGATCCTGCCTTTGGGCATATCCCATTTACCGCGTTTGAACATTAGTAAAAAATGGTGGTAGCGATTGCACACCAACCCACCGGCAGACTCGACCACGGGCAATCCCATAGTCGTTTCGAGTGTAAACTCGCAACCAGTCTTTTTTTGTTTTTTCTTGGCCACCATTCCGTCACCAGTTTAAGCTGTTCCCAACTTAATTGCACAGAATTTGAACTCAGGAATCTTACCAAACGGGTCAAGCGCTTCATTGGTAAGAAGATTAGCCGCCGCCTCGTGATAACAAAATGGAATAAATACTTCTCCTCTTTTTAGAGCTGCGTCAGGGCGAGCATAAGCGTGTAGCTCTCCACGTCTTGAACGTGCAACAATTTCACTACCTGCCGCTATGCTCAATGCTTCGAGATCCTGAGGATTAACATAAACCACGGGTACAGGCTCAATGGAGTCTAACACTTCAGTGCGCCGTGTCATCGTACCGGTATGCCAATGTTCCAGCTGGCGACCGGTAATCAGCACCAATGGGAACTCATCGTCGGGTTGTTCATCGGCTAATACTGATTTAGCTGCTACCAGTTTCGCCTTGCCATCTTGTGAGGGGAACTGATCGATAAACACAAGGCCCTGACCAGGATCTTCGGCATCCTTACAGGGGTAAGTCACCGAGCCTTGCTGTTGTAATCTTTCCCAGCTAATACCAGTGATACTCGTCATGGCACCACGCATTTCTTCATAAACCTCGGAGACATGCTGGTAGTTCCAGTCAAGCCCCAAACCTTTGCCGATATCACGAATAATCCATAAATCCTGCCGAGCATCGCCGGGCAAAGGCACAGCTGCCTGTCCGAGTTGTACTCGTCGATCAGTGTTGGAAACCGAGCCATCTTTTTCCGCCCAACCAGAGGCCGGTAACACAACGTCGGCAAAGGCAGCGGTTTCGGTGAGAAACATATCCTGTACCACGAGGTGATCTAGCGCCGCAAGCGCTGCTCGAGCATGGTTTAAGTTCGGGTCTGACATCGCCGGGTTCTCGCCCATGATATACATGCCTCGAACCATGCCATCAAGAATGGCATGCATGGTTTCGACAACTGTTAAGCCAACCTTGTTGTCCAGTTCAGTATCCCAGTACAAGGAGAATTTTGCTACCGCTTCAGCATTATCGACACGTTTGTAATCGGGAAACATCATTGGAATCAGGCCGGCGTCGGAAGCACCCTGCACATTATTTTGTCCCCGCAAAGGGTGCAGGCCGGTGCCAGGGCGACCTATTTGCCCGGTAATCATCGATAACGCGATCAGGCAGCGCACATTGTCGGTGCCATGTATATGCTGCGATACACCCATTCCCCAGAAAATCATTGAAGCTTTTGAAGTAGCATACAAGCGTGCAACTTCGCGTACCTCGTCGGCATCGATCCCGGTAATTGCGGCCATTTTCTCGGGGCTGTAATCGGCGACGTTGGCTTTTATCGCATCGTAGCCAGAGGTACGCTCGGTGATAAATTTTTCATTGGTTAAACCTTCATCGATAATAACGTGCAAAATTGAATTCAATAACGCCACGTCGGCTGATGCGTTGAACTGTAAGAAATGCGTTGCATGGCGCGTAATATCAGTTTTACGTGGATCGAGCACTATAAGCTTTTTACCCAGTTTGATAGCGTTTTTCATGAAGGTAGCCGCAACCGGGTGATTCGAGGTCGTGTTGGAACCAATCACCATAAATACTTCGGTATTACTTACATCTTCGACCTGGTTCGAAACCGCGCCAGAACCGATGGCTTCGAGCAATGCTACAACGCTGGAGGCATGGCAAAGACGGGTACAATGATCAACATTGTTAGTACCAAAACCAGCGCGTACCAGTTTCTGAAATAAGTAGGCTTCCTCGTTGCTGCCTTTGGCTGAGCCAAATCCGGCCAGTCCATCACCGCCACACTCGGTTTTGATTTTTTTCAATCCACTGATTGCCAGCGACATTGCTTCTTCCCAGCTTGCCTCTCGAAACATTTTCGACGGGTCGCCAGGGTCAAAATGTTCATTCATTCCCTTCGGTACGCCTTCTTTGCGAATTAAAGGCTTGAGTAATCGATGTGGATGCGTCAGGTAGTCGAAGCCATACCGACCTTTAACACACAAACGGCTAAAATTAGCAGGCCCATCACGGCCTTCGACCCTGATGATTATGTCATCTTTAACATGGTAACTGAGCTGACAACCAACGCCGCAATAGGGGCAAACCGAGTTGACTACACGCTCCGCTTTGAGTTGATGCGCTCCACTGGCATCGCTGAGAGCACCAGTCGGACAAACTGCAACGCATTCACCGCAGCCAACGCAACTACTCTCACCCAACCGATCATTAATATCGAAGACGATTTCGGCATGCGAACCACGACTCGCCAGACCGATGACGTCGTTAACCTGGATTTCGCGGCAGGCACGTAGACAACGTGTACATTGAATGCAGGCATCGAGTTTGACTGCAATCGCTGGATGTGACAAATCAGCATCAGGCTGGGAACGTGTTTTGAATCGTGGTGATTTAACTCCCAGTTTATCGGCCCACTGGGTAAGTTCATTGTCGAGCGTGTAAGCTGTTTTCGGGATATCAGACAGCAACAACTCAACTACCATTTTTTGTGACTTCAAAGCACGATCATTATTGGAGTTAACTACCATGCCTGGTGTTGGATTACGACAACAACTGGGTGCCAGTACCCGCTCACCTTCGATTTCGACAACACAGGCACGACAATTGCCATCTGAACGTAATCCTTCGGTATAACAAAGATGGGGAATCTCTGTACCGCTACGTCTAGCGGCCTGGATGATCGTTTCATCCGGCAAAGCTTCAATCGTATCACCGTTTAAACTGAATTTGATCATGACTGATGCTCCTCCAAACCCAACTCCTGTGGGAAATACCGGATCACCGACAACATTGGATTCGGTGCTGCCTGGCCGAGGCCGCAAATGGAAGCGTCAATCATCACTTCGGACAAGTCCTTCAGTCGGTCGATATCCCATTTGCTCGACTCCATAATAGTAACCGCTTTTTCGGTACCGACTCGGCAGGGTGTACACTGTCCGCAGGATTCATGGGCAAAAAACCTCATCGCATTCAGTGCTGCTTGCCTGACGCTATCTTTATCAGACAGCACAATCACGGCTGCCGAACCGATAAAGCAACCGTATTCCTGTAAGGTATCGAAATCTAGCGGAATATTATCAAGGGAGGCTGGCAAAATACCACCCGAAGCACCGCCGGGGAAATAGCCATAAAAGCTATGTCCTTCGGCCATGCCGCCACAGTATTCTTCGATTAATTCTTTAATAGTAATCCCGGCGGGGGCTAGATGGACGCCGGGTTTTTTCACCCGACCCGAAACCGAGAAGCTACGCAAACCTTTACGACCATTACGACCTTGCGAATCGAACCATTCACTGCCCTTTTCGATGACATCACGAATCCAGAATAATGATTCGCAGTTTTGCTCCAGCGTCGGATGCCCAAATAACCCTGCCTGCGCGACATACGGAGGACGCAGACGAGGCATGCCGCGTTTGCCTTCGATAGACTCAATTAGCGCCGATTCTTCGCCACAGATATAAGCACCAGCGCCACGACGAATTTCAATGCTGGGTAACTCATAAGTCAATTCTGTGATAGCTCTACGGAGGTTTTCGCTAACCGACGGGTACTCATCGCGCACATAGATGTAACAATGATCGATACCAATTACTTTGACGGCAACCAACAAACCTTCAAGAAAACGATGCGGATCTGAGAGCATATAAAGGCGATCCTTGAAAGTACCCGGCTCACCCTCATCGATATTCACTGCCATCAGGCGGGGTGCGGGAGCATCACGCAAAATCCGCCACTTGCGACCAACGGGAAAACCTGCACCACCGAGACCGCGTAATGCTGTGTTTTCGAGAGCTTCGAGAATAGCGTCACTGCTGGTTTCACCTGCTACCAGCTTTTCGTATAGACCGTAACCACCATTTGCTTTGTAAGCTTCATAGCCGATACTATCGACTGGCAAAGGCTGTGTAGTATGACCTGCAGCAATCGCAGACTGTACTAACTCGGCACTGGCATTATCCACAGTATGCTGTCCCACTACCGCAACTGGTGCCTTGTCGCAACGCCCAACGCAGGGTACCCGTTGAACACGAACACCATCTCCCAGAGATGCATCGAGAGCATTTATCAACTCATTTGCCCCCGACATTTCACAGCTTAGAGATTCACAAACGCGGACGGTTAACGCTGGCGGTGGTGTCTGGTTTTCCTTAACAACGTCGAAATGATGGTAGAAGCTTGCAACTTCATAGACTTCAACCGGTGCAAGTTTCATTTCGCTGGCAAGCGCAACCAGGTGTTCAGCAGATAAATACCCAAATTTATCCTGAATTTTATGTAAATGTTCGATGAGCAAGTCGCTGGCGCGGGAAGCGTCACCCAATAGCGATTGCACTTCGAGAAGGGCATTGATATCGACCACTCGACCTTTGACTTTGCCGCGGCCATGTTTGCCGCGTTTGTCGGCAAGTTGGGGATTACTTTCTGCTATAGGCATAGCTACTCTCTATGGTTGGATCAATGCAAGACCGCCAGTCATATTGCCGCCTGACTGTCGCCAGCAGCAAGCTTAACCAATTCGATATGGCCCAATGCTTCTCATATCGACAATAACTGCCTTGTATTCGACACGGCACAATGGCTTGACAACGCCCATGCGTGAAAACATTATTAACCTATGCCTGAGCTGGAACACTTACTCGCCGAAATCAATGCGGCTGAAAACTATAGTGAGATTCGAAAACAATGGCGGCCGACGCAGACCGGTAGCATTGATATTCGGATTGCCGCCGATGGACAATGGTTTCATGAAGGGCGCGTTTTTCAACGACAATCGCTGGTTAAGTTATTTGCCCGCGTATTGTGCAAGCAGGGCGAGGAATATTTTTTACTCACCCCCAACGAGAAATTGAAAATTCAGGTCGACGACGCTCCCTTTGTTGCAACCCTGGTCGAGCGCAGGCAATCGGCCCTGGTTTTTACTACCAATCTCGGTGAGCATATTATTGTCGACCATAAACATCCATTACGCCTGGAAATCGAGACACAAACCCAGATCCCACGCCCCTATGTGCACTGTCGTGACGGTCTAGACGCTTTAATCAGTCGTAGTGCATTTTTTGATTTGGCCAATCTCGCAGAAGAACACGAGCGTGACGGCAAGCTCTACTTAACCATCAACAGTCTGGACTACGAATTTGAGTTCAGCTGCTCAGACTCACCGGAAAATGAATGAAAGGCACCCATGAATACCAGGACGACCCGCGTAACGCTTCGATCCTGATCGATATTAATGGTGAGTTACTGCCCCGAGAAAAAGCCATGATCTCGGTATTCGATAGCGGCTTTGTACTGGGCGATGGTGTTTGGGAGGGATTGCGGGTACACAAAAGCAAAATTGCTTTTCTCGATCAACACCTGGAACGACTCTATGGCGGCGCCAAAGCCATCGATATGGAAATGAATATATCACCCGAACAACTCACGGCTCGGCTTTACCATACGCTGGAAAAAAATGCCATGCACGATGGTGTGCACATTCGTCTAATGGTTTCGCGCGGCATCAAGGCCACACCGTATCAGGATCCTCGCATTACTATTACGCCGCCGACGATTGTCATCATCCCCGAATACAAACAGGCTTTGCCGGAGACTGCCGCCAAAGGTATTAAATTGTTCACAGTGCATGTACGTCGTGGCTACCCCGATGTGCAGGACCCAAAACTCAACAGCCACTCAAAACTTAATTGCATCACCGCCTGCATTCAGGCCGCCAAAGCAGGGGCCGACGAGGCCCTGATGCTGGATCCGCATGGCTTCGTCGCGACCTGTAATTCGACGCATTTCTTTATCGTTAAAAAAGGCGAAGTGTGGACTTCGAGCGGTGATTACTGTCTCGATGGCATTACCCGCGGTGTAGTCATTCGGCTCTGCGAGCAAAATAACATTCCTCTCTGCCAGGGAAACTTCAGCCTCACCGACGTCTATCGCGCTGACGAAGCCTTTGTCACCGGCACCTTCGCCGGGTTGGCGCCGGTGCGCGATATCGATGGTCGTATCATGGGCAATGGTGAACGTGGCCCGATGGTGGAAAGGCTCCAACAACTGTACCTGGCATTGCTAGAGCGGGAATGCAGCCAATGACCAAACGTATCGCGATGTGGTCTGGGCCACGTAATATTTCCACAGCAATGATGCGCGCCTGGGAAAACCGGGCCGATTGCAGTGTCTGGGACGAGCCACTTTATGGCTATTACCTGTACAAAACCGGCATACCACATCCGGGTGCGGTAGAGGTAATCGCCGATCAGGGAACCGACTGGCGACTGATTGTGGATCGTTGCAGCCAGGGCTCGCCAGAACAAGCCCCTATTTTTTATCAAAAACACATGACCCTGCATTTACTGCCGGAAATTGATAAACAGTGGTTATCATCACTGGAAAACTGCTTCTTAATCCGCGACCCCGAGGCAGTCATATCATCTTATGCGGCAGTGCGCAGCGATGCCACCCTCGAGGATATTGGTTTTGGGCAACAGGTGGAATTGTTCGATCATATCGCCGATATAACGGGAAAACTTCCCATCATCATCGATAGTCGTGAATTTTTACTCAATCCTGAAGCTATGTTGCGTCAAATATGTGACAGACTCAACATCGCTTTCGATACTAATATGCTCAAATGGCCGCAAGGGAGACGTGACAGCGATGGCGTCTGGGCGAAATACTGGTATGGTTCTGTGTGGGATTCCAGAGGATTCGCTCACTATGTGGAAAAGCCCTTAAAACTGTCAGATCGAGAACGGATGATTGCAGATCAGGCTCAGCCTTATTATGAGAAACTCTATCAACATCGCCTTCAGGTTCAAAAGGGCATTTAAAAAGCCTTTCCAGGCAGAAAATGCAAACTATGTAACAGCTTTGCATCTTTCTCCGTATTCCGGCCAAAGGTACACTTTAGCGTTCTCTCAAGTGCTTAACGCTGGTTGTCTCACGAATGGATGAACCACAAATACTGAAACCAGCTCCGGGTAGCCGAGTCGTTACCGATTCGAATGAAGTGGTTTTATTTGGCCAGCCGCCTGAAGTACTCAAAGGATTACTACGCGAGGGTATACGCAGCTTCGATACTTTGGTGCTGACCGATGTTCGTGAGAAGAATGGATCATTGCTCAATAATCTCGAATTCCCTTTTTATTTCTTTCTGTTTTACGCTAATGGTTTTGCGGAAAACCGAAAAATCAACCTGGTTGGTGACGCCGACACCATTAGCCAGGCTTTGCGACTACTACGCTTCACCCTGTTTGGCCCCACCCGCTCCGAACTGGAAAGCTGGTTAACCGAAGAAGGCCAGCGTGACGAGTGGCTGTCGATTTCCAGATATCTGGCGTTGAAAGATAAGAACGGTGAAGTCATTCCCGTCGAAGGCTTTTTCAACTGCATTCCATTTGAAAATAATCATGCGGTGGCTGGGGGATTTAGCATTGCGCGTAAAGGCGCCGACCATTACCTGATATCGAATACAGATGGAGAGATTGAGGTCGATCTCAATCTGGACTCGCTAATACATCCCCCATATGCGGTGCCAATTGATCATGTCACCAGCGGCCTGGCCAAGCTCAGTCTCGAAGTGCTCGGTGGTGCGTCCGGTTTTTCTACCGATGAACCCTGCACCGGTCTGGCCATATGTCACAACGGTGACTATATCCTGATCGATTCGATTCCGTTTCTGAACGAGCATCTGCATGCCCGTGGCATTGCCCGCAACCAGATCTCCGCCGTATTCCTTACACATTTACACGACGACCATTGCTCCATGTTCCCGTTAATGGAAATGCCGCACTGTGTGGAGATTATTACCACACGAGAAATCTACCACATGGCTATGGAAAAACTTAGTTGCGGACTAGGCTGGTCGACCACGGTGGTCGAGGAGCATTTCAGGTTCTATGAAGTAAAACCCGGCGAAATGATTAATTACTTTGGCCTCAAAATCGAATTTCATGCCACTGTGCATAGCATTCCGACGATCGGCGCAACCTTTTCGACCGTGCATCGTGGTCAGCATCGTGATGTTTGCATCGTCGGTGATAATCAGAACATGAAGGCCATTCGTGAAATGCGCGATGCCGGCATTGCGCGTGAATCGACCGTGGCTAATCTGGATCGGCTCTATAAACAGAATTTTCATATTCTAATTGCCGACGGTGGCGCGGGAGAAATCCATGGAGACCCGTTTGATGCACTTGAATCAAAAGCCGAACGTGTGGTTTTCGTACACGTCGAAAAATTGCCAGATGTATTGAATACCCGGTTTTCACTCGCAAGTTCGGGTAAGCGTTATACTCTGTTCGAAACCAACGAAACAATTTACAACTCGCAGATAAACCACTACCTGACGCAGTGGCTTGGACAGCCCCTGCCCAACCGCTGGTTGCGCAGCCTGCTCACCGAGCATGAAATTTATCGCTACAATACCGAAGACGTCATCATAATGCAGGATGCCGATAAACCACCCCATGTATCCCTGATTCTTACCGGCTACTGTGAAGTGGTTAGTAAGCAGGAAGATGGTTTTCAGGCAATTGCCACCTTGCAGGCTGGCGATGTCATCGGCGAAATGACCATCATGAACGGTGCTGAGTCCAATGGCGCAAGCGTGGTGGCGCGCACCCCGGTAACCGTCTGCGTCTTCAATGAAGACGATTTCCGTCACTTTATTAAACACAGCGGACTACAGGAAACGCTCGAACTACGCTGGCGCCTGCGACCATCTATCAAATCCCTTCCACAATACACGCAACTATCTTCCACGGTGATAGATAAAATCTCGCGCCTGGCTAAATGGCATAAGATACCAGCCGGTGATAGTGATAGTCTCGGTCAGAAATACCTGTATATTCTTTGTGACGGCGAGGGTATGGTTGATGGCCAAGCCTGTTATATGGGTGATGAATTCGGTTGGCGAGCGTATGGTCAACATCGCATCGTCGAGTTCAGGGCTGATAGCGATTGCGGTTTTATAAGAATCAACGCCAGGGATTTTCGACAACTACTCGACACTACCCCCCAGCTGAACTATCAGACGCGTAAACAACTGGTACAGCAATCTCCCGAACTGGCCAACTGGTTACTAGCCGAAGTTCCCATAAACTAGTTACAAACTAAGTTTTCATTTTTTTTAAAGGGCGTATAGTTAGGGCCGTACCAGCCTCAAGCTTTAGCTTTTCCACAATAATTTAAGCCAAAGGTTGGAATAACCATATAACTAATGACTCAATCTATTAGCCATTCAGGAGAACTGTCTAATGAAAATAAAATTTATTGCCGCGAGTGCAGCCATACTTCTAGCTGGAGGTGTGCAAGCGAAAACCCTTGTATTTTGCTCCGAGGGTTCACCAGAAGGCTTTACCCCATCGCTTTATACTGCAGGCACTACCTTTGATGCCTCATCTCGACAGATTTATAACAAACTGGTCGAGTTTGAAATCGGCACAACAAAAATCATCCCCGGCCTCGCCGAGAGCTGGACTGTCTCTGATGATGGTCTGCAATACACTTTCAAACTGCGTAAGGGCGTAAAATGGCATAGCACGAAGGATTTTAGCCCGAGTCGTGATTTTAATGCTGATGACGTATTATTTTCGTTTAATCGCCAATATTTAAAAGACCATCCTTACCATATGGTGTCCGGCGGCGCTTACGAATATTTTAACGGTATGTCGATGCCAGACTTGCTCAAGCAAATCGTCAAGGTCGACGACCATACAGTTAAATTTGTACTAAACCGCCCCGAAGCACCTATGATCGCCAATCTGGCTATGGATTTTGCTTCAATCCACTCCTCCGAATACGCCGATAAAATGGCTGCTGCTGGCACCAAGGATAAATTCGACCAGAGTCCGGTTGGCACCGGCCCCTTCAAGATGGTCGCTTATCAGAAAGATGCCTTCATCCGTTATAAGGCGCATCCTGACTTTTTCCGCGGTAAGGCAGCAATCGATGACCTGGTATTCGCTATCACACCCGATGCTTCGGTTCGCTATCAAAAACTGAAAGCCGGTGAATGTCATGTCATGCCCTATCCAAACCCGGCGGATATCGCAGCCATGGGCAAGGATGCGGATATCAACCTGATGAGCCAGGAAGGTCTCAATGTTGGCTATCTGGCATACAATGCCAATGTTGCACCATTTGATAACGCCAAGGTTCGCAAAGCGCTGAACAAGGCTATCAATAAGGAAGCAATTATTGATGCGGTTTTCCAGGGTGCTGGTAAAGTTGCCAAAAACCCGATTCCACCGACAATCTGGTCTTATAACAATGCCACG
>JAAENK010000094.1 GCA_024224415.1 Gammaproteobacteria bacterium | reverse complement strand
ATCCGAGGGTGTTTGATAAACATAAGTTATTGTTTTTTTTAAGCTTAAAATTAATTTGGGGCGCGAAGACTGACCGCTGTTTCGTGATCGGCAACCCGATACTTTTGCACCGCTGGCGAGCCATAAAATAACTATTTAAATGTTTGCGGAGGAGAAGCGCATGTCTATTCTTATTAAAGGGGGCACCATCGTTAATGCCGAAACCTCGGCCAGGGCCGATGTTTATTGTGCCGATGGCAAGATTCAACAGGTCGGTGAAAATCTGGATATCCCCCCCGTTGCAGAAATAATCGATGCCGGAGGACAATATGTCATGCCCGGTGGCATCGATCCACATACGCATATGCAATTACCATTCATGGGTACGGTAGCCAGCGAGGATTTTTATACCGGTACGGCAGCCGGACTGGCTGGCGGCACCACTTGCATTATCGATTTCGTCATTCCCGCACCACAACAGAATTTAATGGACGCCTTTCGTCAGTGGAGCGAGTGGGCGGAAAAGTCGGTTTCAGATTATAGCTTCCACGTCGCGGTTACCTGGTGGGATGACAGTGTCTACAAAGACATGGGTACCTTGGTCAGCGACCACGGTGTGAATAGTTTCAAACACTTTATGGCCTACAAAAACGCGATAATGGCCGACGATGAAATTTTGGTGAACAGTTTCAGCCGTTCACTCGAATTGGGCGCTATCCCAACCGTGCATGCCGAAAACGGCGAACTGGTTTTCCAGTTGCAACGCAAGATGAAGGAAATGGGCATCACCGGTCCGGAAGGGCATCCTCTGTCGCGTCCACCGGAAGTTGAGGCGGAAGCCGCGAATCGGGCGATTAGAATTGCTCAGGCGCTTGATGTCCCCGTTTACCTGGTGCACGTATCGACCAAAGAGGCTTTGCAAAGCATTACCACGGCGCGCAGCGAAGGTCAGCGGGTATTTGGCGAGGTGTTGGCCGGTCATCTGTTAATCGACGATTCTGTTTATCGCGACCCGGATTGGGATCGAGCAGCGGCGCATGTTATGAGCCCACCATTTAGACCGAAAGAACATCAGGAGGCACTGTGGCGTGGTTTGCAGTCTGGCAACCTGCAAACAACCGCAACGGACCACTGTTGTTTTTGTGCGGATCAAAAAGCAGCCGGTCGTGACGATTTCTCGATTATTCCCAATGGTACTGCGGGTGTGGAAAATCGCATGGAAGTGCTATGGCATACCGGGGTTAGCACGGGTCGTTTAACCATGAACGAGTTTGTCAAAGTCACGTCCACCAATGCTGCGCAGATTTTTAATATGCATCCGCGTAAGGGCTCCGTTTCTATCGGTGCCGATGCTGATCTGGTGGTCTGGGATCCAGAAGCCACTAAAACTATTTCCGCAAAAACTCACCATCAAAATATCGACTTCAACATATTTGAAGGTATGCAGATTAAGGGTATTGCATCGCACACGCTGAGCCAGGGCAACCTGGTTTACAAGTCTGGCGAGCTGATGGTTGAACGTGGCGCAGGTAACTACGTCAAGCGGCC
The DNA here is from genome assembly GCA_024224415.1 of Gammaproteobacteria bacterium. Classification (GTDB taxonomy): domain Bacteria; phylum Pseudomonadota; class Gammaproteobacteria. The sequence continues at coordinate 4,872 of JAAENK010000094.1, read as the reverse complement.
CCCTTTTGCATCTTATTACGATGCTGTTAATAAGCGGCGCGAGCAAAATCGACCGACAGCTGTCGAGCGCTAGGCAAATAACCAGTTAAATAGAGAAAGGAGAATTCGAATGAGTGTCAATCCTGAAGTATTAAACATCGCGGATACAACCGCAGAATATCAAATTAATGGCGATCGGATCTGGGACAGCCTGATGCAAATGGCGAAAATCGGTGCGACCGAAAAAGGCGGTTGTTGTCGGTTAGCCCTGACAGATCTCGACAAGCAGGGCCGTGATCTTTTTGTGCGTTGGTGCGAAGAGGCCGGTTGCACGATCAAAGTCGACAAAATGGGCAATATATTTGCGCGACGTGAGGGTAAGGAGCCAGAGCTTCCTTCTGTATTAACGGGCAGCCATCTCGATACGCAACCCACGGGCGGGCGATTTGATGGTGTCTATGGCGTTTTAACCGGTCTGGAAGTCATCCGTTCGTTAAACGATATGAACATCCAGACACGACATTCGATTGAGGCCTGTGTGTGGACGAATGAGGAAGGTTCACGTTTTGCACCCGCAATGGTGGCATCGGGTGTATTCGGTGGTGTTTTCAATCTTGAATACGGCCAGTCTCGTGCCGACACAGATGGTCTGACTATGGGTGAGGAATTGAGGCGTATCGGTTATGCGGGTCAGGAAGAGGTCGGTGGCCGTGACGTGCATGCCTATTTTGAGGCGCATATCGAGCAGGGACCGATCCTTGAAGCCGAAGAAAAAACCATTGGTGTTGTGACCGATGCACAGGGCCAGCGCTGGTACGAAATGACGCTGACCGGCGTTGAGTCACATGCCGGACCTACGCCGATGAATCGACGTAAGGATGCATTGCTGGGTGCTGCGCAAATAGTGCAGCTGGTCAATCAGGTTGGTCTGGATAATGCGCCGCTGGCCTGTGCAACAGTCGGTATGCTCGATGTCTATCCTAATTCACGTAATGTTATTCCTGGGCAGGTGGCCTTAACAATTGATTTTCGTCACCCTGATGATGGTGTTCTGGCCAAAATGGATCAGCAAATGCGCGAAGGTGTCGACAGGATCGTTTCTTCAATGGGGCTCGAATGCGGGCTGGAACAGATTTTTTATTATGCGCCGATTGCTTTTGAAGAAAGCTGTGTGAATGCAGTACGTGCGGGGTGTGCGACCCATGGCTATTCATCACGCGAAATCGTTTCAGGTGCGGGCCACGATGCCTGCTACCTGGCAGGTGTTGCACCGACTTCGATGGTGTTTATCCCCTGTATCGATGGCATTAGTCATAACGAAATAGAAGACGTCAAACCGGAATGGATAACCGCCGGAGCGAATGTTGTTTTGTCAGCAATTTTGGAAAAGGCAGAGGTTGTTGCCTGATAGTGATTCTCTTTATGAAACTTGACGAAGTAAAAAAACTAGAAACTGACTTCTGGAGGCCTGAATGAGTGGAGTACAAGCTCAAGCCGCTGCGAGTGCACCGGACATAAAAACCGCCCGTCTGCAAACAGGCGAGTATTTGCACAATTTTAGTGAAATGCATCCACCACTGGGTGAAACTGCTGTGCTGGTTGAAGCTGACCGTTGCCACTTTTGTTATGACGCACCTTGTACAGAAGCCTGTCCCACCGGCATCGATGTGGCTGGGTTCATTCGTATGATTAAATCGGGTAACCATTATGGCGCTGCGCGTCTTATCCTGCAGGAAAATATTATCGGCGGCAGTTGCGCCCGCGTCTGCCCTACCGAGACGCTGTGCGAAGAGGCTTGCGTTCGTAATGATCAGGATCACCGTCCAGTGAGGATTGCTTTGCTTCAGCGTCACGCGGTCGATGTTGCAATGAGTACTGGCAAACAATTCTTTAGCCGTAAAACTGATACGGGTAAGCGCGTGGCTATCGTTGGTGCTGGGCCTGCCAGCTTATCCTGTGCGCATGGGCTGGCACGCGAGGGTCATCGAGTTACTATTTTTGAAGCTCGTGAAAAGAGTGGTGGCCTGAATGAATATGGGCTCGCGGCCTATAAAATGCTTGATAATTTTGCCAGTCGTGAGATTGATTACATTACCGCAATTGGAGGTATCGAATTTCGTTATGGACAGGAACTGGGCGATGATTTCGATCTCACCAGTTTGCAGGAAGGCTACGATGCCGTATTTTTAGGCATGGGGCTTGGCGGCGTCAATAGTCTCGGTCTCCCGAATGAGGCGGCCGATGGTGTGATGAGCGCAGTCGATTATATTGAGCGGTTGCGTCAGTGCGCCGACTTCGCCGAATTACCGGTAGGGCGACAGGTGGTCGTCATCGGTGGCGGTATGACCGCTATTGATATCGCTACGCAAATTAAACTATTAGGTGCTGACGAAGTGACGCTGGCTTATCGCCGTGGGCCGGAGGCGATGGTGGCCAGCGAAGAAGAACGCGAGTTTACCCAGATAAAAGGCGTCAAAATTCTCTATAACGCGACGCCAGTGAATATTCACACGATCGATGGTCATATCAAAGAAGTTGAATTTGAGTGCAAGGATAAAACCTTTACCCTGCCCGCGGATATGCTGTTTAAGGCGATCGGCCAAACTTTTAGTGCAAAAATAGATAGTTCCATCGCACTTGAGAAAGGGCGTATCCGTGTTGATGAAGAGCGAAAGACCTCAGTCGCAGGGGTATGGGCGGGCGGGGACTGTGTTTGCGAAGGTGAAGACTTGACCGTCGCCGCGGCTCAGGACGGCAAACTTGCAGCAAGATCGATTAATGAATGCCTGCTAAAAAGCAGCACGGGGGATTGAGGCATGGCTGATTTAACGTCCACATTTATTGGTATTCAATCACCGAATCCTTTTTGGCTGGCTTCGGCGCCACCCACCGATAAAGCCTATAACGTAGTTCGCGCCTTCGAAGCTGGCTGGGGCGGTGTTGTCTGGAAAACCCTCGGTGAAGATGGTCCGCCACTAGTGAATGTAAATGGCCCGCGTTACGGTGCCTGGCATTCTGGCGACAGACGTCTAATGGGGTTCAACAACATTGAATTGATCACCGACCGGCCGCTAGACCTTAATATTCGTGAAATTACTCAGGTTAAGAAAGACTGGCCTGATCGCGCGATGATAGTGTCGCTGATGGTGCCCTGCACGGAAGATGCCTGGAAGGATGTATTGCACAAGATAGAAGATACCGGTGCCGATGGCATCGAGCTTAATTTTGGCTGTCCGCATGGCATGTCCGAGCGAGGCATGGGTGCTGCTGTTGGCCAGGTGCCTGAATACGTGGAAATGGTGACGCGCTGGTGTAAGGAGTATTCGGCGATGCCGGTTATCGTCAAACTAACGCCTAATATTACCGATATTCGCCTGTCGGCTCGTGCTGCATGCAATGGTGGTGCGGATGCGGTGTCGATGATTAATACCATCAACTCCATTATTTCAGTTGATCTGGATACTTTTTCGATTAATCCCTCTACCGGCGGTAAAGGTACACACGGTGGTTACTGTGGCCCGGCAGTCAAACCGATAGCGTTGAATATGGTTGCAGAAGTCGCGCGCGATGAGCAAACCCGGGGTCTACCCATATCAGGCATAGGCGGCATCACCACCTGGCGTGATGCAGTGGATTTTATCGCGCTCGGTGCGGGAAATGTGCAAGTCTGTACTGCCGCGATGACCTATGGTTTCAAGGTGATTGACGATATGATCGCCGGGCTCAGCGATTTTATGGATGATAAGGGCATAACATCAATTGATGAAATTGTTGGTAAGGCGGTGGGGAATGTGACCGACTGGCAATACCTCGACCTCAATACCATTGTAAAAGCTGAAATTGACCAGGATAGTTGCATTCAATGTGGTCGATGTCATGTTGTTTGCGAAGATACCTCGCACCAGGCCATTACCCAGGAAAAAGACGGTTTACGCCATTTTGAAGTGATTGATGAAGAATGTGTGGGCTGCAATTTGTGTGTTAGTGTTTGCCCGGTGGAGAACTGTATTAGCCTGCGTGAATTGTCTGCCGGAGAAACTGATGCGCGCACTGGTGAGACCGTTTCGGACCAGTATGCTAACTGGACTACGCACACTAATAATCCAGCACGAACAAACCAGTAGATTAAGACGGGTCAAAATAGAAAGCCAATTATAAATATTTAAATCTGGAGGAAAACATGTCTACTAGCAATACTGAGACAGTCGGTGAATTTGTCGAATTGAACGCTGGCGACGATGTTACATCAAGTTCGCGCTACAACAATGATATTGCGCCTACACGCGTTGACCAGCGAACATGGAAAACCAGACACATCGCCTCACTTTGGGTAGGCATGGCAATTTGTGTACCCACCTATACTCTCGGTGGTGTGCTTACCGCCTATTTTGGGCTCTCCGTGGGGGAGGCGCTTTGGGCCATTTTTCTGGCCAATGTGATCGTCCTGATTCCCCTGGTGTTAAATGCCTATCCCGGTACTAAATACGGCATTCCATTCCCGGTCGTATTGCGATCTTCGTTCGGCATTATCGGTTCGAATGTACCCTGCCTTATCAGGGCGTTAATCGCCTGCGGATGGTTCGGTATTCAAACCATGTTTGGCGGGCTGGCCATACATCTGCTTTTCTCAGCCATGTCAGATGGTTGGGCAAGCCTGGGTGGCACTGGCGAAGTCATCGGCTTTTTCATTTTCTGGGTAATCAACCTGTGGGTTGTTATCAGAGGTGCTGAATCGATCAAGATGTTAGAAACCCTGGCGGCACCCATGCTTTTACTGGTGGGCATTGGCTTGATTGTCTGGGCCTATCCGCAGGCATCAATAACAGAGTTGTTAGCCAAGCCGCCCAATCGCCCAGAGGATGCTTCTTTTTATGGTTATTTTTTCGGTGGCTT